>NZ_VFMY01000001.1:3693243-4001013 GCF_006715305.1 Arthrobacter sp. SLBN-100
CCGCTGCCGCTGCTGCCACAGCGGTTGGCGCTTGCCGGGGGTCTGCCGCGGCAGCAGCAGGGCCCGCGCCGCGCATTCACGGAAGCGCGAGGCGAAAAGCGCACTGCCGCCCACTTCTGCGGTGACAATCTGCTCCAGTTCCTCCGGATCAAACAGGAACAGCTCGGCACCGGGAGGCTCGTCCTCCATCATGGGCACCCGCAGCACGATCCCGTCGTCGGCGGCCATGGCGGAGCCGTCCATGCCGTACCGCTGGTGCAGCCGCTGGCCCACAGCCAGCGCCCATGGCGCGTGGACGGGCATGCCGAAGGGGCTGTGCAGGATCACCCGCCAGTCGCCCAGTTCGTCGTGGAACCGTTCCACCACCAGCGTGGTGTCGTTGGGGACCACTTCGGTGGCCTGTTTCTGTTCGCTCAGGTAACTGATGAGGTTGTTGGCCGCGAAGTCGTCCAGGCCGCTGGCCTTGCAGCGCTCGGTGGCGGGCCCGACGTCGGACGCTGACAGTTCGCGGACGAACGCGCCCAGTGCCCGGCCCAGGTCCACCGGGCGGCCGAGGGAGTCGCCCTTCCAGAAGGGCAGCTTTCCAGGCTGGCCGAACGCGGGCGAAACCAGTACGCGGTCATGCGTAATGTCCTCGATTTTCCAGCTCGTGGCACCGAGGGCGAAGATGTCGCCGACACGGGATTCGTACACCATCTCCTCGTCCAGCTCGCCCACCCGGCGGCCGCCCTTGGGCGCAGGCGCCGGCTTGCCGTCCGTTGAAGGGGAGGACGTGCCCTCCACCTCGGTGCCGATAATGTAAACGCCGAAAAGCCCGCGGTCCGGGATGGTGCCGCCGGAAGTGACGGCCAGGCGCTGGGCTCCCGGCCTGCCTTCGATGGTGCCGGCGTTGCGGTCCCAGATGATCCTGGGGCGCAGCTCGGCAAACTCATCAGACGGATAGCGGCCGGCGAGCAGGTCAAGCGTGGCCTCGAAAGCGGACCGGGGGAGGGACGCAAACGGGGCGGAACGGCGGACGGTGGTGAACCATTCCTCAACATCTATGCTGCCCAAAGCCGTGGCGGCCACCGTCTGCTGGGCGAGGATGTCCAGGGGATTGGCTGGAATGCTGAGGCGCTCGATTTTTCCCGTCAACATACGTTCCACGGTGATGGCCGTGTGTACCAGGTCTGCCCGGTGCTTCGGAAAGAGGACACCCTGGGAAACCTCGCCCACCTGGTGGCCGGCACGGCCCACCCGCTGCAGGCCGCTGGCCACCGACGGCGGCGATTCCACCTGCACCACCAGGTCCACGGCACCCATGTCGATGCCGAGTTCCAGTGACGAAGTGGCCACAACGCACCTCAGCCGGCCGGATTTGAGGTCGTCTTCAATCAGGGCCCGCTGGTCCTTGGAGACGGAGCCGTGGTGGGCCCGTGCCAGCACCGGATCCGCTCCGGCCGTGCTTCCCGCCTGCGCCATCATGTGTGCTGGAGTGGCGGTGGAGGCGGGAATGCCGGGTGCCCGTTGCTGCGGCCCGGGATCGTCCCACCCACCGCCGGCAGCCACCAGTTGCCGTTCGGCGTAGATCTCATTGAGCCGGGCGGTGAGCCGTTCGGACAGGCGGCGGGAGTTGGCAAAAACGATGGTGGACTGGTTGGCCAGCACCAGGTCGACGATCTTCTCCTCCACGTGCGGCCAGATGGAGGCCTGGGGCTGCAGCCCGGACGCCGGACCGGAATCGAAGGCACCGGCGGCGCCCTGGAGGTCTGACATGTCTTCAACGGGGACTGAGACGGTAAGGTCCCAGTTCTTCTTCGCCGGAGGGGCAACGATTTCCACCGGCGCGGTCCCTGCCAGGAATTGGGCTACCAGTTCCTTGGGCTCAACGGTGGCGGAGAGTCCAATCCGCTGTGCCGGTTTGGGCAGCAGCGCATCCAGCCGTTCCAGTGAGACGGCGAGGTGGGCTCCGCGCTTGGTCCCGGCCACCGCGTGGACCTCATCGATAATGATGGTGTCCACCTCGGTGAGGGTTTCGCGGGCCCTTGAGGTGAGCATCAGGAACAGCGATTCCGGCGTGGTGATAAGAATGTCCGGCGGGCTGCTCAGCAAGGCGCGGCGATCGGCTGCCGTGGTGTCCCCGGACCGGACGCCAACAGTGATCAGCGGGGCGGGGAGCCCGAGCCGCTTGGCGGTCTGCGTGATGCCGATGAGCGGCGAGCGAAGGTTCCGTTCCACGTCCACGCCCAGTGCTTTCAGGGGGGAGATGTACAGGACGCGGGTCTTGCGTTTGGGGGCCCGGGGACGCCTTCCTTTTGCGGGTGCCTCCGGCCCGGTAACGTCAGGGACGAGGCCCTCCGGCGCCGCGGAGCCGGATACCAGCAGCCGGTCCAAAGCCCAGAGGAACGCGGCCAGGGTTTTGCCCGAGCCGGTGGGCGCGACCACCAGTGCGTGCGAGGCGGAGGAGATGGCCTGCCATGCACCGTCCTGGGCAGGAGTTGGCTCTGGAAAGGCGCCGAGGAACCATTCGCGGGTGGGCCTGCTGAACTGCCCCATGGGCGTGGAGGCTGAGGTTCCGCCCGGCCTGGAGCCCTGTTCCTGCTGCATGCCTCCATCATGCCCTAACCCACCGACAGCCGATCCGGGCCGGCCCTGACGTGCGGCTGCTCAAGCCTTCCCTGCGGCGGGAAGGTTCTTGGTGGCCGGCCCCTCGAGGAGCTTTCCCTCATTGGTGAAGCGGGAGCCGTGGAGCGGGCAGTCCCAGGTCTGTTCGCTGTCGTTCCAGTGCACAATGCCGCCCAGATGCGTGCAGACCGCGGACAGCTTGCAGGTGGTTCCGTCCACGGTGGAGACGGCAACCGGGCGGGTGCCCTCACGGTACACCTGCCCTTGGCCGTCCTCCGGGACCACAGGGGCGGGCGGTGCCGGCAACTGGTCCTTGTCCTTTTTCAGGACCTTCCCACCTTCGGTTATCAGGCCTTCGGCGGCAAGCTGCCCCCAGCCGGAAGCCAGCTTGGCCGCCACGCCGGCGTTGAGGGAAACTGCCGAGAAGGCTCCGGACGGGGAAGTGACGCGGTGGTGGATGGTGTCCGCCCACGGCACATGCCCGCCGAGGATGTCCGCAGCAATTCCCAAAGAAGCGGCGACGGCATTGGTCATGCCCCACTTGTTGTAGCCCGTGCCGAAGTAGACGTGGCCCTTGCCCCGTGGCAGCTTGCCAAAGAAGGGCATGAGGTTGACGGCCATGTAATCCTGCGCTGACCAGGTGTGGGTCACCTGCGAGCCCGGGTACTGCTGGGCGGCCCAGTCCAGCAGGCTCCCCAGGTGGTGTTTCTCGGACCTTGCCCGGCCCACGTGGTGGCCGTGCCCGCCCACCAGCAGCAGCCGGCGGCCGTCTATCTCGTAGTCCCGCAGGGAGTGCGTGGGCTGTTCCACCGAGATGTACATTCCCGCGGGCGGGGCCTGGTCCTCCCGCAGCTGCAGTGCTGCCGCGTAGGACCGGCTGGGCTTCAGCTTGGCGAAGTACAACCCGCGGTCGAGCACGGGGATACCGGTGGCCAGCACCACTTCGTTCGCGGTGACGGTGCCGCGGTCCGTGTGGACCGTGGCAGGGCTGCCGCCTGTGACATCCTGCAACCGGACCCCGCCTACCACGGACCCCCCGCGGCTTCGGATGTCGGCCACGAGCGTGTCCAGCACATCGACAGGATGGATCTGCGCCTGGTCCGCGAGGCGTACGGCGCCGTGCACGGGGAATGGCAGGCCGGCGTCGCGCACGTACTCCACGTCCAGCCCGGCGGTGGAAGCGGCGCTGACTTCCTCGCGCAGCTTCTCCGTCCCCTGCGCAGAAGCCGCATAGGTGTAGGCATCCCGCGTCTGATAGGGCACGTTGTGCTCGTCGAGGTACCGCAGGAGCCAGGCCTGGCCTTCACGGTTGCCGTCCACGTATGCCTGCACCTGTTTCTGCGAGTACTGCCTGGACAGCTGGGACAGGAAAGTGCCCTGCAGCAGCGTCACTTTGGCGGTGGTGTTCCCGGTAGTCACCGCACCGGGGAAGCGCGCCTCCAGCACCAGGACGTTCTGCCCGGAACGGGCCAGCAGGAGCGCGGTCACCAAGCCGGTGAGCCCGGCCCCGGCCACCACAGTGTCGTAACTGCTCCCGGGCTCGAACGGATCAGAAGTAAATGCTTCCCGGCTGTCCAACCAAATCGACGTCATCCCAGTTCAGCCTGCCTTTGGTCCGGGCCCTGAGGGGCCGGTTTGTGATGGGTCTGTTATCAGCCCTGATCTATGCGTGGCGTATTTGCTAAGTATACTTAGCATGTCGGTGGTTAAGTCTATGGTCAGGCGCAACCCGGCAGCCATGATGTGAACGGAACGACAACAGCAGGAGTAATCATGACAAGCATGAGTTCGGACGGTCGCACCGTAGGTCGGACAAACATCCAAAAAGCAGCCCTCGCGGTAGGCGTAGTGTTCCTCCTGGTGGGCGTCCTGGGGTTCATCCCGGGCATCACCGGCAACTATGAAACCCTGGGATTCGCCGGCCACGAATCTGAGGCCTTGCTCCTGGGCATCTTCCAGGTATCAATACTTCACAACATCGTCCACCTGCTGTTTGGCGCGGCCGGCATCGCCTTGGCCCGGAACGCCGCACAGTCGAAGAACTACCTGATCGTGGGTGGCGCCATCTACCTGGTCCTCTGGCTGTACGGCCTGCTGATCGGCCTTGACACGCCGGCGAACTTCGTCCCGGTCAACACTGCGGACAACTGGCTGCACTTTGTCCTGGGCGTGGCCATGGTCGGCCTGGGCGTGGCACTGTCCCGCGGCACCGCGCGTGCCGGCCGTACCACCACGGCTCACTAGTAGGACGGCGCACCAGTTCGCCTATTCACCGATCCGCCCAAAGGGCGAAATCAAGCTGCAGGCGGCCCGGCATCTTGCCGGACCGCCTGCAGTTGTCTGTGCTGACGAACCTTTTCCGGAACCTTATGCCGGCTGGAAGGCCCTGATGGTCAGCAGCATAATCTCCGCGTTGCTGCACGCCTTGGTGGGTTGGGGCAGGAACAGCGACGCCGTGTCCTCCGGGGGGTAGATCCGGTAGCCGGCGGCGTCCACCATGGCGCAGTCGGGATAGTTTCCGGCATTCGTGTAGCGCAGGACGGCCGAGCCGGTCTGCCCTGGTGCCAGCATGACGTCGGTGGGTGCGGTGGCTTCGTCACGGATGGCCGGCGCGCCGATGGGAGCACCGGCAGCATCCGCGGCCAGGGAAACACCGGCGAAGCCACGAAGAACACATGGTTCGGAACCGGTGTTGGTGAGGTTGAGCTTCATGTAGACGCTGCCTGCGGCCCCGCCGCCGGTCGCATCCGTGGCCGCGGAGAGGCCGGCCGCCGTGCAGAGCGCCGGTTCTGCCGCAGGAGCGCTGGCCGGGGCCGTTGCCGACGGCGACTCCGACGACGTTGCGGACTGGGTGGGCGACTCGGACGTTTCGCCGGGGCTGGCAGAACTGCTGCCCGGCGTCGTCGAGGATTGCGGCTGGCTTGGGCCGCACCCGCTGAGCAGCAGCGCGGCTGCCGCTGCCGCCGTCGTGATGGCAAACCCGTGTGAAATTCGCTGAGACCTCATGGCACCACCTTCGCGGCAGTGGTGGGCTGCGTCAATGATGCGGCGAGGCGGCGCGCCAATTTGATGCCCGGATCGTGATGATCCGGGCATCAAGGCCAGTGCCCTACTTGGCTGCCGGGTCCGCGGAAGGTTTCCGGCGGGTGCCGCTGCGCAGGTACGCCGCGACGCCGAGCACCAGGCCGGTGGTGCCGGCTGCCAGGCCTGCCCAGCTCCGGGCGTCCGCCCCGCTGTCCGTCACCGAGGCCTGTTCGATGGACGGGGAGGCGCTGGAGTGTGAATCCGAGGCTGCAGCAGTATCCCCGTGTCCGGTGCCGCCTGCCTCGGTGACGGTGACCGAGGGCGCCGGGGCCTTCAGGGAGTGCGGGTCCTGGCCGTCCACGGCGATCTCGGACCAGTCCGTCTGCCCGGTTTCACAGCTCTGGAGGGTGGGGAAGTACAGCGTGCTGCCCACCGCGTCCGGGAGCTTTACGGAGAGCACCAGGGCATCGCGGAGTTCGTGGGCCAGGGGCGCCTTGGCGGTGTAGACGATCTGGCTGGTCCGCTTGGTGATGGACGTGCCGTCAGCCAGTTTCTTCGGCTCGGCGAGCTGTTCGGCGACCTTCTCCACGCTCCAGTTGGGATTGACCGTGGGCTGGGCATCGTTGAGTTCCTCCGGCAGCCTGATAGCCACCTTGGTGGTGGCTGAGGTGTCGCAGCCGTGCGGAATCGAGAAGGTGAGCAGGGCATATGAACCGGCATCGGTCTTGTCCGGCGTCACGCCGACGTGCGCCGAGGCCCCGGCGGCAACGGCGAGCAGCAGGGCTGCAGCGGCCCCGGTGGCGGCGGTTGTTTGCAGGGTACGGCGAAGTGTTGAGGTGTTCACGGGTTGCCTTTCCGGCGCGCGCCGGGACATCGGAACAGGCGCGCAAAAGTATCGGATGCCGCCGCCGGAGGTGCGGGGCGGTTCTAGCGCGAAGGTACGACGGCGGACGGCGGGCCGCGCCGGCTGTCCTGCCGGAGGTTCCGCCAGGGACGCCGCCGTGCAGCAGCGGCGGGAAAGGAGGCCAAAGCCGGCGGGACGGCGTCGGGCGCCACCG
This sequence comes from Arthrobacter sp. SLBN-100, assembly GCF_006715305.1. NCBI lineage: Bacteria > Bacillati > Actinomycetota > Actinomycetes > Micrococcales > Micrococcaceae > Arthrobacter > Arthrobacter sp. SLBN-100. Next base: position 3,699,930 of record NZ_VFMY01000001.1, read on the forward strand.
CGCGGGGGAGGGCCGCCAGCGGCCGCAGCCAGGCGGCAAGTGCCCACAGGGCTGCTTCGCCTTTGGCCAGCAGGAGGGCGCAAGCCAGCGTTGCCAGGGCGTGCGTTGCCAGCATCAGGGGCCCGGAGGTGCTTTCCGCGGCGTGGACGTGGCCCACCGCCGGTGCCAGCACGTCAGCGCCGGCCAGGTGTCCGGTATGAAGTGTGGCACGTATTGGAGCTGCCGCGCCGGGGGAACCGAAGACCGTAAACAGCTCGTGCAGTGCCAGTTGCCCGCCGCCCAGCAGGGTGGCCAGGGCCGGAAAGTCCAGCCGCAGGCGCGTGGCGGTGGTACTGCCGAGCGCGGTCAGTGCCAGGACCGCCAACAGGATAACGGGAGCGGGCAGTTCCCCGCCGCCGGCAAGGTGGGCACCGGAGGCGAGCGTCAGGATGACGGTAGCCACGGCGGAGGCGCGGAAGAGGTGGAAGGGCGGGCGCGGACGTTGCGTTCGCACGGTTCCTCCCTCCCCGCCGGAACCGGGCGCGCAGGCGGCACCGGTTGAATATCGCTCCAGATTCTACCGGTGATCCGGTGTCCGGCCGGCTCCTGCCAGCAGCTCGGCAAGGACCTCGGCTGCGGTGTCGAACCGGAGCAGCGGAGCCGACTGCCCGGCCCACAGGGACATCAGGTCCGTGTTCCCCTGGGCGGCAGCCTGTGGCCGGAAGCGGCCCGTCAGCCAGTTCTGCACCGGGAACGGGGCCACCGTGCCGGCTTCTTCAAGATCCCTGATGATGCGGTTGGGAATGCCGCGGGCCAGCCGGCCGCTCAGGGTGCGGGTCAATACAGTGTGGGCAGCGGCGGGGCTGCGCAACACCTCACGGTAAGCGGGTACGGCGGCGGATTCACGGGTGGCCAGGAATGCCGTTCCCACCTGAACGGCATCAGCCCCCAGTGCCATGGCTGCCGCGAAGCCACGGCGCTCCGCGATGCCGCCGGCCGCGATGACCGGGATGGATACGGCGTCGGCAACCTGGGGAACCAGGGCGAACGTACCCACCAGCGACTCCTCCGCGGGCTTCAGGAAGGACACCCGGTGGCCACCGGACTCCATGCCGCTGGCCACCACGGCATCAACCCCGCCTGCCTCCAGCGCCACCGCTTCGGCAACGGTGGTGGCGGTGCCCACTACCTTGATGCCGCGGCGGTGGGCTTCCTCCACAACGTCGGGCGCAGGCACGCCGAAAACAAAGCTGACGACGGCGGGACCCGCTTCCAGTGTCGCCTCCACCTGCTCGCCGTAGTCCGCCAGGTACCGGGCAGGCATGTCCGGCAGGGGTATGCCCAGTTCCTCGAAGTACGGTTTCAGGGCGGCGGTGTGTCTTTCGAACTCTTCCGGCGCGAGGGCGGTGGTTTCATTGCCGGTGGGCACCCAAAGGTTCAGGGCGAAGGGCTTTGCTGTCGCCGCCTGGAGTTCGGCTGCCGTCTTTCGGATGGCGGTGCCGTCGTATCCGTAGAGGCCGAAGGAACCCAGCCCGCCGCCTTCACTCACTGCTGCGGTGAGCTGTATAGAGGAGAAACCTCCGAACGGCCCGAGGACCACTGGCGCCTCAATGCCCAGGAGGCTCGTGAGCCTGTTGGAGCTGGCGGAAGGGAATTGTTGGGTTGTCATGGCAGGCTCCTGGAGGTGTTGCTGCTGGCGTTGACCCAGTCTTGCACTATGTACCGTCCCAAGGGGGCGCCGCTAGACTGCTGGCGTAGATGTCGGCGACCTTGAGGAGTAGTTATGGAATACACCCGCAGCCAGCAGGAAAAGACCGTTACCGCCGGTGATCTTGGCCGTAGCCACATTGGCCAGACCATCAGCTTCCGGCCGAACGAGTTCACCGTTGTCTTTGGCAAGATCGCTGGAATCGCACGGACGGAGGCCATGGTCTACCTGTCCCTGGACGGAGTGGGGAACGGCACCCACCTGAAGGATGAATACGACCTGCCGCTCACGCACGAGGTCCACCTGCCGGTGGATGTCCTCACCAACGCCGAATCCACCATCAAGGATCTGTTCGGCAAGGTCCAGGAGAACCTGCGCGGAACGGGCCACAAGGGCGAGGACCAGACGGACCGGCTCTAGCGGAACCAGGCAAGGGAAGCCCCGGCGCGTGCGCCGGGGCTTTCTTTCTCCGTGCCTATGAACAAGCGCTACGTCACCCTGCAAGTCCACCTCCAGGAACCGCGGTCAGGAGTGCGGCGCCGCGGCGGTGGAACCTCGCACTGTCAGGTGCGTGGGCATCACCGAACGGCTGCGGATGCCGCCTCCGGCCAGCGGGTTGAGCTTGGCCAGCAGCATGGAAACGGCCACCCTGCCCGCCTGTTCTATCGGTGACGCCATGGTGGTCAGCGGGGGATTGCAGAAGTCCGCGCCAAAGATGTCGTCGCACCCCACGATGCTCATCTCCTCCGGTACCCGGATCCCGCGTTCCCGCAGCCGCTGGAGCATGCCGATCGCAATCAGGTCATTGAAGGCGATGCACGCAGTGACCCCGCTGTGCACTGCGGCATCGGCGGCAGCTGCACCCGATTGGGTCTTGGGAGCAAACGGGCCCAGGCTGCGCACTTCCACGCCACGGTCCTGGGCTGCCTCGGACAGGGCAGCCCAGCGGCGTTCGCTGGATTGGGACGTCAGCGGCCCGGCGATGTAGGCAACCCGGGTGTGTCCCAGCGAAATCAGGTGGTCAAGCGCCTGGCTGGTGGCGGAGGGGGTATCAATGATGACGGCAGGAACACCTGCAACGTCACGATTAATGGTCACCAGGGGCGCCTTGCCGGCAGCCTCCATGAGCGCATCATCGGTGAGCCGGGAGGCTGCGACGATGACGCCGTCGGCTGTCTTTCGCAACTGTTCCAGCGTGCTGGCTTCCACCTCGTCTGATTCCTCGGTGTCCACCAGCAGCTGGGTATAACCCGCCGCCTTGAGCTGGAGCTGGGTTCCCCGGATCAGGTCGAAATAGAACGGGTTGGTGATGTCGGGAACAAGTACTCCTACTGCTCCCGTGCGTCCGGAGCTCAATGCCTTTGCCTGGGAATTCGGCAGGTAGTTCAGCTCTGCGGCAGCCGCCTGGATGCGCTCCCGGGTACGGATGTTGACCCGGTCCGGCGTTGACAGCGCGCGTGAAACAGTGGATGCGGCAACACCGCATACGGCGGCGATGTCGTGGATGGTGGCAGGGCGCTGGGTTCCTGCCGCTTGCGTCGCCATGGCGCTCCTCTCTGAACGGAATGACGGGATGCTGTGACCCTTGCCACAGCTGCATTCCCCAAGGGTGCCACAGATGGCCTATTCTGGCAACCGGTTGTCAAAAGTTGGCAGACTGCCTAGACTTGCCGGAGCACCTTTTGTGTGAACCAAGCCACCCACGCGCCGTAGCTGGAATCGAAGGCTGCCCTGCCGCGAGGGTCCTAGCAAGGAGATTCCGTTGACCCACGCAACACAAGCAACCTGGCAGCTCTCAGGATTCGGCGACGAAATCGATCCTGATCCCGCCATCCAGGCCTCCGTGCTGTTGGCCCTGGGCGCCAGCCACATCGAAGTCAGAAGTGCCTGGGGAACGAACGTCTCGGAGATGGCCCCCGCCCAAGTTGCCGAGCTCAAGGACATCCTGGATACCAAGGGCCTGAAGGTCTCAGCTGTTGCAAGTCCTGTCGGCAAGGTGGATGTCAGCCTGCCCGTTGAGCACGAGCTGGAGCGGCTGCGCCAGATCATCTCGATAGCCAAAGGCCTGGACACCACGTACATCAGGATCTTCTCCTTCTACCGCGGGGAGGGCCGGAGTGCCGAGGATATCCGCGACGACGTCCTCGTCCGCATGCGGGCACTGGCGGCGCTCGCCGAGGAATCCGGTGTGGTGCTTCTGCATGAAAACGAAAAGGGCATCTATGGTGATACGCCCCAGCGCGTGCTGGACATCATGGAGGCCGTCAACTCCCCGGCCCTGCGGGTCGCCTGGGACAACGCGAACTTTGTGCAGGTGGGCGTCAAGCCGTACACGGACGGGTACGCCATGCTTCGCCCGTACCTTGAGTACTTCCAGGTGAAGGACGCGCTGTCCACCACGGGCGAAGTTGTTCCCTCCGGCGAGGGCGACGGCGAACTGGACGCCACCATCGCAGCACTCAAGGCTGACGGGTACAGCGGTTTTGCATCCCTGGAACCCCACCTTGCCAGCGCCCACGAGCTCGGCGGCTTTTCCGGGCCGGTGGCCTTCGGGATCGCAGCGCGGGCCTTCGCAGCATTGACCGCAAAGAACGGGGTTGAGCTTTCGTGAGCATCAGGGCTGCCGTGATCGGCTGCGGCGACGTCTCCACAGTCCACTTCGAGGCCGTTGCAAAGCTCGACGGCGCCGAGCTGGTTGGTGTCTGCGACCCCGACCCCCAGCGGCTGGCTGCCGCTACGGAACTTTACGGCGTCCCCGGATTCGCTGACCATGCAACACTGCTTGAGGCTGTCCAACCGGACGTGGTGCACATCTGCACCCCGCACAACCAACATGCTTCGGTAGCAGTGGACTGCCTGGAGCGCGGCGTCAATGTGATTGTGGAAAAGCCGCTGGCCCATACCCTGGCGGAAGGGCGGCGCCTGGTTGAAGCAGCGTCGAAGGGCAACACGAAGATCGCCGTTTGCTTCCAAAACCGTTACAATGCGACGTCCCAGGCCATGCGATCGCTCCTGGCAAGCGGAGATCTCGGTACCGTACAGGGGGCGGCCGCAAGCGTGATGTGGCACCGTTCCGCGGAGTATTACCGCAGCAGGCCGTGGCGCGGTTCCTGGCAAGGTGGCGGGGGCGGACTTCTGATGAACCAAGCCATCCATACCGTGGATCTGCTCCAGTGGCTGGTGGGGGACGTCGTCGCTGTGCGTGGCAATGCTGCCACCCGCTTCCTGGGCGGGACCATCGAGGTGGAAGACACTGCGGAGTTTGTTGCCGACCATGCGGGCGGTGCCAGGAGCGTTTTCTACGCCACGCTCGGCCACGCCTGCAACGCCCCGGTGACACTGGAAGTGGTCACCGAAAAGGCCGTCTTGAGTCTGCGCGGGGACCTTACGGTCACCTATGCAGACGGGCGGGTGGACGTGATACCGGAGCGAACGAGCGACACGGGCGGCAGGTCCTACTGGGGCGTCTCGCATGAGTTGCTGATCAATGATTTCTACGGCCGGCTGGATGAGCCGGAGCCGTTTTGGATCAGTCCCGCGGAAGCTGAAAAGTCGCTTCGAATCATCAAGGACGTCTACCGCCAGAGCTACCCGGACGCTGTTTCCCGCGTCTCCTAGCGATCATTGGCAACCGATTGTTGGAGTCACCGCTGGTCCTTCGCGGTAAGCATCTTGCCTCCGCGGCACATTTTGCAACAATTTTAGACAACCGGTTGCCAAAGCCGCTGGGTGTGCGTACTCTGAATTTCACAGGGTAAGTGTGGCTCACGCCACAATGCTTCCCTCCCAACTCCCCTGTTCGAGAAAATTCTCAAGGAGCCAACAATGAAGTTAGGTCCCAAGGCGGCAGCTGCCGCCCTCGTACTGAGCGCCTCGCTTGCACTCACCGCTTGTGGCGGTGGCGGCGCTGGTGCAGGTTCCACCGCCGCCGGTGGAAAGACCGTCACGGCACTGACCTTGGGCACCCTGCGCGACCTCACCTCGTGGGATCCCGCCCAAGCGCACGTTGGCCACGCGCTGCAGCCTTTTCAGGCTGCATACGATTCGCTGATCCTGCGCGAACCGGACGGCAAGCTCAGCCCCATGCTGGCCACCGACTGGAAGTACAACGACACCAACACCAAGCTCACGGTGGATCTCCGCACTGACGTCACCTTCAGCGACGGTGCCAAGTTCGACGCCGAGGCGGCCAAGGACAACCTGGACCACTTCAAGAAGGCCAACGGCCCCCAGATGGCGCAACTCAGCTCGGTGTCGGATATTGCAGTGGTGGACGCCGACACCATCGACATCAACCTCAGCGCACCGGAGCCTGCCCTGGAGTTCTTCCTGAGTCAGGCCGCCGGCCTGATGGGCAGCCCCAAGGCTTTGGGAACCGACGCCATCAAGACCGAGCCGGTTGGCTCCGGCCCGTACGTGATGGACAAAGCTGCAACTGTCAAGGACAGCCAGGCGGTCTTCAATGCGCGCAAGGACTACTGGAACAAGGATCTCCAGAAGTACCAAAAGCTGACCCTTAAAATCCTCACCGATCCCACAGCCCGCACCAACGCACTCGTGTCCGGCCAGATTGACGCCACCCTCCTGGATCCCAAGAACGGCAAGCAGGCCGAGGGCGCCAAGATGAAGCTGGAAACCAACCAGGTTGACTGGTCCGGTTTGCTCCTGCTGGACCGGGACGGCACCAAGAACCCGGCCCTGGCCAACGTCAAGGTCCGTCAGGCCATCAACCATGCGTTCGACCGCAAGACCATCCTGGACCAGGTCATGCTCGGCCAGGGCACGCCCACCTCGCAGCCGTTCGGCAAGGACAGCGGCGCCTGGTCCGAAGAGCTGGAGAACTAGTACAGCTACGATCCGGCCAAGGCCAAGCAGCTCCTGAAGGAATCCGGCTTTGAGGGCAACGTGACCATCGACGTCCCCACGCTCCCCGGCGCTGAAACCCTAATCTCCGTCCTCAAGCAGCAGCTCGCGGACGTTGGCATCACCCTCAACCCGGGTGCCGCCATCACCAACACCTTCACTGCGGATGTTGCGGCGCAGAAGTACCACGCGCTGTTCTTCAACCTCTTCCAGGGCGAGCCCACCGTGGCGATTGACCAGATCGTTTCCACGAAGGCCCTGTACAACCCGTTCAAGAGCACCACCCCGGAGCTCGAGGCCAAGATCCAGGCTGTGCGCACCGGCGGTGAAGAGGCGGGCAAACTGGCGCAGGACGTCAACAAGTACGTGGTTGAGCAGGCATGGTTCGCTCCGCTGTTCCGCGTGAACCAGATGTACTACCACAACGACAAAGTGAACGTCACGCCGCAAGCCCAGCAAGCCGTTCCGTCCATTTACAACTACTCGCCTGCCAAGTAGGACTCCATGATCAGGTTCATTGCGAAAAGGCTGGGCAGCGGTTTGGTGGTGTTGTTCGTCGTCTCGGCGCTCACCTTCACCCTGCTGTACACGGCCAGCGGAAGCATCGCCCGCAACATCCTGGGCGATCAGGCAACCCCTGAACAGGTTGCCCTGAAGGAACAGGAGCTGGCACTCGACCAGCCGCTCGTGAGCCGTTACTTCGCTTGGCTGGGCGAGGCCTTGGGCGGAAATCTTGGCGCTTCCTGGTTCACCTCGGAACCGGTCGCCAATTCCCTGGCCACGCGCATTCCGGTGACCATGACCATGGTTTTCGCCGCAATGATCCTGATCGCCATCTGCGCAACGCTGATTGGCGTTGCCGCAGCAGTCAAACGCGGCTGGGTGGACAGGGTGGTCCAGGTGGGTGCCATCCTTGGCGACTCCATTCCGGGATACGTGATCGGCGTCTTCCTTGTGACCCTCCTGGCCATCCAGCTTGGATTCTTCCCGGCCACCAGCACCATCTCTCCCGAGGTGGGGCCCGAGGCCTGGGTCTACTCCATGACTCTTCCTGTCATTGCCCTGCTGATCAACGGCGTGACGGGCGGCGCGCAGCAAATCCGCAGTGCAGTCATCAAACAGCTCGAGCGTGACTACGTCCGAACGCTGCGCAGCCGTGGCATCGGGGAGCGGGAAATCCTGTTCAAGCACGTGCTGCGCAGTGCAGCTCCCGCAGGCCTCACTGTGTTGAGCCTGCAGCTGATCGGGATGCTGGGCGGCGTGGTGATCATCGAGCAGATCTTTGCCCTTCCAGGCATGGGCCCGCTCGCTGTCACCGCCACTGGCCAGACGGATCTTCCCGTTGTTATGGGCGTGGTGATGTACACCGTGGTGGTGGTCATCGTGGTGAACCTCCTGGTGGACATCCTCAATGGTTGGCTCAACCCGAAAGTGCGTGTGTCATGAGTGATTCCGTAGAAACAGCGGCCGTAGCCGCGCCCGCCCCAAGCGGACAGAGCGGCACGGTGGTCCGTTCCAGCGTCATGCGCCGCCTCCTCAAAAACCCCCTCGGCATCGCGTCACTGGCCATTCTGGGGAGCATCGCGTCACTGGCCATCCTTGCCCCGGTACTGGCGCCGTTCGAGGAAAATTTCGCCAATATCGCCAAGACCCTGGCCGCACCCGACTCCGTCAACATCCTGGGCACGGACAGCGCAGGCCGCGACACGTGGAGCCGGCTGCTCTTCGGTGCGCAGCTGACGCTGCTGTCCGCTCTCCTTTGCGCCGGGGTTGCCATCGCCATCGGTCTTCCCGCCGGACTCATCGCCGGTTACTACAGCGGCAAGTTCGAAGCCGTCTCCAACTGGGTGGTCAGCATCCTCATGAGCCTGCCCGGCCTGATCGTGCTCCTCACCATCCGGGCTGCCTTTGGCCCTTCGGTATGGATTTCGATGATCGCATTCGGCATCCTCATCAGCCCGTCCTACTTCCGGTTGACCCGCACCGCGGTCCAGTCCGTCCGGAACGAGCTCTACGTTGATGCCGCACGCGTTTCCGGTCTTTCGGACCTGAGCATCATCGCGCGCCACATCTTCTCCGTGGTCCGCGCACCCATCATCATCCAGACCGCAGCCATCGCCGGCGTCGCCATCGCAATCCAGTCCGGGCTGGAGTTCCTGGGCCTGGGCGATCCCACCAGGGCAACCTGGGGCGTCATGCTCTCCGAAGGCTTCAAGAACGTCTACCTGACCCCCACGCTGCTCCTCTGGCCCGCTCTCGCCATGGCACTCACCATCGGCGGGCTGGTTCTCCTGGGCAACGCCGTCCGCGATGCCCTTGAAGACGGCGAAAAGATCAAGCACCGCAGGAAGGGGGCTTCCACTGCAGGTGCTTCCGCTGAACGTACGACGGCGGAACGGGCCACGGCGCGCCCGTCCCGTAAGTCCACTGCCGCCGTCGACGCCGGCACCGAGCACCACCTGGTCAAGGTGACCAATCTCGGCGTCGGATACCCGCAGGCCGACGGTTCCATCAAAAAGGTGGTGGACGACGTCTCCTTCCATGTGGACCGCGGCGAGATCCTGGGCATCGTGGGCGAATCTGGCTCCGGCAAGTCACAGACCGCCTTCTCCATCCTGGGACTGCTGCCGGACAATGCGCGCATTGCGGCAGGTTCCATCCAGTTCGACGGCAACTACACCGTCGCGCCGGGGGAGGACCGCGTAAGCCAGGAACGGTTGTCCAAGCTGCGCGGCAAGCGCATTTCCTACATCCCGCAGGAGCCGATGAGCAACCTGGACCCTGCCTTCACCATCGGCTACCAGCTGGTGACGCCCATGGTCCGCGTCCTCGGAATCTCCAAGGCTGAAGCCCGGAAACGGGCACTGAAGCTGCTGACCGACGTCGGCATCGCCAACCCTGAACGGACCTTCGATGCCTACCCGCACGAGGTCTCCGGCGGCATGGCCCAGCGCGTACTGATCGCCGGCGCCATCAGCTGCGAACCGGACCTGGTCATCGCCGACGAACCCACCACGGCGCTGGACGTCACGGTGCAGGCCGACGTCCTGGACCTGCTGCGCGAACTCCAGCAGCGCCTGAACATCGGCGTCATCCTGGTGACCCACAACTTCGGGGTTGTCGCCGACCTGTGCGACCGCGTGGTGGTCATGCAGAACGGCAGGCTCGTGGAGGAAGGAACGGTCCGCGGGATCCTCCGCAACCCGAAAGAGCAGTACACCCAGACCCTGCTGGGGTCCATGCTCGAGGGAAAGACCCCCATGACCATGCTGGTTTCCCCGCCGCAAGGTCCCGTTCCCCACGAATCCGCCGGTCAGCCGGGCGGTCAATATCCAGCCGCAGAAAAGGAACCGGTCGCATGAGCGCACAACAGAATGCCCCTCTGCTGTCAGTGGAAAACCTTGTGGTCGAATACCCCAGCAAGAGGTTCCGTGCCAAGCCCTTCCGGGCGCTCACGGACATCAACATCAACATCGGCCAGGGCGAAACGCTCGGCCTGGTGGGGGAGTCCGGTTCCGGCAAGACCACCCTGGGCCGTGCTGTCCTGGGCCTGGCACCTGTCACCAAGGGCAAAATCATCTTCGAAGGCAACGACATCAGCAACGCCAGCCGCAAGGAGCGCCGGACGCTGAGCAGGGACCTGCAGGTGGTGTTCCAGGACCCCTACACTTCCCTGAATCCCGCGCTGGAAATTGGCGCCATCCTCGCAGAGCCGCTCGGGGTCCAGGGGATGGAAGCCGCCGCGGCCAGGAAGCGCGTCAAGGAACTGCTGGACCAGGTGGGACTCCCCTCTGACGCCCTTCACCGGCTGCCGCGGGAATTCAGTGGTGGCCAGAGGCAGCGCGTTGCGATTGCCCGGGCTTTGGCTTTGTCCCCCAAACTGATCGTCTGCGACGAGCCGGTCAGCGCGCTGGACCTTTCAACCCAGGCCCGCGTCCTGGACCTGTTCCTGCAGATCCAGAACGACACCGGCGTTTCGTACCTCTTTATCTCGCACGACCTCGACGTCGTCCGGCACATCAGTCACCGGGTGGCCGTGATGTACCGAGGCGGGATTGTGGAGCAGGGCCCCGCCGACCTCGTCACCACCGACCCCGAACACCCCTACACACAACGGCTCCTGCTTGCATCACCCGTCCCGGATCCGGACCGGCAGGAACAGCGCCGCGCGGAGCGGCACCGGCTGCTGGAAGCTCAGCGCCAACAGACTGAACAGGCTGGTGCCGCGGCGTAACAGCCGCCCCAGCACACACCCCATGGCCTTCACCGGCCGGAACACCACGGAGGAACCCAGTGGCCAAAATAGGCGTACAAGCCATGATGCTCAAGGACAGCTTCGCCGAAGTGGGAGCGTTCGAAACGCTCCGCAAGGTCAACGCGATCGGTTACAACGCCGTCGAAATTTCCCAGATTCCCATGTCCCCGGAGAACGTGGCGGAGCTGGAACGCAGCCGCTCGGAACTCGGTATGGACATCGCCGCGCTTTCCGTTGCTGTTGAAGGCCGCAAGGGGATGCCTGTCGAATCCCTGGCGGACAACTTCGACAAGATCGTGGATGACGCGAAGCGGTTGGACACGTCGCTGCTGCGGATCGGGATGCTGCCGTTCGGGGCCATGAAGTCCCTGGACGCCGTCATCGACTTCGCGAAGCAGGCCAACGGGTACGCCGAGCATCTGCAGGAACACGGAATCAGCCTGTATTACCACAACCACCACATCGAGTTCGCGAAGTTCGACGGCAAGTACATGCTGGACGTCATCGCCGAGAACTCACCGGCCATGGGCATGGAAATCGACGTGCACTGGGTCCAGCGCGGCGGCCTGGACCCGGTCCGCACCCTGGAGAAGTACGCGGGCCGGACCGCCATGGTGCACCTGAAGGACTACCGGATCGGGCAGATGCCGCAATCCTCGTTCGGACTCCTGGAGTCCGGCGATTTCGCCGGGTTCATGGCGGAATTCAAGAACGTGGTGCAGTTCGCCGAAGTGGGCGAAGGCAACCTGGATTTCCCGTCCATCATTCCGGCCGCCCAGGCCGCCGGCGCCCGGTACCTCCTCGTGGAGCAGGACGAACTGTACGGCCGCACGGTATGGGACGCCCTGCAGACCTCCTACGACAACCTGGTGGCCATGGGCCACGCCGACCTCTTCTAGGTTTCGACAGGCCCAACCAACGGAAGCAAAGCTCCACCAACAAAAAGGACCAACAACTGTGAGCAAGAAAGTACGCCTTGGCATCATCGGCCTGGGGCAGCAGGGCGGCGCCTACGCCAAGTTCATCACCGACGGCCTCGTCCCGAACATGGAGATCGGAGCCATCACCGATATCGACCCCGCAAAAAAGGAACTGGCCGCTGCCTCCTATCCGGGCGTGCCGTTCTACGACGACTACATCGCGATGCTCGAAAGCGGTGACATCGACGCCGTCGTCACCTGTGTACCGCATTACCTGCACCCCGAAATGGGCATCGAGTCGCTCAAGCGCAACATCCACGCGCTCGTGGAGAAGCCCGCGGGTGTTTACACCAAGCAGGTCAAAGAGCTGAACGACTTTGCAGCCTCCAAGCCTGAGCTTTCCTTCGGCATCATGTTCAACCAACGCAACAACCCGCTGTACAAGAAACTCAAGGAAATCGTCGACAACGGCGAAATCGGCAGCATCCGCCGCACCAACTGGATCATCACCAACTGGTGGCGCCCGCAGGGCTACTACAACTCCAGTGAGTGGCGCGCCACGTGGGGCGGCGAAGGCGGCGGCGTGCTGGTCAACCAGGCCCCGCACCAACTGGACCTCTGGCAGTGGATCTGCGGCGCGCCCAAGTCGGTGTATTCCAAGGTGGCATACGGCTTCCGCCGCGATATCGCCGTCGAGGATGAGGTCACCGCCGTCGTCGATTATGGTGACGGCGCCACGGGCGTTTTCGTGACGGCCACCCACGACATCGTGGGCACCGACAGGTTCGAGATCCTTGGAGACCAGGGCAAGATCGTCGTCGAGAACTCAAAGACCGCCACGGTCACCCGGCTCACCAGGCCGGAGCGTGAACTCAGCGACTCCATGGACATGGACGACGTCCGCAAGCTCTTTATGGGGCAACTGAACCCGGAGGAGTACTACAGCACCGAGGTCATCGAGTTCGAGTCCGCCTGGGGCGGCCAGCACGCAGGTGTCCTGGAAAACTTTGCAGCCAACATCCTGGACGGCACCCCGCTCCTGGCCCCGGGCTCGGACGGCATCAACGGTGTCCGGCTGGCCAACGCCATCCACCTCTCCAGCTGGACCGGGCGCGAAGTTCCGCTCGACTTCGATGAAGAGGAGTACATGCGGGAGTTGAACAAGCGCATCAGCGAAGAGGGCAAATTCCCCGAGCGCTCCTGACCCCCTGGCTGCCGGGCGCCCGCGGGGGCGCCCGGCAACCGCTGGCCACTTCTTGCCTGATGCTCGTTAGGATGGGGCGGTGACTGAACCCAAGACGCAGGGCCCTGCCGCATCGACGGGAGCTGCCAAAAAGCACGCCCGAAACGGCAAGGGCAACGCCACCATCTACGACATCGCCAAGGTAGCCGGCGTCAACCCATCGACGGTCTCCCGCGCGTTAAGCAAGCCGGGCCGCGTCAGTGCCAAGACGCAGAAGCTGATCGAGGACGCGGCCGCGGAGCTGAACTACCAGGTCAACCCGTTCGCCCGGGCCTTGCCCACCGGCAGGACCAACACGTTTGGGCTGATCGTCGCGGACATCACCAACCCCACATTTTTTGGCATCATCCGCGGCGCCGAAACTACGGGGACCGCCCGGGACTACACCTTGGTCCTGGCGGAATCGGCGGAATCGGCAGCTACCGAACTGACGGCGGCCCGGCGCATGATGACCACTGCCGACGGCCTGATCCTGGCCAGCCCACGGATGGACGACGACGATATCCGCGCCTTGTCCCGCGACAAACCGGTGGTGGTCATCAACCGCGAGGTGGCGGATGTGCCCTGCGTTATCCCCGACGTCCGGAAGGGCATCGGGGAGGCCGTGCGCAGCCTCGCGGGCAACGGACACAAGAAGCTCGCCTTCGTGGCCGGACCTGCGCGGTCGTGGATGTCCGCCCGGCGCTGGGAAGGTGTGCAGGCGGCGTGTGACTGGTCCCGGCTGGAGGCTGTGCGGGTGGAGTCCAGCAAACCAACGGTCGACGGCGGCCGGCAGGTGGCGCGCGATGTGCTGGCCACCGGGGCCACAGCCGTCCTGACGTACAACGACCTCCTGGCGATAGGCCTGATGCAGGAGCTGCAGGCCGGCGGCATGGTGGTGCCGGACCAGATCAGCATTGTGGGCTTCGACGACATTTTTGGGGCGGACTTCACCACACCGCCGCTGACCACCGTGCGCTCGCCGCTGGGGGAGTGTGGTTCGGGAGCCGCCAGCCTGCTGCTCGATCTGCTTCACGGGAACGGGGATCCGGCCGGCATTCTCCGGGTGGAGACCGAGCTGGTACTGCGTGGTTCCAGCGGCCGGCTCGTGCCCAGGGACTAAGCCGGGCCCAACATTCCCAGCCGGGGGTTCCCAGCCCGGCGTACGCAGCCAGGAAACTCAACGGAAACAGGAATGGCAAGTTTTGGCAACCGGTTGACAAGGTTGGCATCCACCCGGACTATTGATGTATGTCACAGTCGATTGCCGCCAACCCAGACCGGCTCCTGCCCGCTGATCCCGGAACCCGCCGCATTGCGCGCGATCTCCTGCAGCGCGTCGAGGACCTTCCCATCATTTCCCCGCACGGGCACGTTGACGCCGCAGTCATCGAGCAGAACACGCCCTTCCCCGACCCAGCGGCGTTGCTGGTGAGTCCGGACCACTACGTCACGCGGCTGATCCACGCCAGCGGTGTCCCGCTGGAGCAGCTTCGCGAATCCACCACCTCCCAGCCCGACTCCCGGGCTGTGTGGGCCGAGTTCTGCAAGGCCTGGCCACTGTTCGAGGGCACCGCCTCCGGCTACTGGCTCCGCACCCAGTTCCACAGCGTCTTCGGTTTGGACGGGGAGCTCAGCGCGGAGACGGCCGATGCCACCTACGATGCGATCTCGGCCAGGCTCCAGGAGCCCGGCTTCCGGCCCCGCGAGCTGTTCAAGGACTTCAACATCGAGGTCCTCGCCACCACTGATGATCCGCTGGACTCCCTGGCGAGCCACAAGGCCATTGCCCAGGACCCAACCTTCCATGGCCGCGTCCTGCCCACCTTCCGCCCGGACGCCTACCTCAACATCGCCCACCCTGCATGGTCGGAGAACGTAGACAAGCTCATTGCGGCAGCGGGCGACGGCGGCACGGGCTATGGTGCGTACCTCACCGCTCTGGAGAACCGGCGTCGTTATTTTGTGGAGCACGGTGCGGTTTCCGCCGACCACGGCGTGCGCACCCCCGCCACGCTGAAGCTGGATGCAGCGGACGCAGTCCGGCTCTTTGACCGCGCCCGCTCCGGCAAGGCGACCGGGCAGGACCGGGACGACTTCGAAGCGCACATGATGTACCAGATGGCCCGGATGTCCGTGGAGGACGGGCTGGTCATGACCATCCACCCGGGCTCGTACCGAAACCACCATCTGCCCACCTTCAACACCTTCGGTGCGGACACCGGGCACGACATCCCGTTCGCGATCAACTACACCGAGGCCATCCGCCCGGTCCTGCAGGACTTCGGCACCGCCAAGGACTTCCACCTGGTGCTCTTCACGCTGGACGAAACGGTGTTCTCCCGCGAACTGGCCCCGCTGGCCGGCTTCTACCCGTCCGTGTACCTCGGCGCGCCGTGGTGGTTCCTGGACGCACCGGACGCGATGCTGCGGTTCCGTTCCGCGGTCACGGAGACGGCGGGCTTCTCCCGTTCCTCGGGCTTCATCGACGACACCCGCGCCTTCTGCTCCATCCCCGCCCGGCACGACGCCTCCCGCCGGATTGAGGCCTCCTTCCTCGCGCGGCTGGTGGCTGAACACCGAGTCAGCGAGGACCGCGCCCACGAACTCATCGTGGACATCGTGGACAGTTCACCGCGCCGGGTGTTCAAGCTGTGAGCGCCGGGTTGCACGCCACAACCGCTCCCGCCCCGGATCCCGCATCGGAGCTTCCGCAGCTGAACCGCTCACTCCACCCGGCACCCAAGGCCCCGGTCCGGATTATCCACCTGGGCCTGGGCGCCTTCCACCGCTCGCACCAGGCCTGGTACACCCAGCAGGCCGGCGATGCCGCGGATTGGGGGATCGCAGCCTTCACCGGCCGGCGTCCGGATGCTGCCGTGGCCCTGACGGAACAGGACGGGCTGTACACGCTGGTGGAACGCGCAGATACTGGCGACTCCTTCACTGTGGTGGAAAGCATTGTGGAGGCCGTGGACGGAGCGGACCTGCAGCGGCTCACCGAGCTGGTGGCTGCTCCCGGGACGGCCCTCGTCACCCTCACCATCACCGAGGCCGCCTACGGGCTGGGCGCTGACGGAAAGCTGGACTCCACCGCGCGCGACGTCGCGACCGACCTTTCGCTGTTGGGCTCCGGCAGCGGACGCCCGGCCACGCCGCTGGGGCGCCTCGTGCTGGCACTGGCCGCCCGAAGGGACGCTGGCTCCGGACCGATCGCCGTAGTCTGCTGCGATAACCTGTCCAACAACGGAGCGGTTGCCCGGCAGGCTGTCGCCGGGTTTGCCAGCGCCTGGGATTCCGGGCTTGCTGCCTGGATCGATACCAACGTCAGCTTCGTCAGCACGTCCGTTGACCGCATTACCCCGCGGACCATGGAACAGGATCTCGATGATGTGCGGAAAGCCTGCGGGTACCGCGACAATTCGCCCGTGGTGGCCGAGCCCTTCTCCAGCTGGGTGCTCAGCGGCGACTTCCCTGCCGGGCGGCCCCGCTGGGAAGACGCCGGTGCCCTCTTTGTCGAGGACATCGAGCCCTACGAAAACCGCAAACTGTGGCTGCTCAACGGCGCACACTCACTGCTCGCCTACGCCGGGCAGCTTCGCGGCCACGCCACCGTGGCCGAGGCCCTCGCAGACACGGAATGCCGCCGGGCCGTGGAAGCCTTCTGGGATGAAGCCGCGGCGAACCTGCCCGGCGCCGGACTGCAAATCCCGGCCTACCGGGAAGCCCTCCTGGCCCGTTTCGGCAATGCCAGGATCGCCCACAATCTGGCACAGATTGCCATGGACGGCAGCACGAAGCTGCGGATGCGCGCCGTCCCGGTGCTGCAGGCTGAACGTGCAGCCGGCAGGACAGGTGCTGCGGCGGCCTTGATGATCGCAGCATGGATGGACTTCAGCGTTGCCGCCACCTCCTTCGAGGACCCGCTGGGCGAAGACGTGGCTGCTGCGAACCGGTTGTCCGGAACTGAACGCATCAAAGCGCTGGTGGCCGTCGTCGACCCGGTACTGGCCGGAGACGCCGCCGTGGTGGCGCTGGTGGAAAGCTTGTGCGGCACGGTCCCCGGACATCCAGCGTCCCGGTAAAGCATGCTGCCAGCGGGGCTGCCCGGCACCTTCTGAGGTGCCGGGCAGCCTTTTTCTTGAAATTTCAATAAATATTTTGGCAACCGCTTGCCATTTATTTGCCACGTGATTAGCATTACAGGTAGAGCAAATCCCCGGAGTCCCCGCCGGACCCCTGACGCTTTATTTTTTGGCCGTCCCCAGGCCGCCCCGGGTAAAGGAGCCCACATTATGAAAAAGCTGAGCACACTGAGCATCGCCGGCTATGGCGCCGGCGACGCCGCCAACAACCTCGCCTTCACCACGGCCACCATGTTCCTGCTGGTCTACTACACGGACGTTGCCGGCATCTCTGCGGCGGCGGCAGGCACCCTGCTGCTGGTTGTCCGGATCTTCGACGCCTTCGCCGACGTTCTCGCCGGCCGCGTAGTGGACCGGACCTTCAGCAAACGGTTCGGCAAGTTCCGGCCGTTCATCATGTTCGGCTCCATCCCGCTGCTCCTCCTGAGCGTCGCAACATTCTCGGTGCCGCAGATCGGTGAATCCGGCACCCTGCTCTACGCCTACGTCACCTACGCAGCACTTGGCCTGGCCTACAGCCTGGTCAACATCCCCTACGGCTCCCTGGCCGGCGCCATGACGCAGGACCCGGGCGAACGCGCCAAGCTGGGATCCGCCCGTATGGTGGGCGCCGCCCTGGTGGGTTCGTCGCTGGGCATTTTCGTGGCACCGCTGATCACGCCGGGAGCCGACCTGCAGGCCACCTTCACGGGCATTACGCTGGCCTTTGTGGTGATTGGCGCGGCCCTCTACTTCTTCACGGTCTTCACAGCCAAGGAACGCGTCCACCGCGCCGTGCCCAACGTAACCCTCAAGCAGAGCCTGGACACCCTGAAGGGCAACAAGCCGCTGCTGATGCTGTGCCTGAGCTCCTTCCTCTTCCTCTCCGGCTACCTCGCCCTCACCTCGGTCCAGCTGTACTACCTGCGCGACGTGCTGGGCCGGCTGGACCTCTACCCGGTCCTGTCCATCATCCAGCTGATCCTGACCTTCGTCCTGGCGGCCTTCATGCCCCGGCTGGTGCGCGCGGTGGGCAAAAAGAACGTTTACGTCTACGCCTCCGTGGTCGCGGTCATCGGCGGAATCATCGTCTTCCTGACGCCTGCCAGCCAGACGTGGATCGGTTTCGGCGGCCTCCTGCTCAGCCTCGTGGGCGTCATGGCCGTCAGCATCGTGGTCTGGGCCCTCGAGGCAGACACCGTTGAGTACGGCGAATGGAAGACCGGCGTCCGCACCGAGGGCATCACCTACGCCCTCTTCTCCTTCACCCGCAAGACCGGCCAGGCCGTGGGCGGCGCCCTCGCCGCCTATGCCCTCGCCCTGGGCGGCTACAAGTCCGGCGCCACCCAAAGCGCCGATGCCGTCTTCGGAATCCAGGTCGCTGCCGGTGCCATCCCCGCAGTCCTTGCGCTCCTGGCCCTGCTGGTGATGTCCAAGTACAAGCTCACCGATGCACTGCACGCGGAGATCCTGGCCGAGATCCGGGCCCGCCGCACCAGCAGCGGAGCCGACGCCGATCCAACCGGCAGCGCCACCGGCAGGGACGCGGCCGGCATATCCGCTGGACCCGCTGCCGCCACCAGGCCCCCGGCAACAACCTCCAACTAAGCCCAACCTTCCTCCTCCCGCCAGCCCCTGAAAGGACCTGCCGTGAAAATCATTGCCGCCGACGTCTTTGTGACGAGTCCCTCCCGGAACTTCGTGACGCTCCGGATCACCACCGAGGACGGTGTGACCGGCATTGGTGACGCCACCCTGAACGGGCGTGAGCTTGCCGTGGCCGCGTACTTGAAGGAGCACGTGGCGCAGCTGCTGATCGGCAAGGACCCGCACCGGATCGAGGACACCTGGCAGTTCCTGTACCGGTCCTCGTACTGGCGCCGCGGGCCGGTGACGATGGCTGCGATCGCCGCGGTGGACATGGCGTTGTGGGACATCAAGGGCAAGATGGCGGGCATGCCGGTCTACCAGCTCCTGGGCGGGGCGTCCCGGAACGGGCTGCGCGCCTACGGCCACGCCTCGGGCGCGGACCTGCCGTCCCTGTTCGATTCCGTGCGCGAGCACCTGGAACTGGGGTACAAGTCCATCCGGATCCAGACCGCCGTCCCTGGCATCAATGCGGTGTACGGTGTGGCCGCGCAGGCGCAGGCGTCCGGGGAGCGGTACGACTACGAGCCCGCCGGGCGGGGTGCGTTCCCGGTGGAGGAGGACTGGGACACCCGGGCTTACCTGCGCCACCTGCCCACGGTGTTTGAGGCGGTCCGGAACGAGTTCGGCCCGGAAATCCCGCTGCTGCACGACGGGCACCACCGGATGACGCCGATCCAGGCCGCGAAGCTCGGCAAGGCGCTGGAACCGTATGACCTGTTCTGGCTGGAGGACTGCACCCCGGCGGAGAACCAGGAGGGTTTGCGCCTGGTCCGCCAGCACACCACCACCCCGCTGGCCATCGGTGAAATCTTCAACACCGTGTACGACTACCAGACCCTCATCAAGGAACAGCTGATCGATTACGTCCGGGCCGCGTCCACGCACTTCGGCGGGATCTCGCCGTTGAAGAAGGTGATGGACTTCGCCGCGCAATACCAGATCAAGTCCGGCTTCCACGGCCCCACGGACATTTCCCCGGTGGGCTTCGCCGCGCAGCTGCACGTGGGCCTGGCCATCCACAACTACGGCATCCAGGAATACATGCAGCACTCGGACAAGACCAACGAGGTCTTCCACCAGTCCATGACCTTCGTGGACGGCTACCTGCACCCCGGCAACGAACCCGGCATCGGCGTCGAATTCAACGAAGAAGCTGCAGCCGCCTACCCCTACCAGCAGGCCTACCTGCCCTATAACCGCCTCATCGACGGAACGGTCCACGACTGGTGAACACTCCCAACCCCGAAACAACAGCACCCGCTTCGGCCGGACAGCCCAAGCTCCGCGTCATCGTGATGGGGGTATCCGGCTGCGGCAAGACCACTATCGGCGACCTCGTGGCCCGCGAACTCGGCGTCCCCTTCCTCGACGCCGATTCCCTGCACCCGGTGGAGAACGTCGCCAAAATGGCCGCCGGCACGCCCCTGACGGACGAGGACCGCTGGCCCTGGCTCGCCACCGTGGGCGCCCGGCTGGCCAACGCGGGCGACGGCGGGATGGTCCTGGCGTGCTCCGCACTGCGCCGCAGCTACCGCGACGCCATCCGCGAACAGGCCCCGGACACCATCTTCCTGCACCTGCACGGCAGCAAAGACGTCCTGCGGGCGCGCACTGAAGGGCGGACCGGCCACTTTATGCCGCCGGCCCTCCTTGAATCCCAGCTCGCCACGCTGGAACCGCTCCAAGCCGATGAAGCCGGCGTCGTCGTCGACATTGCCTCCCCCGTGGACGAAGTGGTGGCCTCGGCACTCGCCAACATCGCCGCCGTCGGACGTTCCAGGAACGCCGCCGCCGGCCATGGTGACGCGGTCACCCGGCCGCGGCAGTTCGACGTCGACCTTCAGGCCGCGCCGTTTAATCTCGACGGCGACGCGGTCACCTGGGTGGAAACCACCATGGCCGCCATGACCCTCGAGGAAAAGATCGGCCAGCTGTTCATCAACCACAACAACGACTACTCCCCGGAGTACCTCGATGGCGTGCTGGAGAACTACCATGTGGGCGGCATGCGGTACCGGCCTGGACCCTCGGCCGCGGTGCAGGAGCATATCCGCTACGCGCAGTCCAGGACCCGCATCCCGCTGCTGGTGGCTTCCAACCCGGAAATGGGGGGAGCCGGAAGCTGCGACGACGGAACGTTCGTGTCGACGCACCTGCAGGCCGGCTCGCATCCGGACAAAGCCATTGCCCGGCAGATGGGGCAGGTGGCCGGGGCCGAAACCGCAGCGCTGGGCTGCAACTGGGCCTTCGCCCCGATTGTGGACATCCACTACAACTGGCGGAACACTGTCATCTCCACCCGCGCCTTCGGAAACACCCCGGAGATTGTGGTGGAGCGGGCCAAAGAGTACTTCGACGGCATCAGCGAATCACCCACGGTATGCGCCATGAAGCACTTCCCCGGAGACGGCGTGGACGAGCGTGACCAGCATGTGGTCACCTCCTACAACACCTTCGGCTACGAGGAATGGAACCGCACCTACGGGCACGTTTACCGCGAGATGATCGGCCACGGCGTACAGTCCATCATGGTGGGCCACATCGGGGCTCCGGAGCTGTCCCGGCACTTCCGCCCGGGCATGGCTGATGCAGAGATCCTGCCCGCCACGCTCGCGCCCGAGCTGCTCCAGGACCTTCTCCGCGGCGAACTTGGCTTCAACGGGCTGGTGCTCACCGACGCCTCGCTGATGGTGGGCCTCACCCAGGCCAGGAAGCGCAAAGACCTGGTGCCGGCCACTATCGCTGCCGGCTGCGACATGTTCCTGTTCTTCCGCAACCCTGCAGAGGACTTCGGGTACATGCTGGACGGCTACAAGTCCGGCGTCATCACCGAGCAGCGCCTGCATGATGCGCTGCGCAGGATCTTGGGGCTGAAGGCGTCCCTGGGGCTGCACCGCAAGTCCGCGGACCAGCTGGTTCCGCCTGCTGAGGCGCTTGCCGTGATTGGCAGTGAGGCGCACCGGGCGGTTGCGGCGGAGGTCGCGGACAGGACCGTCACCCTGGTCAAGGACACCGCCAACAATCTGCCCATCACACCAGAGACGCACAAACGGATCCGCCTGTATGGCATCTCCGGCGGCGCCGACTTTACCCGCGCTGACCCGCTGGCCTACCTGGACACTGTCAAGGATGAGCTTGAAGCCGCCGGCTTTGAAGTGCACGTCTTCAAGACTGCGGAGCAGCGGGAAGCGGCGGGCGAAACCGGTATGAACTTCATGCGGGTCCTGTCCGAGGAAGCCACAGGCGACTACGCCGAGAAGTACGACGCCGCTTTTGTGTTCGCGAATGTAAAGGGTTTCGCGCAGGAGGCTGCGATCCGGATCAAGTGGTCCTCACCCATGGCCGCGGAGATTCCGTGGTACGTCACAGAAGTGCCCACCGTGTTTGTCTCGCTCAACCAGCCCAACCACCTGATCGATGTGCCCATGGTCAAGACCGCGATCCACGCGCACGCCGGGTCCCGGGAGGCTATCCGGGCCACCATCGACAAGATCCAGGGCAAGTCCGGGTTCGAGGGCACGTTCAACGACAACGTCTTCTGCGGTTCGTTCGACACCCGTCTCTGATACGGACATAGGATCTGATACGGACATACGAAAGGGTGCACCCCCGAGCTGGGAGTGCACCCTTTCGCTTGCGTATCAGGTCAGTCCTTTTTGAAGGCGTCCTTGACTTTTTCGCCGGCCTGCTTCATATCACCCTTGGCCTGGTCGGCCTGGCCTTCGGTGCGCAGGCTCTCATCGCCCGTGGCGTTGCCAGCAGCTTCCTTGCCCTTGCCGCCGGCCTTTTCAGCTGCGTTCTCGATCTTGTCGCCTAGTCCCATGGTGTTTCCTCCTCTGGTTGGCGGCCGTTCGATCCGGCCTCCCAAACATCATAAGCATGCTTACTTTGGCTTGGCCAGTCTTTCGCCGCCAGACCTTTGCCAACGTCGGGCCCGGCCCGGTCCCGGTGCCGTCCGTCCTGACAAGGAGTCCGGCATCGGTGCCGCGGGTGTTCCAGGTGCCGATGAGGTCGGCCGCGAGCCGTTCCAGGACGGTGTGGGGATGTCGGTGAAGGTGGCGGTGTTGTCCAGGTCCAACGGAGTGCATCCAGACTTCTCGGATGGTTGAGCTTGTCGAAACCTGGGTTCGACAAGCTCAACCACCGTTGCTTTTCCGGATGCTGTTTAGTAGGCCTTCACGCGCTGTTCGACGATGAGGTGGACCAGGGCGAAAACGCCGTTCTGGTCGATGGCAGCGAACGCGGCATCCAGTGCCGCCGGAATGTCTGTGTCCTCAGTAACAGTGATCCCGAAACCGCCGAATGCCCTGGCCATCAGGCCGAAATCGGGATTCTTCAGCTGTGTGCCGGAGATGCGCGACGGATAGTGCCGCTCCTGGTGGGTGCGGATGGTGCCGTATTCCTGGTTGTCCATCACGATCACCAGGGGCGTGGCGCCGTACTGGGCCGCGGTGGCGAGTTCCTGGCCGTTCATCAGGAACTCCCCGTCCCCGGCGATGGTGACCACCCGGCGCGCCGGGTCTGCCAGGGAAGCCGCGATGGCCGAAGGCACCGAATATCCCATGGAGCCGTTGCGGGCACTGATCATGGAAGCGTAACGGCGGGTGGGGAAGTAGCGGTGGGCCCAGTTGGTGTGTTCACCGGCGCCGAAGGTCACCATGGCATCCTCGGGCAGCCTCGGCACGAGGTTCGCCATCAGCGTGTCCATCCTGGCCTGTCCGGCTGAGGGTGTGGCCGGCGGCAGCGCGGCGAATGCCTCCTGCTCACCCCGCATCCGCGCCGTCCACGCCTTCCACTCTTCCTTTACCGGCAGCTCGACGCCGGCCAGATCCTGCACAAAGGCCTCAGGCTTGGAGAGGATCTGCCGCGACACCGGACCCGAGCGCCCGCGAAGCGAGGGGTCCACGGTGACCAGGAAGTTCTTTTTGTTCCAGTCCTGCCGGCAAACGAAACCGTCTGTAATGACGTCCCCCGGCACTGTTCCCACAAAAACGAGCAGGTCGGTTTCTTCGAGCAGGTCATAGGTGGGGCGCGGCCGGCCGTAGCCAATGGGGCCCACGTAGGAAGGTGAATCGAAGGACACCGTCCCCTGCGTGCGCCATTCGGCTGCTGCCGGGATCTGGTGGCGTTCCAGCCAGCCGGTGAGCTGGTCCGCCGCCGCCTGGGTCCAGTCATTGCCGCCGGTGACGAACAGTGGCTTGCGGGATTCTGCCAGGGCAGCGTGGAGGGCGGCCGCGTCCGTGCTGCTCATGCCGCCGGCTGCCACCGGAATGGCCGGATGCAGCGCCGGGTCGATCTGCTCGCGGATGATGTCCTCCGGCAGGCCCACCACCACCGGGCCGGGCCGTCCACTCATGGCGGCGAACATTGCCTCCGCCACGATTTCCGACGCGCGTTCCGCGTGGTCCAGGACCATCACGCGCTTGGCGCCGGTGTCGAACCAGGCCTTGATGTCGAACTCCTGGAAGGCTTCGCGGTCCCGGTGGGCGAAGGGGATCAGGCCCACGAACAGCAGCATGGGAGTGGAGTCCTGCCATGCGGTGTGCAGGCCCACGTGGGCGTTGGCGGCACCGGGACCACGGGTCACCATCGCCACTCCGGGGCGCTGGTTCATCTTGCCGTCAGCTTCAGCCATGTAGGCGGCGCCGCCCTCATGCCTGCAGACGATGGTTTCAATATCCGAGGCGTGCAGGCCGTCCAGCACGTCCAGGAAGCTCTCGCCGGGCACCACATAAGTGCGTTCCACGCCATGGGCCACCAGCGAATCAACGATGACGTGGCCCGCGGACCTGGTTGTTGGTGCTGGCTTCTCTGCGGTTTTCGCCTGCGGGTTGTGCTGCCGGGAAGGCTCGACGGCGGCGGGCCGGGTGTGTGATGGGGTCAGGGTTGCTGCGGGGTCCGTTGTCATGGTCTTTCTTTGTTGTTCGGTGTTTGGTTCTTCGGGCGTGCGGGGGCGCTGGGTGTGTTGGTGGATGTTTTTGGCTTATCGGATCGGTGTCCGGTTGGCGATGACGGGGGAGAGGCCGGTGTGGCCTTGGCGGGTTTCGGCGATTTCGTGGATGCGTTTGCGGCAGGCGTACCAGCCGATGACCATGAGGATGGAGGCGATGGCGGTGACGAGCATGGTCAGGGGTGAGTCGATGAAGACCATGATCAGGACGCCGATGAGGAAGAGGAGGGAGAGGTAGCCGGTGTAGGGGGCGCCGAACATGCGGAAGGAGGGGCGGGTGAGCCAGCCTTTGTCGGCCCAGCGTTTGAGTTGGATCTGGCAGAGGACGATGGTGGCCCAGGTCATGATGATGCCGACGGAGGCGACGTTGAGGACGATTTCGAAGGCGTCGGCCGGGACGAGGTAGTTCAGCGGGACCCCGAGGAGGGAGACGGCGGCGGTGATGGCGATGCCGCCGTAGGGGACGCCTGCTTTGTTCATGCGGGAGGCGAAGCGGGGGGCGGAGCCGTTGACGGACATGGAGCGCAGGATCCGGCCGGTGGAGTAGAGCCCGGCGTTGAGGGAGGACAGGGCGGCGGTGAGGACGACGAGGTTCATGATGACGTCCACGCCCTGGATGCCGATGGAGCCGAAGAAGGTCACGAAGGGGCTGACGCCTTTGACGTAGGAGGTGTAGGGCAGCAGCAGGGCCAGGAGGATGACGGAGCCGACGTAGAACACCGCGATGCGGAAGACTACGGAGTTGATGGCTTTGGGCATGATTTTTTCGGGGTTTTCGGTTTCGCCGGCGGCGGTGCCGACCAGTTCGATGGAGGCGTAGGCGAACAGGACGCCCTGCATGAGGATGATCATGGGCAGCAGGCCGTTGGGGAAGATCCCGCCGTTGTCGGTCAGGAGGCTGAAGCCGACCTGCTGGCCGTCCACGGGGGTGCCGAAGATGACGAAGTAGGTGCCGACGATGAGGAAGATGACCAGGGCGGCGACTTTGATCAGGGCGAACCAGAATTCCATTTCGCCGAAGACTTTGACGGAGACCAGGTTCAGGGCCAGGACGACGACGAGGGCGGTCAGGGCCCAGGCCCATTGCGGGATGTCGGCCATCCAGGGGATGTAGTTGCCGAAGAAGTTCATGTAGAGGGCGGCGGCGGTGATGTCCACGATGGTGGTGGTGGCCCAGTTGATCCAGTAGAACCAGCCGGAGACGAACGCGGCTTTTTCGCCGAAGAACTCGCGGGCGTAGGAGACGAACGAGCCTGAGGAGGGGCGGTGGAGGACCAGTTCGCCCAGGGCGCGCAGGATCAGGAACGCGAAGAACCCGCACACGGCGTAGGCGATGACCAGGGACGGGCCGGCGGCGTTCAGCCGGCCGCCGGCGCCCAGGAACAGGCCGGTGCCGATCGCACCGCCGATCGCGATCATCTGGATCTGCCGGGGCTTGAGGTTCTTGTGGTAGCCCTTGTCCTCGGCATGCAGGGCAGTCTCGGAGGCATGCGCATGCCCACCGTCAATAAGGTGGTCGGGGGTTGGGAGATTTGTCATGGGGATGTCCTTTTGTGGTCGGTGGTTGAGCTTGTCGAAACCAGGCTTCGACAGGCTCAACCACCAGCGGGGAGATCTGACTGGGGTGGGGGCAACGTTTGGGGATTTTCGGACGGCGGCAGCGTTAGAAGACGGACCAGCCGGTGCGGTCGGAAAGGTCGGCGAGGGCGGCAGTTCCGGCGAGGGAATTACCCTTGGCGTCCAGCCGCGGACTCCACACGCAAATGGCGCACTCACCCGGAACGATGACCAGGATGCCGCCGCCCACACCGCTCTTGCCGGGAAGGCCCACCCGGTACGCGAACTCTCCGGCGGCGTCGTACATGCCGCACGTCAGCATGATGGAGCCGACGCGTTTGGCGGCGCTGGGGGACAGGACCGGCCCCAGCCTTCCCTGGCCTTCCCGGGCCAGGAAGAGTCCGGCTTGGGCGAGCTCAACGCAGCTCATCATGATGGCGCATTGCCGGACGTAGTTCTCCACCACTGATTCCGCCGTCTGCTTCAGGTTGCCGAAATCCTTCAGGAAGTGGGCCAGCGCCAGATTCCGGCTGCTGCCCGAAAGCTCACTGGCCGCTGCCGCTTCATCGATGAATGGACCGGTGCTGCCCGCCTCTGCGGTGAGGAACCGCAGAAGCTGCGTGGCGGCGTCGGACGTTTCTTCCATGAGGTGGTCCGTGACCACCAGGGCGCCGGCGTTGATGAAGGGGTTCCGCGGGATTCCGTGTTCCACCTCCAGCTGGACCAGCGAGTTGAACGCGGTCCCGGATGGTTCACGCAGGACACGTGACCACAGTGTTCCGGTGGCGTCGCGTTGGAGCGCCATGGCCAGCGTAAAGACCTTGGAGATGCTCTGGATGGAGAATGGCACATCAGCGTCGCCGGACCTGAAGACCTGCCCGGAAGTGGTGGCCACGGCAATCCCGAACTTGTCGAAGGGGACGTTTGCCAGGAATGGGATGTTCGCCGGGACGGACCCGGATTCCCGCTGCGGCCGGTGGCTGCTGACGAGGTCGTCGAGGAGGGGGCCGAGCGGCGGCGCCTCAAGTGCTGTGGTCATTTCCTGCCCGATTGTTGTGTGGATTTTCCCGCCCGTTCATGTATGTGGAGCAAGGCCACCAGCGAGTCCCGGGGGTTGCCAAAGTCCAGGCCGGTCACCCTGGACGCCTTGCTGATCCGGTAGTAGACCGTGTTCTTGTGCAGCTTCATCCGCTGGGCGCATTCGGCAACATCAAGGGAAGATTCGAAGTACATCCGCAGCGTTTCCGCCAGCTCAGCGTCCTCCCGCAGGAGGGCCGAAAGACTGCGGTGGCGGAAAGTCGAGGACGCGAAGTTCTGCACCGCCTCGCGGAAAAGGATCTCCCCTTCGAAGTCGTCCACCATGGCCACAGGGGTTTGCGTGGACGTGCCAGCACAGTTCAAGAGCGCCTCAGTGATACGGGTGATGGAGTGGATGGACAACAGGTCCGGGACTACGGGGCCGACGGCGGCAAACGGGTTGATGCCCAGGTGCTTGCGCGCATCCCGCACAATGGACTCGGCCAGGCCCCTGAGTCCTGATTCCGCTGCTGCGGACTGCAGGCCCGGGACAATCACGGCGGTGTCGCCCTTGAACTGCCCCACAATTGCCGAGGCCTTGTAAGCGGCCGCGTGGATGGACGCCAGGTTGGCAAGCTCGCCGTGCTTCAGGGCGGCGTCATCGGCCTGGGCTTCCGCATCCGATATTCCGATCAGGATCAGCGCGGCCGGGCGTTCTGCGGGGATCTTCTCGCTGTGCGCGCTGGCTGCTGCCTCCGCCGGGCCTGAGAGGATCCGCGCAATACGGTCTTCGCGCATGTGCACTGATTGTTGGTTGCGGTAACGGATCAGCTCGGCGGAGGTCCGGGCGGCCGAACCTGTCAGCACATGGTCGACGTCGGGGCCGAAGCCGTCGCCGGTTTCCTGCAGCCAGATGTAGCCCATGATCCGGTCCCCGGCGAAGAGGGTGATGGCTACCCGTTCCCGCAACCCGTCCTGGGGCCTTGCCGGTACGCGCACCGGGAGTCGCGTTCCGTGGAGTTCGCGGTAGGCGCCCAGGTCCTTCAGCAGCAGCTCGTATTTCCGGGGACCCCGGCGGGCCAGGATGGAGGCTTTCCGAAGCTCATCAATGTCATTGGAGACCGTGGAGTATGCCAGGACCTTGTTGGCGGCGTCCTCGATCACCACATGGCTCGACGTGAGCCGGGCCGTGGTCTGCGCGATGGCAAAGAGGTCTTCTTCCAGCAGCGTCAGGACTTCACTCTGGTAGCTGGGAGGTTGGATTCTATCCTTGGCGATGGACAACAGGCGGTCCCAGTCCGCAGCCGGGTTCACGACGAGCAAGCCGGTCCCGGCACCGCGCAGCAGCTCTTCGGCTTCGGAGAGCTCTTCACGGCTTCCCTTGACGGCGACCACCGGCGGCGGGTGCTGCAGGAGCCGTCGCAACGCGGGCAAAGCCGACCTCCCGCGGACGCCGATCAAGAGGACAAAGGCGCCGTCGCCGTCGGAGGTCTCATCCTCTGCATCCGCGATCAGGAAACGTTCGATCGTGGAGCCGTTCGCCGGCCGGAGGATGAGGCTTGCGAACCCCAGGGGGAGATCCGAGAGGATGTCGTCCACCGTCACCGCGGTCATGGGTTCCTTCCGGGTCGATCGGGCCGGACGGCTCTGTCCGGTCAGCTCATGGTATCCAGCCATGATCCCGGAAAATTTGTGAGGAAACCCCAATTCGGTGGTGGTTTTTCGGTTCGTTGTCCAAGCCGGCAGGTTGGATCTTCCCCTATGCCGGAGTCGCTGGTGACCGGCGGGCAGTTAGAGCCACCACGGCCACCAGCCCCGGCACCAGCGGCATTCGAGGCACGGGCAGGTACCACCCCGCTGAGTCGAGCGGGTTAGCGAGCGTCCGGCTGGAGAACCTCGAGACGGACCTTAGACCGCCAGCCCCCGCCATCGAGGCGTCACGCGCCGCCGTCGACGTCGTCAAGGGTCTAGTTTTGGTGAAGTGCGGGCATGAGAATGAAACGCATGATCCCGGTTCCAAATAACCGCGGTGCCACCGTGTTGAAATACCCGCTGACGGGTAGGTTCCGTGCGCGAAATAGCCCAGCACGGCGGGTGCCAAGTCATGGCACGGATTTGATGGGAACGACCTTCGCCATCGACTTCATCCCCGTGGATCTTCATGGGCGATCAGCTGCCTGGAACTGGCGGGCAGTTGTAGCGAAGGAACCACCGGAAAGGTTCATCGGATTCGGTGCGGCTGTAGTGGCGCCCAGCGCCGGCACCGTGGTCATCGCTCACGACGGTGAACCCGATCACGAGGCTCGAAGATCGCAACTCACGCTCTTTTCATACATGGCGGGGCAGGCACAGCGCATTCAGCGCGGTGCCGGCGCGATAGCCGGCAACCATGTCGTAATAGCCCTGGGCGATGACGGGCCGTTCGTATTGATCGCCCACTTGCGCATGGGTTCGGTCTGCGTCGACGTCGGTGAAGTTGTCGAAACCGGCCAGCTCATCGGTCAGTGTGGGAACTCAGGGAACAGCACGCAACCGCATGTGCATGTCCAAGTCACCGACAGCATTCAATGGTCGCGGGCGCACGGAATGCCCATCGCATTTGAGACTCCAACGGGCATTGAGCTTCCATCCGAGTCACAAATCATCATCGCGTCCTGAGCAGAAGCATCTGCATTCCTTGCAGCGTGCTGCTGCCTTACTGCACCGCCCTTTCCTGGCACAGCAGAAGGCCCCGGTTCCCTTTGCTACAAGGGAACCGGGGCCTTCTCATTTGGCGGTGACGGTGGGATTTGAACCCACGTTGGCTTTTACACCAAACAACATTTCGAGTGTTGCACCTTCGGCCGCTCGGACACGTCACCAACCTCAATAGGGTACCGGAGCGAGGCGCCCAACCCCAAAACGGGCTGACGGGAGAAACTTGTGGCATCTTCTCCAGCGCCCTCTTCCCGTTTCTTATCGGGACCGATGCCGGTAAGCGGGCCGGCGCGATCCTGAGCAGACCGGATTGGCTTTAGTCCGTGGACTCCCGGGCCGCCACTCCAAAAAATTTTGAAGAATTTTACGGGGGACTGGCTCAGGGGCCCGGTTTTGTCAGACCCCCGCACAATGATGGAGGTATGGAAACCGATCCGGTGGTGGTGCAGGCGGAGGAAGCCTCTTGTGCCTCGATTGCTGCCTGTTCGGAGGCGCCCGGTTTTGTCAGACCTCCACACGATGATGGAGGCATGGAATTGAACCCGGCGGTGGTGCAGGCGGAGCGAGCGGTTGATGCTTCGGTCGCTGCGTTTACGGCTGCACTGGGCGGCGAAAGTTCTGCCGCTTCCGAGGGCGCTGTCCCTGGCGGGCCCGACGATGATCCGTTGCAGCGCTTGGTTGATGCGGCGTTGGATGTTCTGGCCGGGGTGGCGAGGTCGGAGGCGAAAATCGCGGCGGTGAAGGCGCTGGCGGTGGCGGTCCTGGCCGGGGCCACGAAGGCGCTGAACGGTCCGGCTTCGTCGCCGCAGGAAGCGACGGCGCAGGACCGGGGTCTGGTGGCCGAGGTCGGGTGTGCGCTGGCGATTGGTGACCGGGCGGCCGGGGCGTTGCTGGCTGAATCCCATGCTTTGACCACGTCTTTGCCGCGGTCGTTGGCGGCGTTGCAGTCCGGGACGATGTCCTGGGCCCATGCCCGGACCATGGTGGACCAGACGTCCTGCCTTGACCGCGCCGCGGCGGGCGCGCTGGAGGCGCACTTCCTGGACCCGGACGCGCCGGGCGCGGCCCGTGGGTGCCCGATCGGGGAGATGCCGGCGTACCGGTTCAAGGCCAGGGCCCGGGGGTGGCGGGAACGCCACCACCCTGAAAGCCTGGAAAAACGCCATGCCAAGAGTGTGGCGGACCGGCGGGTGGAGTTCTGGCCGGACAACGACGGGATGGCCTGGGTCGCCGCGATGCTGCCCGCGGACCAGGCTTCGGCGATCCGCAACAGGCTCACAGCTATCGCACGGGGGATGCAGGGCCCGAACGAGCCCCGCACCATGCCGGAGTTGTGCGCTGACATCTTCTCCGACGGACTCCTCAACACCGGGGCCGGGATCAGGGCTGGAAACAGTCCCCGGGGTACCGGTACCGGTACCCCCGGCGGCGATACTGGCGGCGAAAACAGTATCGGCAACCGCGAGGGCAACAGTTCCGAAAACGGCGAGGGCAACAGTTCCGAAAGCGGCGAGGCACACAGTTCCGGCGGCGGGGAGGGAACAGCAGCCGACGGATCGTCGTCGTCGGGGATTCGTGCGCAGGTGCTGGTCACCGTGCCCGTGTTCTCGCTGATGGGCCTGACCGATGAACCGGCGGTGCTGGACGGGTACGGACCCATCCCGCCCTCCATGGCACGCAAGCTCGTCTCTGAAGGCGCCGGCTCGTTCTACCGGGTCCTGGTGGACCCGCGCGACGGGGCGCCGCTGGAAATCGGACGCGCCAGCTACCGGGTGGGCAAGGCGATGAGGAACTGGCTCAGGTTGCGGGACGGCAAATGCCCGTTCCCCGGCTGCAACAACCCTTCTTTGGACAACGAAGCCGACCACATCCTCGCCTGGCACAAAGGCGGCACCACCGGGGTATCGAACCTGGGACAGCCCTGCCCGAAGCACCACAGGATGCGGCACACCGGCGGCTGGAAACCCACCCCGGCCACCAAAACCGCACCACCGGGCTGGGCCTCACCCAACGG
The DNA here is from genome assembly GCF_006715305.1 of Arthrobacter sp. SLBN-100. Lineage (NCBI taxonomy): Bacteria > Bacillati > Actinomycetota > Actinomycetes > Micrococcales > Micrococcaceae > Arthrobacter > Arthrobacter sp. SLBN-100. Next base: position 3,731,886 of record NZ_VFMY01000001.1, read on the forward strand.
CCGGCACTACAAAAGCGAACACCAGGACTGGGAACCACCCCACTGGCCAGAACAAGCTGTGCCGGAAAGCATCCGCGCCTTTGATGATCTTTTGGAACTGTGGCCATCTGCCGATGACCCTTCTGCTGCCTGGAGTCCGCCGGACGAGTCGCCTTTCCACGAAGAATTTCCGCAAAATGAGGTTCCCGAAGACACCTTTGCCGACTGGTTCCTGCCCGGATACCGCCCGCCCCAAGACCCGCTCCCGGCAGACCTCTCGCGGGAGATGGCTCGCGAGGCAGCCACAGGCATCACCTGAAGCATCTTCATCACGTGAAGCATCCTGAATAGATTGCCGTGGAAATCGAATGTGGCCGGGGTCGAGCGTGCCCGGGGATTGAGTGCGCCGGGGATTGAGCGTGCCGTGCGGGCCGGGCGCCTGTCGGCATCAAGCGTGCCGTACGGGCCGGGCCTCTCGGTGCGGATCAAGCGTGCCGGGCGGCCAAGCAGTCGCAACGCGGGATGACGGCTGCCCAACTTTCCCCAGCGCACGCTGGCCGCTAGATTCATCAGCAAGATGACTAATTCACGCACGCCAATTCATGCAACGGCTTACTGGACTACAGCCCGGGAGCACGGTGAGCTCCGGCTTGAGCAGCTGCCCCCGCGGGGCAATGGTGAGGTCCTGGTCCGCACCCTGTACTCGGGTATCAGCAAGGGCACCGAGATGGTGGTCCACCACGGTTCGGTCCCGCCCCGCGTGGCAGAAGAGATGCGGGCCCCCCGTCAGGAGGGCCACTTCCCCGGTCCAGTGAAGTTCGGCTATCTTTCTGTGGGCGTTGTGGAAGAGGGGCCGGCGGAGTGGATAGGCCAGCGCGTATTCTGCCTGAACCCGCATCAGGACCGGTACGTGGTGGCGTTGGATGCCCTCACCAAGATTCCGGACAATGTGCCGTCCCCGCGTGCGGTTCTGACCGGAACAGTGGAAACAGCGGTCAACGCCCTGTGGGAGGCCGGTCCGCGTCTCGGTGATCGCGTCGCCGTCGTTGGTGCAGGCCTCGTGGGCGGGATGGTTGCCACGCTGCTGAGGACCTTTCCGCTGCAGCGACTCCAGCTCGTGGACCTGGATCCGGGACGGAAACAGCTGGCAGACACCCTGGGTGTGGAGTTCACCCACCCGGACGGCGCCCTCGCCGATTGCGACATCGTGTTTCACTGTTCGGCTTCCCAGGAAGGGCTGGAGCGCAGCCTGCAGCTCGTCGGCGATGAGGGCGACGTCATCGAGATGTCCTGGTACGCCAACAAGGAGGTCACGCTGCCGCTGGGAGAGGACTTCCACGCCCGCCGCCTGTCCATCAGGGCCAGCCAGGTAGGGGTAGTGGCGCGGGCGCGGCGGCATCGCAGGACCAACGCGGACCGCCTGGACCTGGCCGTATCGCTCCTGGCAGATCCGGTGTTCGATGCGTTCCTGACGGGATCGTCGCCGTTCGCCGAACTGCCGGACGTGGTCCAGGAGCTGGCAGACGGGACCCTGGACGCACTGTGCCACGTCATCGAGTACCCCCAGGACGAAAACTCCCAGGAAGCCAACACCAAAAGCCCAGTCCGCCAAGCAGCCCCCGAAGACCAGAGGTAGCCAAATGTTCAGCCTGACTGTCCGCCGCCATTTCATGATCGCCCACAGCCTTCCCCGGGAGGCTTTCGGCCCTGCCCAGGCCCTGCACGGGGCCACGTTCGTCGCGGAGGTGGCTTTCCGCCGTCGGACGCTCAATGACAACGCAATCGTTTTGGACATCGGCGCGGCGGGAACCATCATCGAGGAGGTGTTGGCCGGCCTGAACTACCGCAACCTGGACGAGCACCCGGATTTCGAAGGCAAGCTGAGCACCACCGAGGTCCTGGCGGAGTACATTGCCCACTGCGTGGCGGAAAAGCTGAAGGATGACCACGACGGCGTCCAGCTCGCCGGGATCGACGTCACCCTGCGGGAGAACCCCGACGCCTGGGCAACATACTCGTTGGACCTTCCCGCCGCCTGATCCCATGCGCCCCCTTCGGCTGCTCGTGCCCGCCAACATCCGCCATAACTCCGGCGGCAACGTCTACAACGCCCGGTTGGCGGCGGGTCTGCGGGCTTTGGGTGCCGAAGTAGAGGTGCTCCCCGTCGAAGGTTCCTGGCCGGAGTCCAGTGCAAAAGAACGACGGCGGCTGGGCAGCCTTATCGGCGCTTGGGAACCGGAAGCGGGACCAGGGGCCGCAGTGGCCATCGTGGACGGGCTCGTCGCCGTCGGCGTCCCCGACGAGCTGGAATACGCGGCAAAGGCAGGGCGGGAAACATGGGTCCTGGTGCACATGCCAGTGCCCGAAGAGTCGGGTGCCGAATCCTTGGAACGCGAGGCGCGGGCCCTTCGCGCGGCATCGGGAGTGATCTGCACCAGCAGTTGGGCGGCCGACATCCTGTCAACACGGCATGGGCTGCGGGGGCTGCGCGTCGCCCTGCCGGGGACTGACAGCGCGCGGCTGGCGCAAGGCTCGGTTACGCCACACATCATTACCGTGGCCGCGCTGCTGCCTAACAAGGACCAGGTGCTGGTGGTCGAAGCCCTGGCCCGCATCCAGGAACTCGCCTGGACGGCATCCCTGGTGGGTTCGGACGAGGCGGACCCGGACTATGCAGGGCGGGTGCGTGCAGTTGTGGCCGCAAACGGGCTGGGGGGACGGCTGCGGATAACCGGTGAACTAAAGGGCAAGGCTCTCGAAGACGAATGGAACCGCGCAGACCTCAACGTCCTGGTTTCCAGGGCCGAGGCCTTTGGCATGGTGGTCACGGAATCGCTGGCACACGGAATCCCCGTAGCGGTGCGTGCGGGGACCGGCGCTGTGGAGGCCCTGAGTTTTGCGGCACCGGATAAAGGCGAAGGAGGACGGCTGCCCGGAACAGCAGTGCATTTTCCGGGAATTGATGCTCCGGAAAACCCTGCCCTGCTGGCTGGGGTGCTGCGGGACTGGCTGCAGGACGGCAGTACGCGGGACTCCTGGCGGGCGGCAGCCCTGGAGACAAGCAACAGGCTGCCAGGGTGGGACCAGGCGGCCGCGCTTGTGCTGGATGCAGTGTCCAATACCGCAAGCTCAAAATAGCCCCGCATAAACCCACTAGGTCCGCGAGCGGTGCCCCACAAAAAAGTCCCGCAGCAGCCCGCCGCATTCCGCTTCGCGCACCCCCGCGTAAACCTCAACCCAGTGATTGAGCCGGCGCTCGCGGAGGACGTCGAACACCGAACCGGCGGCGCCGGCCTTCTCGTCCCACGCCCCAAAAACCACGCGGGGAATCCGCGCCAGGACTATCGCACCTGCACACATGGCGCATGGTTCCAGCGTTACCACCAAAGTGCAGTCTTCCAGCCGCCAGCCGTCTCCGCCGCCGCCGTCGGCCATCCGCAGCTCCTTCAGCCGTGTGGCCGCCTGCCGGATGGCGACCACCTCGGCATGGGCGGTGGGGTCTCCCAGCTCCTCCCGCTGGTTCCGCCCCGAACCCAGCACACCGCCGTCGGGCCCTATCACCACCGCACCGATCGGCACATCCTCCGTCACGAGGGCACGGCGTGCCTCCGCCAGGGCAAGGCCCATCCACGCGTCGTGATTCTTTTCTGCGGAGACCATGGCTCAATGATAGTTTCGAAGAATACCGAGAGCCCGTGACGTCCATCCGCCGGGAGGCATAATGAGCACCGTTAGAGACCGCGTGGAGACATGGATCAAGCCGTATGCCGCAATGTGGCTGACCATGATCATCGGTGGGGCTTTGGTGCTCACCCTGGCCCTGCTCGGCGCCGAGGTCTACGCGAATGTGGTGGATGACGAAGGGCTGGCAAGCCTTGATATTCCTGCCCTGGAATACTCGCAGACCCTGCGGACTCCGGAGTTGGACGCCTTCGCCACCAGTTTCACCAACGTGGGCGGCGGAATCGGCATGCCCATCGTCGCCAGCATTCTCACCGCGTGGCTGACATTTCTGAGCCGGACCTGGCGTCCCATCGTCCTGGTGGGCGGTGCAGCAATGGTTTCCACCCTCGCCACGACCCTCGGCAAGCGGCTGGTAGGCAGGACCCGTCCCGACCACTCAGAGGCAGTGCCGCCTTACGAGTCAACGCCGTCCTTTCCGAGCGGGCACACCCTGAATACCACCGTGGTGATTGGCGTCCTGCTCTACATCATGTGCCTGCAGTTCCAGATGCTGTGGGCCAGGATCACAGCTATCACGGCGGGTGTCATCTTTATCATCGCCATGGGACTAAGCCGCGTCTTCCTGGGGCACCACTGGCTCACGGATGTGATGGCAGGGTGGCTCCTCGGGCTCGCCTGGGTGTGCATGGTGATCCTGGCCCACCGGCTGTTCCATCTCATCCGGAAGCGGGAGCACGCCGGGCCAGCCCCCACGTTCGAGCATCCAGTCATCCGCGAGGACCACACCGGCGAGACTCAGCAGGGCACGGACACCTCGGCCGGGTTCGACGGCGGCACATCAGGAAGGAGCGACGGCGGCTCCTCCCGGTCCGGCGCAGGCGGCTGACGGCAGGAATTCGCGCAACAACCGGGTGGTAGTTTTGACCCATGCGCACTCTCGTTGTGGACCACCCCCTGGTCGCCCATAAGCTCACCGTCCTCCGGGACAAGAACACCCCGTCCCCGGTCTTCCGGCAGCTGACGGAAGAGCTGGTCACCCTGCTCGCTTATGAGGCCACCCGCGAAGTCCGCACCGAACCCGTTACCATCGAAACTCCGGTCAGCACCACCGTGGGTACCGCGTTCACCAAGCCCACACCGCTGGTGGTCCCCATCCTGCGCGCCGGCCTGGGGATGCTCGAGGGCATGACCAAACTCGTCCCCACCGCGGAAGTCGGTTTCCTCGGCATGGCCCGCGACGAGGAAACCCTGGACATCATCACCTATGCCGAACGCCTCCCGGAAGACCTCACGGACCGGCAAATCTTCGTCCTGGACCCCATGCTGGCCACCGGCGGGACCCTGCGCGAAGCCATCAAGTTCCTCTTCAGGCGCGGCGCCTCCGACGTGACCTGCATCTGCCTCCTGGCCGCCCCGGAAGGACTGGCCAAGCTGGAGGAAGAACTCTCCGGCGCGAACGTCACCATCGTCCTGGCCTCCATCGATGAAAAGCTCAACGCGAAGTCGTACATCGTTCCCGGTCTCGGGGACGCGGGCGACAGGCTTTACGGCATCGCGGGGTAGCGCTCAACCCTTTTCCATTCCCCGTCCCGCCGCTAGCCTGTGTGGATGGACTGGAAACTGGAACTTGTGTTTGTCCCTGTATCGGACGTGGACCGCGCCAAGGATTTCTACGTCAACAAGGTGGGATTCAATGCGGACTTCGATGAGCGGCCCTCGGACTCCATCCGCTTTGTCCAGCTGACGCCCCGCGGCTCAGCCTGTTCGATCTGCATCGGGGAAGGGCTGATCGACGCGCCTCCCGGCACCGGCTCGAATCTCCAGCTGGTTGTCAATGACATCCACGCGGCCCACCAGTACCTGAAAAACAACGGGGTGGACGTCAGCGACGTGGACGTGCAGGCCTGGGGCCACTTCGTCTATTTTGCTGATCCCGACGGCAACAGGTGGGCGGTCCAATACATCCCGGGCCGCGAAAGCTGACCCGCGCCGGGCCAGTACGGCTCAGGGGTGGCGTCCGGGATCCGCGGCCTAAGATCAGGCCGCCCGGGATCCTGGGGCAGAATGGGGACCATGAATGTTTCGGCCCCTGCAGCAATCCGGACCCTGACCTGCAGTGCCGTCCTCTTTGACATGGACGGCACCCTGGTCGATTCCACTGCGGTGGTGGAGCAGGTGTGGGGTGAGTTTGCGGCGCGCTACGGACTGGACCTCGGTGAGATTCTCCGGACATCGCACGGCGTCCAGGCGCGCGATACAGTCACCCGGTTTGCTCCCGCCGGTGCCGACGTGACGGCACTTACGGCGGAACTCGGGGCGATGGAACGCGTCCGAACGGACGGCATCGTGCCCCTGCCCGGCGCCGCCCGGCTGCTGGCAGACCTGCCGGCGGAGGCCGTTGCCCTGGTCACGTCGGCCGACCGCATCCTGGCCGAAATCCGCATGAACGCCGCCGGGCTGCCCATGCCAGCCATAGCGGTGACCGCTGAACTGGTGACCCGTGGCAAGCCGGATCCAGAGGGATACCTGAAGGCCGCGGCTAACCTTGGCGTGGATCCCGTTGACGTCGTGGTCTTCGAAGACGCTCCGGCGGGAATCGCCGCAGGAGTGGCCGCCGGCATCCGGACTGTGGCGGTGGGATCCAACACCGGCCCGCTGCCCGCCGGCGTACTTCACATCCAGGACTACAGCGCGGTCGCCGTCGAAACCGGCAAGGACGACGGCCGGACGGTCATTTCCTTCCGGCTTTAAGGTCCGCCACTACGCGCCTAGTACCAGTTGTTGGACAGGTGGAAGTTCAGCGCGCCACAAGGGGACTGGTAGCGCTCCTGGATGTAGTTCAGGCCCCAGTTGATCTGCGTGCGGTAGTTGGTGAGGTAGTCCGGACCGGCGCTTGCCATCTTTTCAGCGGGCAGGGACTGGACGATGCCGTACGCGCCACTGCTTGCGTTGGTGGCCGTGGTGGTCCAGTCGGACTCCTTGGTCCAGAGGGTCTGCAGGCACTGCATCTGGTCCGGAGCCCAGCCGTAGCTGCCAAGCTGGCCGGCGGCGTAAGCCTGGGCACCGGCGGGGTCATTAACCGCGACGACGGGTGCCGGCTCAGGAGCGGCAGCAGGCGCGGGGGCGGGCTCGGGAGCCGGTGCCGGTTCGGGAGCGGCCGCCGGTGCCGGCTCGGGAGCGGGAGCCGGTGCCGGCTCTGCCGCCTGCGGGGCCACCGCGATCTCCTCGGCGGCGGGAGCGGGCGCCGGGTTGGCCCGGATTTCGCTCTTCTCAATGCTCAGGTTGGAGTGCGCCTCAGCGGCTTGGGTTTCGGTGGCGGCAACCCGGATGCTGGACTCGGTAGCCTGTCCGGCCGCCCCGACTCCTACGAGGAGTGCAGCGGATGCGGCAAGTACGGCCGCGCGCTTACCGACAGAAGGGAATTTCCCGGTTTCCGGTGCGGACTGCGGTGCAGACTCGTTTTTCGGGCGTGGCTGTGCCAGGAATTTGAACATGATGAATCGCCTCTCACACCTGCGGAGTTAGCTGTCGGGTTCGGATGAGGGCATCCGGCCAGACGGAAAGATCACGTGCTGGCTTAACCCCAAGGGCAATCAGTGCCCGGGACGGTGGGTCCCCCGCCTCTGCCTTGGTTCAAGAGAAATCCGGGAAGTGGCAGAGCTTGGCGTCATCCGGATATACGGCCCGAACGGGAACCGTACCTAAACGACGGTACAGGAATTCAAAGCACAAGTCACATTTTGGTAACAGAGATCACGATGACGGCGCGTCGCCTTGCTGCAAAGGCCCCCGGATAGGCAGCTGCAGGGCGAACTGTGTGCGTCCCGGCTGTGACGTCACCGTTACCTTTCCTCCATGCGCCTCGATAATGGACTCCACGATGGACAGCCCAAGACCGCTCGTACCCTCCGTTGCTGACGCACCCGACTGGTCTCCTGCGACCTTTCGAGCCGCGTCTGCGCGGGCGAAGCGTGAAAAGACGTTGTCCACGAATTCTGCAGGGATCCCGCCGCCGTCGTCCGTTACCGTTACTGCCGCTGCCCCTTCAGGAGACTTGCCTACGCCTGTGACCACCGTGGTCCCCGGGGGAGTGTGCTTGCGTGCGTTGGACAGCAGGTTCATCAGGACCTGGCGCAGCTGGGAGGCGTCACCGTTGACCACGACGGGCTCGTCAGGAAGCTCCAGCCGCCAGATATGGCCCGGCGCCATCACCTTTTCGTCGCTGACGCACTCAATGACCAGTTGCGTCAGGTCCGCCGCGCTGAGCTTGAGCGGCTGCCCCTCATCGAGCCGTGCCAGCAGCAGCAGGTCTTCCACCAGGGCGGTCATCCGCTCCGACTGGCTCTGCACGCGGGCCAGCGATTTTTGGCCATCGGGAGTGAAGTCCTCCGTCATCCGCATCAGTTCCGTATAGCCGCGGATCGCCGTCAGTGGAGTGCGCAGTTCGTGCGAGGCGTCGGCCACGAACTGCCGCACCTTGGTTTCGCTCCTCTGCCGCGCCTGCAGCGCGTAGGCCACGTTGTCCAGCATGAGGTTGAGCGCGTGGCCCACGCTGCCCACTTCCGTTCCCGGGTTGGAGTTCGACGGCGGCACCCGCACCGCCAGTGCCACCTCGCCGGCGTCCAGCGGCAGCTGTGAAACGCGGGTGGCTACCTCTGACAGCTGCTCGAGGGGCTTCATGGTGCGGCGGATCAGCACGGTCCCCACCAGTCCGATGAGCAGCAGGCCGCCCAGGGAGACGAACACAAAGGTCCACACCAGGGAGGTGAGTGTGCTCTCCTTGGCAGCAAGGGGGAGTCCGGTCACCAGCACATCCCCGAAATTCGTCTTAACGGCTATCAACCGGTAATCGCCGTTGGAGAGGGTACGGTCCACTGGCTGCGCATCCGTGGCCAGGGCCAGCAGGGCCTGCTTGTCCTCGGCAGACAACGCCGAACGGGTGGTGTCCGGCGCCAGGAACCCGGCGCTGTTAACCTGCCCATTGAGGATACGCGCGTTCAGGGTTCCTACGCTCTGGCCGCGGGCGTCCAGCGGGTCCCTTCCGTTGAAACCGCCCATGGGCGGGCGGCCGGGATCGTTCGACCGTTCCGCGGCCTGGCTGAGCTGTCCGTCGAGTTGGCGGGTGAGGAATGCGTCCATTGAGGCATAGCTGACCACGCCCACCGCGCCGCAGATGGCGATCAGCAGGGCCATGGCAAGGAGGATCAGGCGGGTGCGCAGGTGCCAGGTGCCGGGCTTGAGCCAGCTCCGGGGATGGGGCGCAACCTGTTGCGAGGCCATGGTGCGCCTACTCAGCAGGCTTGATGACGTATCCGGCGCCGCGCACCGTGTGGATCATGGGCGGGTGCACGGCATCCACCTTCTTGCGCAGGTAGGAGATATACAGCTCCACGATGTTGGCCTGGCCGCCGAAGTCGTAGTCCCAGACGCGGTCCAGGATCTGCGCCTTGCTGATCACCCGCTTGGGGTTTTCCATCAAATAACGGAGCAATTCGAATTGGGTGGCCGTGAGCTGGAGTTCCTCGCCCGCCCGGGTCACCTCCCGGGTGTCCACGTTCAGGACCAGGTCGCCCACCACCAGTTCAGCCGTATCCATGGCGGCCACCCCGGAACGCTGGACCAGGCGGTGCAGCCGCAGGAGGACTTCCTCCATACTGAACGGCTTGGTGACGTAATCGTCGCCGCCGGCTGCCAGGCCCACGATCCGGTCCTGCACAGCGTCCTTGGCGGTCAGGAACAATGCCGGGACCTCGGGCGCGAAGGCGCGGATCCTTGCCAGCAGCTCAACGCCGTCGAACCCAGGCAGCATGACGTCGAGAACCAGGACGTCCGGGCGGAAGTCCTTGGCCAGTTTCACTGCCTCGGGCCCGTCGGCTGCAACGGCAACGGACCAGCCCGCCATACGCAGTCCCATGCTCATGAGTTCTGAGAGGCTCGGCTCGTCGTCCACCACCAGGGCCCGGATGGGGGAACCGTCCGGGTGGGCGAGTTGGGGGAGGTTGTTTGTCATGGAGTGCTGTGTGGCCATGGAACAACTCTCCGATCACTCGTTTAGCCCGGGCTTTGGGATTCCTGTGTCCTGGCTGTGAATCCCAGCCTAGCGAGCTGGGTGTCAAAAGCGGCCTGCGGGGGCTTTTGGATGCGGCCTGGAGGGGCCGAATGATCCTTCTTGCCGGACTTGCCGGACTTGCCGGACTTGCCGGACATGCCGGTCATGAGATGGAAGACGGGCGGAATTTTCTCCGTAGCGACGGCATGTCGCTGGACAGCGATGCCCTCGCGCAGGGGCGATTTTGGTATTGCCCGCGTATTTGAAGAAAAAGAGCCTAAGCGGAGGTGCAGCCGAATTAAGTTCCCTGGATGGGCCTTCTGAGGACAGGAAGCGGGATAATGAATGGCATTCTGGCAGCACTCAAGAATCGTGATCTACACCACAAAAGCTGATTTTGTCTCAGAATGCGGACTAATTGATCCATTGTTACTTGCAAGTTCGCATTGTTACGCTGCACACTTCCATTGTGAACAAGAACTCAACAGCACCTGCAGCCGCAGACTATTGGCCCAGCACATCCGCTGCTGCCGACATGGGCTGTTGTCGAATGTACGCCTGACCTTCCCACCCCTCGAAGATCTCCAGGCATTCGCCCCCCAGCCCAGCGTAGGGCGTCCCTCCCCAGTTTTTCATTGCGGGGAACCCAGCATTCGAGCCGCGATGACGGCCATTCACATTGAGGTAAGCAAACATGACAGTTGCATCCGGCTACGTCCACATCTCTGTCCGTAACGCCGCCAAGGCTGGCCAGCCCTCCGGCCTCCGCCCCGGCTTCGCACCGCGCCCGTCCCTTGCGCCAACAGCTCCCGGAAGCAGCTTCCCCGCCTCTGGATACGCACCCCAGGGCTACAACCCCAACTCTTACGGCCAGCTCCGTGCCGTCACCCCGGCCGAATCCGCGCCGGTGACTGCTCCCACGCCCGTCGTGGCGGGGCCCAGCACCGTCCGCCCGGTGGCCAACGACAACGTGGCCCGCGGCTTCGTCCTCTACATGGGCATTGATGAGGAAACTGCGGCTGCCGCCGGTACCTCCATCGCCAAGCTCGCCCAGGAGATCCGCGCCTACGCCCAGTCCCTGGTGTCCGGAGCCGAGAGCTACGCCGCTGTTGCCGTGGCTCCCGCCGGCACGCCCGGCTCAGCGCTCGACGTCGTCCGTTCCACCTTCGGGGACCCCACCGTCAACACCCGGCAGCGCACCGAAACCCCCCGCCCGCAGCAGCCCCAGGAGCCGCGTCCATCGGGCGTCCTGATCGACCTCGCCCGCCGCGAAGTACACCTGGACGGCGAATCCCTGAACCTGACCTTCAAGGAGTTCGAACTCCTGAACTACCTCGTGGAAAACGGGACCCGCACGGTGGGCCGTGACGAACTGCTCGAAGGCCTGTGGCGCAACGCCGAAGAAGTGCCCAACGAGCGCACCATCGACGTCCACATCCGCCGCCTCCGCTCCAAGCTGGGCCGTCTAGCCAACACCGTGCGCACCGTCCGGGGCCAAGGCTACCGGTTCTACGAGCACCCCGAAGTTGTTGTCTGGGCCGCTCCGGAATACTCGATCTAGCTCCTACTTCAGCACCGCCAGAAGGCGGCACGATCCCTCTGCGCCTGCGCTCGTACCTCACGCAACAACGGCGCTATCGGGATGTGCCGCCTTCTGTCGTTCAGCCCCGGCTCTCCAACCATTAGCCTCCGCGGCTGGTTGAAGTCTGGTCGCGTGTCACTCGGAGCTTGCTTTTGGCACTTGGTCCTGCTGAGGCCTGATTTTTCGCGGGATCTTTACTCGGAGCTCGTAAAAGCGTGCTCGGCGTGACGTTGTCGGGCTGCCACTGGCCGGTTTGGCTGGCTATAGGCTTGGGCCATGAGTGAGCACCATCTTCGACGCCTTGTGATCATGCGCCACGCAAAGGCGGACTGGCCGGGCGGGGTGGCTGACCATGAGCGTCCCCTGGAGGAACGGGGCCACCGTGAGGCGCCGCTGGCCGGGCGGTGGCTGCTGAAGCACAACATCGTGCCCGACTTCATCCTGTGCTCCAGCGCCCTTCGCACCCGGCAGACCTGCACCTGGGTGTGCTCCGAACTGGGGGACAAGGCACCCACACCCAAGCTTGAGGACGGCCTTTACGCTGCCTCCGCGCTCCGGATGCTCACCGTGGTGAACCATGTCCCGGACACGGTCACAACGCTGATGCTGATCGCGCACCTGCCAGGGGTGCAGGACCTTGCAATGCACCTGGCCTCACGCGACTCCGATCACGACGCCTACATGGACGCCGCCACGAGGTACCCCACCAGCGCCCTCGCCGTTCTCGAAACCGAGAAATCGTGGGCGGAGCTGGACGGACAGGACGCGCGGATCACGAAATTCAAGGTGCCGCGGGCGCACTGAGCGGGTTTACTTCTTCGGGGCCGGACGTCGCGGAGGCTGCCCCGCCGAACCTTGGCGGTTGGCACTTTGACCTGCCGCGCTCTGCCGGGCGGCACTTTGGCTTTGGGGCACCTGCCGGGCGGACGACGTCGGCTGCCGCACCTGCGTGCGTCCCGCTGAGGAGGTGCGGGGCTGCGAACCTGCCGCCCCGGACTGGCGCCGCACAGGCGCCCCTGGCCGTGCACCGTTTCCGCTCCGGGAGGAGGCCCGCCCAGGAGCAGCCCGCCCAGGAGCAGCCCGCGCGATAAGACGTTGAGGGGCCGGCCAGACGGCGCCGACGAAGAGCGCGGCCAGCGCCGTCAGCAGCGAGAGTGCGGCCAGGAAGAAGTAGTTATCGGGGTCGTCGGTGGGCAGCGGGGTACCGAACAGCGACGACTCATCGGTGAACGCCAGCTCCCAGGTGCTCAGGAAGGCGAGCGATCCCGCAATGGTGAGGCTGGTGGACAGGCCGGCGAGCGCCAGCATCACGTACCGCCGCCGGCGAAGGATTTCCATGATGCACGCGATGCAGGCCAGCCCCAGCACGCCAAGGAACGCCACGAACACGGGTTCGGCCAGTGTCATGCCCGTGAGGACCAGGAGCCCCGCAGCCACGATGCCGGTGATGACGGCAAACTTTCCGCTGTTCCCCATATGACGCATGTGCACCATCATCCCTGAGGTGGGGTCTCCTTCCGGACGTAGCCGCGCATGATCGCCATGATTGCTGCAACACTTTGGTCGCGGGTCCGCTCCGGGTTGTACGTCTGCCGGTCCAGGCCCACCACAAAGCAGGCACCAAAGATGGCCGTCTCCAGGCTGCCACGCGGGACGTTCGGATCCACCGGGTAGACCCGGGCAACCTTTTCCACCGCTTCGCCAATGACTTCCAGGAGTTCGGCGCGCAGGAGGGTAAAGGTCCCCTGCCATTCGCTGGGCGTCCGCCAGTTCTCACTGACCCACAACCGGGCGAAAGACGGGTATTCCGCCATGAAGTCCATGGCCTGCCCGATCATGTCTTCCATGGCCAGCAAGGGATCGGCGGGAGCTGCAGCGCCCGCGTCTTCCGGTGCCCCCAGCAGCCGACCTTTGAGGATATCGACGCCGTGCCGCAGCAGCTGCGCGATGAGGTCCGATTTGCTGCCGAAGTTGTAGTAGACCGTCCCCTTGGACACTCCCGCGGCTGCTGCGATCTCATCAACGGTCACCCCCGCCGCGCCCCGCTCACCGATCAGCTCCATCGAGGCATCGAAGAGCTTCTGCCGGGTGGCTGTGGTCCGGGCAGGGCGCAGTTTCTTCGCCTGCTCCGGCTCCGCTGGTTCCGGCTGGGTGGAAGTCATACTGCGATCTCTGGTTGCAGCGTCTTCAGGGTCCAGAATTTCCCCTTGCGAACCGCCAGCGTGGACATCGCCAGCCCCAGGGCCGTGTAGCCGAGGAGGCCCAGCACTGTCGGGACGATCATCGACAGGTCGGCGCCGTAGATCAGATGGCGCATTCCGGTCACCACGTAGCCCATGGGCAGGATCTCGTGCACCACGTGCAGGGGCTGCGGCGTGGTCTGCCAGGGGAACGTGCCGCCGGAGGAAACAAGCTGCAGCACCAGCAGGATCAGCACCACCAGCTTGCCGGGGGAGCCCAGCAGTGCCACGATTCCCTGGATGATTGCGCTGAAGGCCATGGCGGCCGCCAGCATAAAGAGCCACATCAGGACCGGATGGGCGGCATCCAGGCCCAGCGCGAGGTTAACCACCAGGGTGAGGATGGTGGCCTGTGCAACGGAGACCGCGAAGAAGGGCAGCCAGCCTCCGAGGGCGATCTTCCACGACCGCGCATTGGAGGCCAAAGCCCGCTGGGTGAGCGGCCGCATGGCCTGGACCAGCATAAAGACGCCGATCCACAGAGCCAGGGTAAGGAAGAACGGTGCCAGCCCGGCGCCGTAGGACCCGGCTTTCGCCTGCGACACGTTGCTGACCGCGACGGGATCGGCGATCACCCGGGACAGGTTGCTCTTCTGGGTGTCATCAGGGTTCGGAACCTGCCCCGCGCCCTTGCCGAGCTCGTCCGCCAGGGTCCGGGAACCGTCCGCGGCCGTGCCCGCTCCCTGTTCGAGCTGCGCGGCGCCGTCGTCCACCTTGTGTGCCCCCTGGGCCAGGGCGGCGGCGCCGTCCACGGCTGCCTGCTCGCCGGTGGCCAGTGTTGCCGCGCCAGTGTGGAGCTGGTCGGCAGCCCCGGAAGCCTGGAGAATGGCTTCCTTCAATGCCGGGGTGCCGGCGGCAAGCTGGGCCGCGCCCACGCTGACGGCTTCCGAACCGTCCGCCAGCTGCTGGATCTGGGCAGCGTCGGTCTGGATCTTCGTTTTGGCAGCCGCCATGGGGCTTGAGCCGGCCACCGAGTCGAAGTCGGCCAGGATGCTGTCAGCCTGGGCCTGGGTGAGCACGCCGGCGGCGATGAGCCTGGTGTTTGACTCCACCACCCGGGTGCGGAGGCCCTGGTCGGCTGCCTCGAGTTGCGCCGTCACGTCTTGGATCCTGGTATTCAGCTGGGCGTTGCCCGCAGCCACCTGCGCGGCGCCTGCCGCCAAGGTCTGCGAATCGCTGGGCAAGGTGGCCGTCTTGTCCTTCAGGACCGAGAGTCCACTGCTCAGCTGGCCGGCGCCGTCGGTCAGCTGGTTGGCGCCGTCGCGCAGCTTAAGCTGCCCGGCGTAGAGCTCGTCGGCTCCGCTGGCCAGGCCGGTGGTTCCGTCGTGCAGTGCAGCCGTCCCGTCCCGGAGGGCGGCCACACCGTCGGCGACCTGGCCAGCGCCGTCGGCTGCTTTGACCATCTGCGTGTGGATAGTGCCAAAGCCGGTGAGCAGCTGGTTGGCGGTCTCTTCGCCAACGTCTGCGGCGACGGTGCTGTGCACCGACGTAGTCAGCTTGTCCACGATCGTGCTCAGCAGGTAGTTGTTTGCGTCATTAGTGGTGACGTTGAGCATGGCCTGGCTGGCGGAATCAAAGCTGCCGGGGGAGACGAGGTGGGCGGAGAAGTCCTCCGGGATCTTCAGCGCGAAAGCGTACTTGCCGCTGCTGACCCCTTTATCGGCCTCCTGCGCGCTCGCCACCGGGATCCAGTGGAAGACATTGCCCTCGACCAGGCTGTCGGCAACCTTTGAGCCGGCCTGGAGTCCGGTGCCGTCGCTGGCGGTGGCACCGGCGTCCTCAACCACCAAGGCCGCATCGATCTGATCCAGGTTGCCGTAGGGATCCCAGTTGGCGTAGAGGTACACCGCGCCGTACAGCAGGGGGACCATGGTGAGGGCGAGGATGGTCAGCTTGGGCAACAGCCCGCCGGTCATCCGCTTGAGTTCTGAGCGGGCCAGCCGCAGTACAGTCACTTGGCATCCTCGGTCTTGAGTTCAAATTCCTGGGCATCCACGTGGCTCACCCTCGCCGCGTGGACTTCGTTGGAGCCTTCTTCGTTGGGGCCTTCTTCGTTGGGGCCTTCTGCATTGCCGATGCTGGCGAAGGAACCGGACCACGACGGCGGCAGGGCGCCCACGGTGGCCACGACGGCGAGCGGCCGCCCGGCGTCGGTGGCAAGCCGCTCCAGGCGCGGCAGCCAGCTGGCGGTGCGGGCGGTGTGCCGGTCGGGGGAGTCCACCACCAGCAGGTCCGTGTGCGGATTGGCGAGCGCCAGGGCTGTCAGGAGCTCCAGCCTGCGCAAGGGGTCCAGCTGCTCGATCCACTGATCCGCGATGTCCTCAAAGCTGTTCACCTTGAGCCATGGGTTGCTGAGCAGGGCGCCGCGGTAGCGACGGGGAATCAGGGCCAGGTCCTCTGTCACCAGGTCACGGACACTGAGGTGGCGCTCGGGCTCATTGACGCCGGGAGCGTCCACGAGGGCACCGGCCATCCGCACCCGCCTGATCCCGCGGTTGCCGTCCCAGCTGACAGATCCGCTGGTGGCCTTCATCCGGCCGCTGAGTACCAGCGCCAGCGCCGTGCGGTGGTCCTGCCGTTCCCCGGCTACGAGTGTCAGTCCGCCGCGGCTGACGTGAAGCGAAGTGGCCGGAAGCAGGGGGTCGCGGCGGCCGCGGACATGGAGCTGCTGAGCTGAGAGCAAGAAGGGCCTTTCGCAGAAAATTGCTCCACCCAGTGTATCTAAACTGACTAGTCAGTTCAAATAGTTGTCATAGTCCGTACTTTTCGAGGAGGCGCAGCCAGACTTCGCTGATGGTGGGGAACGAAGGAACGGCATGCCACAGCCGGTCCAGCGGCACTTCGCCCACCACTGCGATGGTCGCTGCGTGCAGGAGCTCGGCTACACCCGGTCCGGCGAAGGTGGCTCCAAGCAGGACCTTGCGGTCCTCATCAATCACCACCTGGGCCCAGCCCTCGTAGTTCTCGGAATGGAGTGCGGACCCTGACACCTGGATGGGAAGTTCCACGGAGGAGGCGTTGTAGCCGTCCTTTTGCGCAGCCTCCAGGGTGCGGCCCACGGCGGCGAGTTCCGGATCGGTGAAGACAACACTTGGCACGGCGTGCTCGTTGGCGGTCTGGGCGAAGCGGCTCCAATCCTGGGCGACGCCAGCCAGTTCTCCCTTGGCGCGGGCGGCGATAGCGTCTCCGGTGGCCCGGGCCTCGTACTTTCCCTGGTGCGTATACAGGTTCTTGCCGGCAGCATCGCCCACGGCATAGAGCCAGGGCTCCTCTCCGGGAGGCCCTTCAACCAGGCCCGAATTGTCTGCCGTGAGTTTCAGGTGCCCTGACTCGTCGGGCTCGAAGCCCACGCTTTCCAGCCCGAGTCCTTCCAGGGCGGGATGGCGGCCTGTGGCAACCAGGACCTTGTCCGCTGCCACGCTGGAACCGTCACCAAGCTGCAGGCTGAGCGTGCCGTCGTCGTTCTCCCTGATGCTGTCCGTGGCGGTGTTGAGCCGGATCTCCACGCCGTCCGCGCGCAGTCCTGCCGCAACGAGCTTGGCAGCCTCCGCCGGGAAGTTTCGCAGCAGCCCGCTGCGCGCCACAAGCGTTACGGTCGAACCCAGCCGGGCAAAGGCCTGTGCCAGTTCCGTGCCGGCGACGCCCCCGCCGAGAACCACCAGGCGGTCCGGAACCTCCTGGGCGGACGTTGCCTCCCGGGTTCCCCACACCTGGACGTCCTGAAGTCCTTTGATCGGGGGAGTGTTGGGCGCGGAACCGGTGGCCAGTACCACGGCATGGCGGGCCTTGAGCTGATAGGAGTTGCCGTCCAGCCCGGCTACCTCCACTGATTTCGGCGCGGTGAGCCAGGCGTGGCCGCGAATGAGTTCGATGCCGGTATCGTCCAGCCACTTCACCTGGCCGTCATCCTGCCAGCTGGACGTCATATAGTCCCGGAACTTCAGCACGGCTGCTGAATCGAGGGTACGTGTTACTGCTTCCTTGGCTCCGGGCAACGTTTGTGCACCGTGGAGGGCAGTGCCGGGGCGCAGCAGGGCCTTTGAGGGCATGCAGGCCCAGTAGGAGCATTCGCCGCCCACCAGTTCCGCTTCCACCACCACTGCTGTGAGCCCGCCCTGGACTACCCTGTCTGCCACGTTTTCCCCCACGGCACCTGCGCCGATCACCACCACATCAACTTCGCGCAACACTGGCTCGGGCATCATGGGGAAAGCCTACGCCGGGCGCGGCGAGGAAGATGGGCGTGGCAGCGTGGCAGCGGGCAAGTTGTCGGCACAACGCAAAAGGTCCGCACCGGCGAACCGGTGCGGACCTTGTCTGTGCGCCCAAAGGGATTCGAACCCCTGACCTTCTGTTCCGTAGACAGACGCTCTATCCAGCTGAGCTATGGGCGCATCTTCTGTTCCGGGGGAAGAACCGCTCTCCCTGAACCTCGAATTACTTTACGCGAGGGTTGGCCGCCATGCCAAATCGGCAAGCCTGTAATCTCGGCGACTAGACCGGTATAGGTGACCTTCGTCACGTAATCCACGATAATGGCAGTGAATTTCCTTGATTTTGCGCGGAAATGCGTTTCGGCAGTCCTGAAACGTCAGCATACGTCCAAAAAACTCCAGTGGTCCGGACCATAGCATTTAGCACACACCGATGAACCCGAGGAAGGGAAACGAAATGGGCGATCTGGCGCAGAAGCCGCTGCTTGATAACGCACCCACCACACATGCCGGTCTGCTGGCATGGGTCGAGGAGGTTGCTGAGCTTACGCAGCCGGACCGTATCTACTGGGTTGACGGCTCCGAAGAGGAGAACACCCGCCTTACGGACGAACTGGTAGCTGCGGGAACGCTGACCCGGCTCAACCAGGACCTCTTCCCCAACTCCTTTGCCGCCTTCTCCGATCCCGCGGACGTTGCCCGCGTGGAGGAGCAGACCTTCATCTGCTCCGAGAACAAGCGCGACGCAGGCTTCACCAACAACTGGATGGCCCCCGCGGAGATGAAGGAAAAGCTGCGCGGCCTGTTCTCCGGGTCCATGCGCGGCCGCACCATGTACGTCATCCCGTTCGTTATGGGCCACCTCGACGCCGAGGATCCCAAGTTCGGCGTGGAGATCACGGACAGCGCTTACGTCGTCGCCTCGATGCGGATCATGGCGAACATCGGCACAGCCGTGCTGGACAAGATGACTGAGACCAATGCGTTCTTCGTACCGGCGCTGCACTCCCTGGGAGCGCCGCTCGAAGCCGGCCAGGCGGATGTTGCATGGCCGTGCAACCCGGACAAGTGGATTGTCCACTTCCCCGAGGAGCGCTCCATCTGGTCCTTCGGCTCCGGCTACGGCGGCAACGCGCTGCTGGGCAAGAAGTGCTACGCCCTGCGCATCGCGTCGGTCATGGCGCGGGACGAAGGCTGGCTGGCCGAGCACATGCTCATCCTCAAGCTGACCTCGCCGGAGAAGAAGAATTACTACATCTCCGCAGCCTTCCCCTCCGCGTGCGGCAAGACCAACCTTGCCCTGCTTGACCCCACCATTGAAGGCTGGGAGGTGGAGACGCTCGGCGACGACATCACCTGGATGCGGATCGGCAAGGAAGGCGAACTGCGCGCCACGAACCCGGAGGCCGGCCTGTTCGGCGTGGCCCCCGGTACCGGCTGGGGTACCAACCCGAACGCCATGCGCGCCATCGCCAAGGGCCACAGCATCTTCACCAACGTGGCATTGACCGACGACGGCGGTGTCTGGTGGGAGGGCATGACGGACGAGGTGCCTGCGCATCTGACTGACTGGCGGGGCAATTCCTGGACTCCTGGCTCAGACCAGCCGGCCGCGCACCCAAACTCCCGCTTCTGCACACCGATCTCGCAGATCGACATGCTGGCCGAGGAGTACTACAGCCCCGAAGGTGTGGAGCTGTCCGCCATCCTCTTCGGCGGCCGCCGCAAGACGACGGTTCCCCTGGTGACCCAGGCCCGCAGTTGGACCAACGGCATCTTCATGGGTTCCACCCTCTCCTCCGAGACCACGGCTGCAGCGGCCGGCCAGGTGGGCGTGCTCCGCCGCGACCCCATGGCCATGCTGCCGTTCATCGGCTATGACGCCGGCGACTACCTGAAGCACTGGATCAGCGTCTCAGGCAAGGCCAATCCGGAGCGCCTGCCGCACATCTTCCTGGTCAACTGGTTCCGTCGCACTGCCGACGGCGATTTCGCCTGGCCCGGTTTCGGGGACAACGCCCGGGTCCTCAAATGGGCCATTGAGCGCCTCGAAGGCAAGGCTGACGCCATTGAGACCCCGATCGGCTTCGTGCCGGCAGGGCACGCGCTGGACCTCACCGGCCTGGACCTGACCCACGCCCACGTGGAGGACGCCGTCCGCGTGGACCGCGAGGAATGGGATGCCGAGCTGGCCTCCATCGAGGAATGGTACGCAAAGTTCGGCGATTCACTTCCGGAGGCGCTGCTCTCCGAGCTTGAGGCCCTGAAAGAGCGGATGGCTCAGCACTAGCGGCAGCTGATGCAACAGCGCTGACAGCACGACGACGGCCCCGCACCTTTTCAATAAAGGCGCGGGGCCGTCGTCGTACAAGGGTAATTAGCTGGCCAGCCAGATGTCCGGGCCAAAGACCTCGTAGTGGATCCGCGTGGCCGGAATGCCCGCGTTCATGGCCTCGTTGCGGATGTTCTTCATAAACGGCAGCGGGCCGCACAGGTACAGGGACGCATTGGCCGGAAGGTCAACCTCGCGCAGCGACATGAACCCTTCCCGTGCGCCCGCCTCCGGCTGTTCCAGCCACAGCTGCAGCTCGGCACCGTCCAGGCGTTCGACGTCGTCCGTCATCTGGCTGCGCAGCGCCCAGTTGTCCAGGGTGCTTTCCGCGTGGAGCACCAGTACCTGGCGGTCAGAACCGGCCTCCGCCAGTGCGCGCAGGATCGAGGCGGTGGGAGTGCATCCGATGCCGGCGGAGGCGAGCACCACCGGGCCGTCGCCCTCCTTGAGGGTGATTTCACCGTACGGGTTGGAAATCTCCAGGATGTCGCCCACCTGCACGTTGTTGTGGAGGACAGGCGAAACCTCGCCGCCGTCGTCCAGTTTGGTGGTGAAGCTGCGGCTGGTCCCGGCCTCCCTGGACAGGGAGTACTGGCGCACCTGGCGGAGGCCTTCAGGCAGGACCACCTTGACGCTGATGTACTGGCCCGGGAGGGCGGGCGTCACCGGGCTCTCGTCCGCGGGCTCAAGGGTGAAGGTCATGGATCCGGCGCCGGCGGCGGTCTTTGCGGCCACGCGCCACGGCATCCACATCTTGTCGTTGGCCTGGCCGGCGTAGAGGGCCTTCTCGAGCTTGATCAAGGCGTCCGCCATGAGCCAGTACACCTCAGTCCAAGCTTCGGCGATTTCTGGCGTGATCACCTCCGCCAGGTCTTCGGCGATGGCAGCGAACAGGTGCTCGTAGACCACCTGGTACTGCGGCTCAGTGATGCCCAGCGAGGCGTGCCGGTGGGCGATGCGGGACAAGACCGTCTCGGGGAGGGTGCCCGGGTTGCTGACGAGGTGCGTGGCGAAGGCCGCGATGCTGCCTGCCAGCGCCTGCTGCTGATTGCCCGAGCGCTGGTTGGAGCGGCTGAAGACGCCATCCAGGAGTTCGGGGTGCGCGGCGAAGAGCCGCTGGTAGAACTTGGGCGTGATGGCGCCAATGCGGGAACCAACGAGCGGCAGCGTGGCCTCGATGACAGGGCGGGATTTGTCCGAGAGCATAGGAACTCCTGAGGTAGCGGCCGGGGCCTTCGTCCGGCCTTATTGAATACCTGCATTCGAAATGCATGTATTCATATCCAAAGTTCTACACGCTGTAGAAGTTGCAATCAAATTACGTGGCGGTGCGGCGACATATGGGTTCGGTGCAGGGGAAAAACTTGGGGGCAGGAGCCTTTAAGACCAGAGGCTACAGCCCGGGCCGGAGGCCGATCATTTCGAAGACGGGGTCCATTTGCCGGGACACCGGAAGGTCCGCGATCACTACGTCGTCGAGCTCGCGGTAGAAGGCTTCGCGCGCCCGCGCCAGGGCGGAGCGGAGCTTGCATTCGTTGATGAGCGGGCAGTTGCGGCCCGGGGCCATGCACTCTGCGGCATCCGTCCGGGTATCGAGTTGCCGCAGGATTTGTCCCACCGTGGCAATCCGGCCGGCATGGCTTAGCCGGGACCCGCCGGTCCGGCCGCGCTCCACCTCGATCAGCCCGAGGTTCCTCAGCTTAGCCATCGCCTTGCTGACGTGGTTGTAGGGCGTCCCCACGGTATCGGCGATGTTTTGTGTGGTCAGCAGTGTGCCGCCGGGAGCGGCGGCCAGCACCATAAGCGCCCGGAGGCTCACGTCGGCAAAAGCGTTGATCTTCATGTGCCGGTTCCGGTCTAGTCCACCCAGATGGTGGGCTCGCTGGCGTCAGCCGCGAGCTCGCCGAACTCCCACGCCCGGGTGACCGCATCGGCAGAGTAGGGCAACACGGCCGCGAAGACCTGGCCTTCGCGGTGCTCCGTTGCCACATGGATGGCGTCCGACTCCTCCTCCACGAGGAGGATGTCGCACACCACGGCGGCAGCCCGGAAGTCATCCCGGTTCTGCCGCAGCAGGGCGGTGAGGTCGCTGATCATGCCGTCGGCGTCGAAGTCGCCGCCGGAACCTTCTTCCGCATCCGCCGGCGTGACCGCGACCAGGCGGACTTCGCCGTCGTTTTGCACCGTCAGGGCAAAGGGCAGGAAGCCGCCGTTGCGTTGGAGCTGCTCCTGGGCGGCACTGATACCCGTTCCCAGGAGGTTCTCAAGGTCGGTAGCGGTGCTTTCCGGGACGGAGTCCCGCCAGGACCCCGTCCCGCCGGCAGCTGATCCGGAGTCCAGCCTGTTGTCCTCAGCCATGCCGGAGGCTAGGCCCGGACGATGGACAGGACGCTGTCGCGGACCCGCTCCATGCTCGTGCGGTCCGTGGCTTCAACATTGAGGCGGAGGAATGGTTCGGTGTTTGATGGGCGCAGGTTGAACCAGTAGCTGCCGTCGTTGGCTGTGAAGGTGCTGCCGTCCATCTTGTCGATGGTCAGGTCTTCACCGGCAAAAGCGACGCGCACCCGTTCCACAGCTGCTGCCTTGTCCTCGACCTCGGAATTGATTTCGCCGGACGATACGTAAGGTTCGTACTCGCGGCCCAGCTCCGAGAGCGGCCCGTCCTGCTCGCCCAGGGCTGCCAGGACGTGCATCGCCGCCAGCATGCCGGTGTCCGCGTTCCAGAAGTCGCGGAAGTAGAAGTGGGCTGAGTGTTCTCCGCCGAACACCGCTCCTTCGTCCGCCATGACTGCCTTGATGAAGGAGTGGCCAACGCGCGTGCGTACGGGCCGTCCGCCGTCGTTCTCCACCAGCTCAGGCACGGCGCGCGAGGTGAGGAGGTTGTGGATGATTGTAGGCGTTGCTTCGCCCATTGCCTTGGCACGGGCAATTTCGCGTCGGGCCACCATCCCGGTGATTGCCGACGGCGAAACGGGCTCGCCCTTCTCGTCGATGACGAAGCACCGGTCGGCGTCGCCGTCGAAGGCAAGACCGATGTCCGCGCCGTGCTCGAGCACCGCCGCCTGCAGGTCCCGGAGGTTTTCCGGCTCCAGCGGGTTGGCAGGGTGGTTGGGGAAGGATCCATCCAGCTCGAAGTACAGGGGAACGATGTCCAGGGGCAGCTTGGGCAGCAGGGCGTCGCCCAGGACTGCCGGAGTGGTCAGGCCGGCCATGCCGTTGCCTGCATCCACCACCACCTTCAGGGGGCGTGAGCCGGACAGATCCACCAGCTTGCGGAGGTACTCGGCGTAGTCCTTGAGCACGTCGCGGACACTGATCTGCCCGCGCTGGCCGACCGCCGGGATGGAGCCGGTGTTGAGGTACTGCTCGGCGAGGGCCTGAATATCTTTAAGGCCGGTTTCGGAGGAGATGGGGACGGCGCCCGCTTTGGCCATCTTGATGCCGTTGTAGCCGGCGGGGTTGTGGCTGGCGGTGAAGGTGGCACCGGCGCGGTTCAGGAAACCGCAGGCGAAGTAGAGCTCGTCGGTGGAAATCAGGTCCAGGAGTTCGACGTCGGCACCGCGGGCTGCCGCACCGCTGGCGAAGGCTTTGCTGAACTCGGGGGAGGAGGGGCGCATGTCGCCGCCTACCAGGATCGTCTGGCCCTGGAGCTGCAGGACGTCCACGAACGCGGCGCCCACGGCTTCGACGATCCCGGCTGTTATCGACTCGCCCACAATGCCGCGGACGTCGTACGCCTTGAAGGAAGCCGAGAGGTCAAAAGTCGTTGTCTTTTCGCTAGTCACGGGCTTTATCTTACGTGGACCGGGGAAATGCGTGCGGAGGAGGCGCCCAAGCTCTGTGCGTTTCCACATAGCACCTCTTGCCGGTACAGCCTGTCAGGGGTGGCTGGGATACTGAATCAATGGTCGATAACCAGTACGCCACAGCAACTTCTGAGCCTGCCCCGGATTTTGACGCCCCCTTGCCGGACGCAGCGCGGTCCAGCGGTCCCGTCTCTACCACCGCAACCTCCCGGGAAGCGCTCGAGGTTCTCCGCGAGCTCGTGGGGCACCCGGAGGCTGCCTTCCATGAGGGTCAGTTCGAGGCCATTGAGGCACTGGTCGACGGCGGCCGGCGGGCTTTGGTGGTCCAGCGCACCGGCTGGGGCAAGTCGGCCGTCTATTTTGTGGCGTCCCTGCTGCTGCGCCGCCGGGGTGCCGGGCCCACCCTCATCGTCTCGCCCCTGCTGGCATTGATGCGGGACCAGGTGGCTGCCGCTGCCCGCGCGGGGGTCCGTGCCGTTGCCATCAACTCCGCCAACCAGCTGGAGTGGGATGCCGTCCGTGAACAGCTCGCCGCCGACCAGGTGGACGTCCTGCTGGTTTCCCCGGAGCGGCTCACCAACCCGTCCTTCCGGGAAACCCAGCTGCCGGAACTGATCCGGCGGACCGGCCTGCTGGTGATCGACGAAGCCCACTGCATCTCCGACTGGGGCCACGACTTCCGCCCTGACTACCGCCGCATCGCGGACCTGATCACCCAACTGCCGGATACCGTTCCGGTGCTGGCCACCACGGCCACGGCCAACTCCCGGGTGGTGCACGACATCGAAGAGCAGCTCGGGGACGCGGTGCTCACCATCCGCGGTTCCCTGGGGCGTGATTCCTTGCGGCTGGGCGTCCTGACGCTGCCGGACTCGAAGCAGCGCCTGGGCTGGCTCCTGACGCATCTGGCCGATCTTTCCGGCAGCGGCATCATCTATACCTTGACTGTGTCTGCTGCCGAGGACACTGCACGGCTCCTCGCCGAAGCCGGCCACCACGTGCTGGCCTATACCGGCCGCACTGATCCGGCGGACAGGGAGCGTGCCGAGCAGCTGCTGAAGGACAACCAGGTCAAGGCCCTGGTGGCCACCTCGGCACTCGGGATGGGCTTCGACAAGCCGGACCTCGGCTTTGTGGTCCACCTTGGGGCGCCGTCGTCCCCGGTGGCGTACTACCAGCAGGTGGGCCGTGCCGGCCGAGGCGCCGCCAACGCCGACGTCCTGCTGCTCCCCGGCGCGGAGGACCGGGACATCTGGCAGTACTTTGCCACCGCCTCCATGCCATCCGAGGAGAAGGCCGCGGCAGTCCTTACTGCCTTGGGCGAGGCCGGAACAGCGCTCTCCACCGTTGCCTTGGAGGCGCGGGTAGACCTGCGCCGCACCCCGCTGGAACTGCTGCTCAAAGTACTGTCCGTGGACGGCGCCGTGGAACGGGTGGGTGGTGGATGGCGGGCCACGGGGCAGCCATGGATCTATGACGCTGAGCGGTACAAGCGAATCGCCGAGGCGCGCGTGGACGAGCAGGATTCCATGGTGATCTACCAGGACACCGCCGGGTGCCGGATGGAATACATCACCTCCGTCCTGGACGACGAAACCGCCAAGCCCTGCGGCCGGTGCGACAACTGCGCAGGCCGGTGGTTCCCGTCCGAAATAGCTGATGCTGCTACAGAGGCGGCCAGCCAGACGCTCAGCAGGGCAGGCGGTGTCCTTGAGGCCCGCCTGCAATGGCCCACTGGCATGGACCGGCTGGGCGTTCCCGTCAAGGGAAAGCTCAAGCCGGGGGAGGGCCTCGCGGAGGGGCGTGTCCTGGCAAGGCTGACCGACCTCGGCTGGGGCGGCGCCCTGCGGGAACTCTTCGCCGCCGGAGCGGAGGACCGGTCCGTGGATCCGGGCATGCTTCAGGCCTGTGTGCAGGTTCTGCGGGAATGGGGTGCCGGCGACACCCGCACCCCCGGCTGGAGCGGAGTGGGCAGGCCCGCTGCCATCGTCAGCATTCCCTCCCGGGGCAAACCGCAACTGGTGGAGTCCCTGGCCCGGGGAATCTCAGAGATCGGACGGATCCCCTACCTCGGCGGACTGCAGCTGGCCCACGGCGGTCCCACCGGGGGACGCGGCGGCAACAGCGCCTACCGGCTGGCGGGCGTCTGGGACCGCTTGGTGGTTGGGCCCGAGCTGGATGCTGCATTGAGTGGCCTCAACGGCCAGGCCGTGATGCTGATAGATGACCTGGCGGACAGCCGGTGGACCCTGACGGTCGCCGGGCGTGCCCTTCGGCAGGCCGGAGCGGGAGCTGTCCTTCCACTGGTGCTGGCCCAGGCGGGCTGACGCAACGCGGGTTGACGCAACGCGGGTTGACGCAACGCGGGCTGACCGAAGGGCAGCGGACGCCGGGCGGGGTGAAGCGGGGTGAAGCGGGAGCGCCTGGTGATTCAGCCTTGCTCAGACCCGCTGGTAAAGCCTGAGTCAGACCCGCTGGCAAAGCCTGAGTCAGACCCGCTGGGCCTTTCGCTGGCTGACTTCCGCCCCGGCGTGACGCGGGAGGAAGAGGCTGTCCCCCGTGCTGGCGAGCATCAGCACTGCCATTGCGAAGAAAGCCCCGCGGAAGGGTCCGGCAGCGTCGTCAGGAAAGGTGCCCAGTCCGTCGAACACCCGGATCAGCAGGGCGCCCACGGCAATGCCGGCACCGGTAGCGAGCTGAACCAGAGTGGCGGACACGGTGTTGGCGGATGTCAGTTGCGCCGGTGCGATGTCGGCGTACTGCACGGAGGCGTAGGCCGAGAAGCCGATGGAGCGGAAGGCCCCGCTGCAGACCAGCAGGGCAAACGTGAGTGCCTGGGGCGTTTCCGCCGTCAGCAGGGCGCAGAGGGCGAAGGTCACTGCTGAAGCAAGCGAAGCGAACACCAGCATGGCCCGGAAGCCGAAGCGCCGGATCAGCGGTGTTGTGGCCGGCTTGATGCCGATGTTCCCGATGAAGACGGCCGCCACCATCGCTCCGGCGTGCAGCGGGGACCAGCCGAAGCCGGCCTGGAACATCAGCGGCAGCAGGAAGGGAACCGAGCTGATGGTCAACCGGTAGGCGAACCCGCCAGTCGCCATGGCCCGGAACGTGCGGGTGCTGAACACCCCGAGGTCAAAAAGCGGGTTGCGGGTCCGGCGCATCCACAGGACGGCGCAGGCGAGGAACACGGCGCCGAATCCGGCACTGAGCGCCGCCCAGGGGGCCCCGGGGTGGGTGCTCACCAGTTCGAGGCCCACTACCAAAGAGCCCACGCCCAGCGTGGTGAGGAACAGCCCCAGCCAGTCCAGCCGCCGGCCAGGATCTCCGGCCGCTGCCGGAACCAGCCGCAGGGCGGCAATGAATGCGGCAGCGCCCAGCGGGAGGTTGATCAGGAAGATCCAGTGCCAGGACAGGTAGGTGGTCAGCGCCCCGCCCACCAGAGGGGCCAGGACAGGTGCCAGGAGCCCGGGCCACACCAGGAATGCCGTGGCGCGGAGCAGGTCGGCCTTGGGTGTCCCGCGCAGGACCAGAAGGGTGCCCACGGGTACCATCATGGCGCCGCCGAGCCCTTGGGCCACCCGGCTGAGGGTGAGTGTGGCCAGGTCCTGGCTCAACGAACATGCCAGGGACGCGACGGTGAAAACCGCAATGGCCAGGCAGAAAACGCGGCGGGCGCCGAAGCGCTCAGCCAGCCAGCCGCTGAGCGGGATGCCCATGGCAACGGTCAGCAGGTAGGCCGTCATAGTGATGTTTACGTCCGGGGCCGGAACACGAAAGTCGGCAGCAATGTTGGGGATTGCCGTGGTGAGGACCGTGCCGTCGAGAAACTCCATAAAGAAGGTTGCGGCCACCAGCAGAGCCAGGCGCGGACTCCACGCCTGGGTGGTGCCGGACGCCTCGTCCACGGTGTTGCTGGCTGCCATCTGTCCATCCTGCCATCGCCGCGCCTGCGGAACTTCAGGTGTCCGTACCCCGGACGGAAGCGGGCCGCTGACCCTGGGATCACCGGGGGCCCTGACCCCGGGTACGCAAAAGGCCCCGGTCCAGGACCGGGGCCAAACGCGGAGACGGGGGGATTTGAACCCCCGGTGGAGTTGTGCCCCACACTTCATTAGCAGTGAAGCCCATTCGGCCGCTCTGGCACGTCTCCAATTGCTATTCCTAGCCCACCAAGGATACGCAGAAGCGGGCACGCAGTGCAAAACGGAGCGCCGGGACGGTACATCACCCGCCGCCGGGCGCCGTCTGAAGGTGTGGGGACTAGCGAAACGCAGCCTGCCGGGGCCTTACCATCCTGATTTCGCGCAGGTTTTCCCACTCCGGGATGACGTCCGCGGCGCCGTCCGGTGCAAAACCGAAGTGCCTGTAGAAACTGATGGCCGGCGCATTGTGTGCTGCCACCCATAGGCTCGCCGGCTCGTCACCCAAGGCCGCTTCAAGAAGCCGGCGCCCCAGGCCCAGCCCCTGGTGCGACGCCAGCAGGTACAGCCCCCACAGCTCCAGGTCGCCGGACGACGGCGGCTCGAAGCTGTGCGAAGCAGCGCCCGGCTCCCTGCGGATGCCGGCAAATCCCACTAGCGTGCCGCCATCGGAGGCCACCCAGGCCTCGGCCGGTTCCGCCGACTCCAGCAAGTGGCGCCACAGCGGCAGCCTGGTGCCGGAGTTCTGTGCCGCGAGGAACTCCTGTGACAGCATTCCCTGGTAAGTCTCCTGCCAGCAGCGGACATGCACCTCCGCCAAGCCTTCCACGTCGCCAGGCGCAGCCGGGCGCACCGCCAGGGCCAAGGCTACGCGGCCCCGCCGGCCAGCGCCTTCCACAGGAAATGCTGGCTTCGGGCCTGCAAGGCTGCCGCCTGCCGGTTATCCGATGCGCCGGCGTGGCCGCCCTCAAGGGCCTCGTGGAACCAGACGTTGGGAATCCCCATGGCCAGCATCCGGGCAGCCATCTTCCGCGCCTGCACCGGGCCCACCCGGTCGTCCGAGGTGGCCGTCCAGATAAACGTCTCGGGGTACTCCACGCCGTCCTTGAGCAGGTGATAGGGAGAAAAGGTGCGAATGTACTCCCACTGCGCCGGCACGTCCGGGTCACCGTACTCGGCGATCCAGGAGTGGCCGGCGGAAAGCCTGGTGTAGCGGCGCATGTCCAGCAGCGGCACGCCGCAGGAGACGGCTCCGAAGAGTTCCGGGTACTGGGTCAGCATGTTTCCCACCAGCAGGCCGCCGTTGGACCCGCCGACGCAGCCCAGCCGCTCCGGGGAGGTGACCCCGCGGGAGATGAGGTGGCGTGCCACGGCCGCGAAGTCCTGGTACGCCCTGTGCCGGTTTTCCTGCAGCGCCGCCCGGTGCCATGCCGGCCCGTATTCGCCGCCGCCGCGGATGTTCGCCACCACGTACACACCACCCCGGGAATGGGATGTGTCTCCGTCGGCCCCGGCGGAAAGGGACGTCCGGCGCTCCAGCCAGGCCCTGCCCACGGTGCCGCTGTAGGCGGGAGTGCGGGAAACCTCGAAGCCGCCGTACCCGGACAGCTGGGTGGGATTCTGCCCGTCCAGGGCCAGGTCCCGCGAGGCGATTTGGAAGTAGGGAACCCGGGTGCCGTCGTCGGACACGGCGAAGTGCTGCTGCACTTCATAGTTTTCGTGGGCAAAGAACGACGGCGACGTCTTCACCACGGCGTGCCGGCTCACCACCCCGCCGGTCCCGTCAGCGGCGCGCTCCAAGGTGCCCCGCATCAGCGTGCTGGGCGTGGTGAAGCCCGTGGCGACAAGCCAGAAATCGTCGCCCGCACCGCTGCCGGCCTCGTCTTCACCAACTCCGTCTTCACCAACTCCGTCTTCATCGTCCACGGCGTAAGCATTGACGTCGTGCAGCGGCGGGCAGGCGTCCAGGAGGGAAGACGCCCAGGCCGCATCCGCGGTGCCGGTCGGCCGGGACGGATCCAGCACGCGGATCTCGGAGGACACGTCTTTCAGGAGGTTAAGGAGCAGGAAGTTCCGGGTCCAGCTCCAGGACTGCAGCGAGGTGTTGGCGTCCGGGGTGAACAGCACGGAGACCTTCTGCGAGTCCGCCAGGTATTCCTCAAACGGCGCGGCAAGGAGTGAGCCCGCCGGATAGGTTGACCCATTGAGCGCCCAGTCCTGCTGGGGCCGGAACAGCAGCCACTCGCGGTGTGCGCTCACATTGACGTCGGTGGGAACATCGATCACCACCCAGGAGCCATCCCGCAGCACGGCATTGCTGCGGTTGTAGAAATCGATGTAGTCAACGGCAAAGGTACGTTCGAAGCCAGGCGTTGAATCGTGCGCCACCACGGCCATCATGTGGTTTTCGGGCACCTCAAACAGGCGGGGCGCGTCGGGCAGGGACGCGCCCCGCCTGAGGGTGACGGCCGTGCGGGCGTAGGAAGAGGCCGTCCGCGGAAGCCCCTCGGCGGTGGAGGCAACCAGCAGCGTGTCCGCATCCAGCCACGAAACGTGGCCCTTCGCCGTCGGCAGGTCAAAGCCGCCCTGCGCCGGGTCAACGAAGGTCCGCGTTTCGACGTCGAATTCCCGGTACCGGTTGGCGTCGCCGCCGTCCGGGGACAGCGCCAGCAGCGCGTGCCGGTAAGGCTCGCCGGCGGCAGGGCGGAGGAAGGTTGCGCCATGGAAGACCCATTCCTGGCCTTCCGCGGCGGACAGTGCATCCACGTCCAGCAGGACATCCCAGTCCGGGGTCCCGGTGCAGTAGCTCTCCCACGTGGTGCGGCGCCAGAGGCCCTTGGGGTTCTGCTGGTCCTTCCAGAAGTTGTAGTACCAGTCGCCGCGCTTGCCCACCATGGCGATCCGGTCCGTGGAGTCGAGCACCTCCAGGATGCTGCCCTCAAGCTGCACGTAGTCGGCGTCCTCCAGCAGGTCCTCCGTGCGGGAGTTCTGCTCCTTCACCCAGGCAAGCTGCTCCTCACCGTAAACGTCCTCAAGCCAGACGTTCTCGTCCGTGGGCTCAGGCGCAATGCCCTGCGGATCGGTGCCGGGGATGTTGCCGAAACCGGGGGCGGGCGCTGGATCAGCTGCAGTGGTCCTCATGCGCCCCATCCAAACAACATCCGCGGACGGCTGGCAAGTCAAGGTTTGAGCGCACACTTTGTTTTCAGCCCGTACGCTGGATGCCGTGGAAATAGCGCAAAGCATCCGGACCGCCATCATCGGGGCAGGTCCGCGGGGCACCAGCGTCCTGGAACGCCTGCTGGCCCGCCGTGCCGCGCAGATCGCTTCCGGTTCCGGCCCGGTCCGTCTCCACATCGACGTCATCGATCCCTATCCCGCGGGCCCCGGCCACGTATGGCAGCCGCAGCAGTCCCGGTTGTTCCTGATGAACACGCAGTCCTTCTATCCCACCCTGATTCCGGAGGACCCTGCCCTGGCGCCGCCAATCGCCGGCACCACCTTTGACCAGTGGCGGGCCCGGCAGCAGGGCAGCCCGTCGGCGTCCCTGAGCGAGGAAGACCTCGCAGAGCTTGCCGTCCTGGAAGCCACCGATTTCCCCAGCCGCGCCCTGTACGGACGCTATCTCCGGAGCATCGTGGAGGAGCTGGCGCGCAACGTGCCCGACGGCGTCACTATCGACTTCCACGAAACGTCCGCGCTGTCGGTGCGCCCCACCGGAGACGGAACGTTCGACGTCGGCCTGGCCACCGGAGCGACGCTGCGCACAGGCTCCGTGGTGCTGGCGCTGGGCCACATCCCGTCCCGGCTGAACCTCGAACAGCGGGAGCTGCAGGCTTCGGCGAACCAGTTGGGCCTGCTGTACCTGCCGCCCGCGGTGCCGGCCGACGTGGACTGGTCCCGGATTCCGGCCGGCGAACCCGTGCTGGTCCGGGGGATGGGCCTGAACTTCTTCGACACCATGGTCCAACTGACGGAGGGCCGGGGCGGAAAGTTCATCAGTAACGGCACAGCGCTCCGCTACGAGCCCTCGGGCCAGGAACCGCACATCATTGCCGCCTCCCGGCGGGGAACGCCCTACCGTGCCAAAGCGGCGCTGAACGGCTACTACCCGTCGTCGGTCACGCTGCGCTACTTCACGGAGGCGGCGCTGGAACGCTTCCGCACCGCTGGCATCCGGCCGGCGTTCGACCATGACTTCTGGCCGCTCCTGCACCGCGATGCGCTTTGGGCGTACTACTCCACGCTGGTGCGCTCGCAGCCGAACGCCGTGCCTGACCCCGGGGCCTTCCTCGCCGCACTGGACGAGGCCCTCCATCCGCACGCCCACAGCGCCGCGAACTGGGAGGACAGCGTGGAAAGCGTGCTCGCCGTCCACGTCGGCCCCCGCCACCGGCTGGACCTGCCGGGGCTGGCGGGACCGCTGGCCGGGCGCTCCTTCGCCTCCCGTGCGGAACTCGACGACGCCGTCGTGGACTACCTGCTGGACGATGCCCGCCGGTCCGCACTCGGCGAGGACGACCCCGTCAAGATGGCCATCGGGGCACTCCACCACGGGCGCGCCGTCCTGAAAACAGCAGTGGCCGACGGCGGCATCACCGATGAATCCTGGGTGGCGGGACTGCGTGGCTGGTTCGAGTCGTTTGTGGAAGGACTTGCCAGCGGGCCGCCCGCCCTGCGCGCCGAGCAGCTTGCCGCGCTGGCCAAGGCAGGCGTGGTGAGCTTCGTGGGGCCCGATCCCAAGTTCGCGTTGGACCGCCGGAACCGCGTCTTTACCGCGGCCTCGCCGTGGGTGGATGATGCCCCGGTGACGGCAAAGACCATGGTGGAGGCGCTGGCGCCCGGCAACAGGGTCTCCGCCAATGATTCGCCCGTCCTGGAGCAGCTGCTGGCGGACGGGCTGGTGCGGCCGCGCCTCATGATGACCGTGGAGGGCGCCCCGGTGCAGTCCACCGGCCTGGATGTTGCGCCGCACCCTTACCGCCCCGTGGCCGCCAACGGTTCGGTGACGGAAGGGCTGTACGCGTTGGGACTGCAGCTCTCCTCGGTCCAGTGGGGCACCGCCATCGCCGCCGAGGCCTTCCAGCCGGGCGGGCCGAACTACCGCAGCGGCCAGCGGACCCTGCGCGACGCGGATGAAATCGCCGGCGCCATCCTCGGCGCCTGAAGCACCACCAGTAACCCGACCCAACGCTCTCTCACTTTTCGCGCCTTAAACTCCAACGCTCTCCCACTGGTGAGAGAGCGTTGGAGGAAAACGCGCATTACATGAGAGAGCGGGCGGAGGGCCGTGCCTTCACGGCGGCGGTCCGGTGGGACTTAGCCTCGCAGGCAGGCACGGTAGGCCGCCATGTCCTTGCCATAGTTCCACTGCCCTGCCACGTCCGCGGGCCGGACCGGCTTGATCGGCATTGTGCAGACGGGCGGGACGGGAACGGTTGCAGCCACCGCCTGGTCAACAGAAACAACAGTGCCAGATTCAGCGGCAGTAAGGACCAGGGCCCCGGTCCCTGCAGCGGCGCCGGCCGGAACTGCAAGGCTCACCTTGGCCGCGCCGGCACTCACCGCCACGGACCCGAGCTGGGTTACTGTTCCGGAAGAATCGGTGAACACCGCTGACAGCGCGGTGTTGACCGGGCTGCCGAGCGAGGTCAGGTCCAGTTTGGAGACCGTCAGGGTGATGGGCTCCCCGGGCTTTACTTCAGGCGAAGTGGTGTTGGTGACGGCCACGGACCGGCGGGCGAAGTCCGGCGAAACGGAGCTGCTTTTCTGCAGGTATCCGATCCAGGCATCCCGGTCCACCAGTCCTGAGTCCTTCGTGTTGGCGCCCTCAGTGAACGCCCGGAAGTTGTCGCCGCCGGTGGCCAGGAAGCTGAACGTACCCACCCGGTAGGACTTTGCCGGATCGAGCAGGGCCCCGTTCACACGCACGGAGGTGATGCGTTCCCCGGCCGGCCGGGCGGCGTCGTAGGTGTAATTCACGTTCTTCGACAGGCCGAGCTGCAGGTAGGCGCGGCTGGGAACCGTCCCATCCGGGTTGGTCTGCCACTGCTGTTCCAGCAGCGTCTTGAACTGTGCGCCGGTCAGGGACGTGGTCCAAAGGTTGTTCACGAACGGCAGCACAGCGTTCGCCTCCGCGTAGGTGATGGTTCCGTCCGGGGCGTAGTACAGCTCATTCCGGAGCCCGCCCGGATTGACGACGCCGATCTCGGCACCGCCGAGCTCCGCAGGCTGCAGGGAGGCCAGCAGGGAGTCGGCCACCAGGTTGCCCAGGGTTGACTCACTTCCCCGGTCATCGCGCTTGGCAACACCGGCGGCGTCCGTGGTGAACGCGGTGGTGATGTCCGCCGTGACAGAACCAACAGGCTGGTTGCCCACGACGGCGGCGTCCGCCAGGGCCTTCTGGACGATGGCATCAACGGCGGCCACCCGCGGGTACGCTGCGATCATATCTGCCGCTGGATCGGCGGTGCGCTTGACGTTACCTGCCTTGTACGCCGTCACCTGCTTGGTGGCGGTGTCCACGGTGAGCTGGATCTGCCCCACGTTTTCGCCGTAGTTGCCGGTCTGGACGATGGGGCGGGTCTTGCCGTCCGCGCCCGGGACGGGCGCGTCCCAGGCGTACTCCTTGTGGGTATGGCCGGTGAAAATGGCGTCAACGTCCGGGGACGTTTCGTTGACCAGCTTCGCGAAGGGTCCGCCGGCTGCCAGTTCCTCCTCCAACGTGGAGCCTTCCACTGTTCCCGACCCGGCGCCGTCGTGGTTTTCCGCGATGATGACGTCGGCCAGGTTCCCGGCCGTGATTTTAGCCGCGGCCCGGTTGATCGCTTCCACCGGGTCACCGAACTCCAGGTCGGCGACGCCGGCGGGAGTCACCAGGGAGGGGACCTCCTGGGTGACGGTGCCGATCACGGCCACCTTGATGCCGTTCATGTCCAGGATGGTGTACTCGGGCAGGACCGGTTCAGGAGCGCCTTTTTGGTAGACGTTGGCTCCCAGGTAGGGGAACTTAGCGTTGGAACCTCCGGCGGTGACGCGGTCCCGCAGGTCCGCCCAGCCGCCGTCGAACTCGTGGTTGCCCACAGCGGAAGCCCGAAGTTCCAGTGCGTTCAGCACGTCGATGGTGGGCTGGTCCTTGGCGACGGCGGACGCGAACAGGGATGCGCCGATGTTGTCGCCGGCGGAGAGGAAGGCGGTGGCACCGGGAGCGGCTGCTGCGCGCAGCTTCTCAATGGTGCCGGCGAACTGGACCGTGTTGGTGTCTATCCTGCCGTGGAAATCGTTGATGCCCAGGAAGTTCAGGTCAACGGTGGCCGGTGCCGGCTGCAGGTTCAGGCCCACGATCACGGGATCGTGATCGCTGGCGCGGTACTGGTCCGGGGCGTAGTAGTTGGTGACGTTGTTGTTGTAGCGGCTGTACTCCAGGGCCACGGACTCCACGGAGTTGATGTTCCAGATGTCCGCGCCACCAACCACGGCGTTGGCCGCGGGGGAAGCGAGAACATGGTCCAGGGACCCCGCCATTCCGCCGAAAAGGTAGGAGTGTTTCGCGCTGCCATCGGCGTTGCGCGCCTTATCGTCCTGGTTGACGTAACCCTCGGCGGTGAAGACATTGATGGGGTCTTCCTTGGCGTAGGCGTTGAAGTCGCCAATGAGGAAGACCTTGTCAATACCCTTGGACTGCTGCAGGGACTTGGTGAATTCCAGCAGCGACTTTGCCTGTGCGGTGCGCGCCAGATTTGATGCGCCCTGGCCCTTGTCCGTGTCGTCCGGGGTAGCGGCAGAGCCCTTGGACTTGAAGTGGTTGGCGATGGCGATGAACTGTGTCCCGGCGGCACCTCCCACGGGCTTGAAGACCTGGGCCAGCGGCTTGCGTGCGGTGGCGAACGCCACGGTGTCGTTGTGGATGATGGATTCACCCACGGGTTCGGCTATGGCCTTCTTGTAGATGAACGCGGTGCGGATCATGTCCTCGTCGCTCAGCGGCGGGGCGTTGGCGGGCGAGCGGACGTAGTCCCAGATACCGGGCGTGGGGATGTTGAGGGCCTCCACGAGTTTGGCCAGGGCGTCATCCCGGTTCTTGCCGAACTGCGCGGAGTTTTCGATCTCCATCAGTGTCACAACGTCTGCGCCGGCCTTGGTGATGGCCGCAACGATCTTGTCCTGCTGCCGTTTGAAGTTCTCGGCGTTGGCCGCTCCGCGGGCATTGCAGCCACCGCGGACGGTGATGGGGTTGCCCTCGCGGTCCTCAAAGTACGTGCAGCCGGTGAGCTGGTCACCGGTGGTGGGGAAGTAGTTCAGCACGTTGAAGGAGGCGATCTTGAGGTTGCCGCCCACCGTGCCGGGAGCCTCCGCGCGGGTGGCCCCGAAGGTGGCTGGCTGCACAGCGGCTTTGTTGTTTTCCGTCAGGTGGGTCAACGGCTGGAGTTTCCAGGCGTTGTTCGTGTAGCCGAGCACCACGTCGGTGGTGAAGGTGGCGGGGGAGCCCACCCGTACCGGGTCTGTGGTGGTGAGGTAGGGCAGCACCTGTGCCTTGGTGGCGGCATCCTTCAGGAAGTTGGTGCTGGAGCCGTCGTCGAGCTTGATCCCGCGGGCCGCGTTGTCTGCCACGGCCGCGCTGTACCCGGTTGATCCGTAGGCGGCGACGGCGGTGGGCTGGACCAGCGGTGTTGTTCCGCCGGCCAGGCCGATCTCGCCGTATTGGTTCAGGCTGTAATTGTCCGTGACGGTCAGCGGGCCCTGGGGTGCCAGGAGCATTCCTTCGAGGGATTCGCGGAAGGCTTCGTCTGCGGGCAGCGTGAAAGCGGTGGCCTTCACTTCAGGGGCAGGCTCTGCCAGCTTGGCCAGTCCGGCGGCTCCGGTGACGTTGAGTTGGGTCATTCCGTAGTACTCCGCCACGGCACCGGTCACCTGGACATAATCGCCGGCCCGGACGGATGCCATCGTGGCGGGGGAGTAGACAAAGATTCCGTCCGACGCTGTATGGCTGGTTGCTGTCAGGTCACCGCCGGTTCCTGCGGTCTGCAGGTAGTAGCCGTTGAGTCCGCCGGTGGGGAAGGCCGCGGTGACCTTGCCCGTGGTGGTCACCGTGGTTCCGGCCAGTGGGCTTTCGGTGCCCGTGCCCTGGATTTCGGCGATGCTCCTGGTTGTCGGAGTGGGGGCGGGGTCAGGTGCGGGGTCCGGCGTCGGATCCGGATCCGGTGCTGTGCCGCCGGTGCCCGTTGGCGTGATGGCCGCGTTCAGGCTGAAATCCGCGGCGTTGCTGTTGCTGTCCGCCCCGGCTGCCCGGTTCAGGCTTTTGACGTCGGTATTTCCTGCCGGTGCCTGTGCTGCCTGCGTTTCGAACGTGTTGGAGGTGCCGTAGCCCAGGAGGTCCGCCACGCCAGCGGGCTCCACTTGGGATCCGGTGGCCAGCACGACGGCGGTGGGCTGCCTGGCGAGCACGACGGTTCCGGCTGTGCCGCTGAAGTTCAGGGCAGTGGCCACGAGATCCGGCGCGGGAAGGTCCGCACCGTTGGCCCCGTTGCTTGCGCCCTGCACCAGGTAGTGGCCCTTTGCGGGGATCGAGCCGGAAAGGACGGCCAGGCTGGTGGGTGCCGCCGTCCCTGTCGCGGAGCGGTATTGCAGCGACCAACCAGCCACAGAGACCGGCGCATCCGAGGAGTTGTAAAGCTCAACGAACTTGTTTTTGTAGGCGGCACCGCTGCTGCCGCCGCTGAGATAAGCCTCGTTGATCACAACGGGCGAGGTTCCTGCCGCGGCTGAGACCTCCGCGGGCGTAGAGTCCGCAACTGCGGGTAAGGCGGCCAGGGGAGCTGCTGCGAGCCCCGCTGACAGCACTGTACCCAGCGCTAATTTCCAAGGTGTTTGATGCATCCGCTCTTACTTTCAGAAGGGTTCCCGGTGGGGGAACCGATGGAAGGCGTCCGGGTAGTACCGACGGACAAGGGCCCGGATCCTGCTCCTGGTCAAGCGGTATCCGGCACATCACAACAGCGCTGAATGAACGCGGGGTTGATAGCGCGTGCATTCGAACGGACGTTCCCCAGCGGAACATGCCGCTCCACCGGCCGGAAGCCCCAGTAGCCCGGTCCCGGTAGATGCTGTCAGTGCTTGGGTTGGGTGGCCGGTACGGAATGTGCCGTCCATCACACAAAGGATACCGGCCGGTAGCTTTAAGGAAAGCTCCGCCTGGCATGTCTTGAGTAAAGCCGCACTGGGCGGGCGTGCTTTGGCGGCGTCTGCGGTGATCCGGCCGATCCAGCAGGGGGAGTCTCCGGTTGCGGGGGAAAACGAAGGACCCCTGCCGGCCAGCATGCTGGCGGACAGGGGTCCCAATCGCGGAAGGTAAGAGATTCGAACTCTTGGTACGGGGTTACCGCACACTAGTTTTCAAGACTAGCTCCTTCGGCCGCTCGGACAACCTTCCTCGACTAGTAGTGTTTCATAGGCACTTGCCTGCAACAAAACAGAGGCCGGAAGGTGTCCGGTGCACACTGGTTGGAGTGAGCAGCGAGCAGCGAGTATTCAGTCAGAAACGGGAGTGTTCCATGAAAGCCGTCTACATTTCGAAACCGGGCGGCCCGGAGGTGCTGGAGGTCCGCGAGGCGGACGCTCCCGTACCCGGACCGGGGGAGGTGCTGATCGACGTCGTCGCCGCGGGGCTGAACCGGGCGGACGTGCAGCAGCGCAGGGGCTTCTATCCGCCGCCGCCCGGGGCCTCGGAAATCCCTGGGCTGGAAGTATCCGGGCGGATAGCCGGGTTTGGCCCGGGCGTCAGCAAACCTTTCTCCCTCGGTGACAAAGTGGTGGCCCTGCTGGCCGGCGGAGGCTACGCCCAGCAGGTGGCCGTTCCGGCCGAACAGGTCCTCCGGATTCCCGAGGGCGTGGACCTGGTCACGGCGGCGTCCCTGCCGGAGGTGGCCGCCACGGTGTACTCCAACCTCGTGATGACCGCCCAGCTCCAGCCGGGCGAGACAGTCCTGATCCACGGTGCCACCGGCGGGATCGGCACCATGGCCATCCAGCTGGCCAAGGCCTTGGGTGCCAAAGTGGCCACGACGGCGGGCACGGACGAAAAGGTGGGAACGGCGAAGGCCTTCCTGGGCGCGGATATCGCCATCAACTACACCGAGGAGGACTTCCCCGCGGCCCTTCGCGAGCAGAACGGCGGCCGGGGTGCGGACGTGATCCTCGACGTCGTCGGTGCCAAGTACCTCGCGCAGAACGTGGACGCCCTCGCCGATTACGGCCGGCTGGTGGTGATCGGCCTGCAGGGCGGCACTAAGGGTGAACTGGACCTCGGCCAGCTGCTGAAGAAACGGGCCGCCGTGGTGGCCACGGCGCTCCGGCCCAGGCCGGTCGAGGAAAAAGGGGCCATCATGAACGCTGTCCGCGACGCCGTCTGGCCCATGATCACTGACGGGCGGATCCACCCGCTCGTGGCCAAAACCTTCCCGCTGGAGCAGGTCCAGGCCGCCCACACCTACTTCGACAGCGGCGACCATGTAGGAAAGGTCCTGCTGTTGCTCTAGCAGTGCCTGCAGGCGGCAAAGGAAGGCTGCATACCGAGTATTGCCATCGGGGGATTGCTCGGTTACGATCAAGGATATACGCGGTATGCACGGGCCATTGGGGGACCGTGCAGACCAATGCACGAGCGCAAGGAGCACCATGTCCATCCGCCATAGCCTCC
Organism: Arthrobacter sp. SLBN-100; assembly: GCF_006715305.1. Classification (NCBI taxonomy): domain Bacteria; kingdom Bacillati; phylum Actinomycetota; class Actinomycetes; order Micrococcales; family Micrococcaceae; genus Arthrobacter; species Arthrobacter sp. SLBN-100. The sequence goes on from NZ_VFMY01000001.1 coordinate 3,771,387, forward strand.
TCGCCCTGTTGCAGGACCAGCCGCGCTACGGCTACCAGCTGCGGGTCGAATTCGAGAACCGTACCGGGGCCACCTGGCCGTTGAATATCGGGCAGGTGTACACCACACTGGACCGGTTGGAGCGCGACGACCTGGTCACCAAGGAAGGCGACGACGGCAACGGCCACGTGGTCTACAGCATCACCGACGCCGGAAAAGCCGAGGTGGAAAACTGGTTCGCGGCTCCGGTGGAGCGGAACAACCCGCCCCGGAACGAGCTCGCCATCAAGCTGGCGCTCGCCGTCACGTTGCCGGGGGTGGATGTCCAGGCGATCATCCAGGCCCAGCGTGCAGCGTCCATGCGTGCCCTGCAGGACTACACCAAGGCACGCCGGGACACTACCGCCAATCAGCGTTCGGGGGATACTGCCTGGCTGCTGGTCCTTGATTCCCTGATCTTCCAGACCGAAGCGGAGGTCCGCTGGCTGGACCTCTGTGAGGCCAGGATGGTCCAGCAGGCGCAGTCCGCCGGAACGGGCCAGGCACGCACGACGTCCAACGGGGTCACGGAAGACGCCGCCCCGCTCAACGCGGACAGCCGCCGATGAGCGTCCAGGGGCCGCAGCAGGTCCTGGAACTTGCGAAGGTCAGCAAGACGTTCGGGGAAGGCGCGACGGCGGTCGCCGCCCTCCGCGACGTTGACCTCACGGTGGCGGCAGGTGAATTTGTTGCGGTGATGGGGCCGTCGGGGTCCGGCAAGTCCTCGCTCCTGGCGCTGGCCGGGGGACTGGACCGCCCGACGTCGGGTGGTGTCTTTGTGGAATCCACGCCCCTGGCAGGGCTGGGACTGAACGAACTTGCGCGCCTTCGCCGCCGGGCCGTGGGCTATGTCTTCCAGGACTTTAACCTCGTGCCTACCCTGACCTCCGCGGAGAATGTGGCGCTGCCGCTTGAACTGGACGGCACAGCGTGGAAAAAGGCCCGCCGGCAGGCGCTGGATGCCCTGCGGCAGGTGGGGATCCCGGAACTTGCGGATCGTTTTATGGATCAGATGTCCGGGGGCCAGCAGCAGCGGGTGGCCATAGCGCGGGCGGTGGTGGGGCAGCGGCGCCTGATCCTCGCCGACGAGCCCACGGGGGCACTCGACTCCACCACCGGCCAAGGGGTGATGGAAGTACTGCGTGCCCGGGCGGATGCCGGTGCCGCCGTGATGCTCGTGACCCACGAGGCCCGGCACGCAGCCTGGGCGGACCGGGTGGTGTTCCTGCGCGACGGCCGGGTTGTGGACCAGGCAACTGCCCTGCATGATCCTGCCGTCCTCCTGGCCCAGGCGGGGCTCTGATGCGGCTCGATCTCGCTCCGGCCGCCAAAGGACGCCGGAGCAGCTTCCGCGTGGCGCTGCGCGTAGCGCGCCGCGATATCGGGCGGCACAAAGGGCGTTCGCTGCTCATCGTCCTGCTGATCATGCTTCCGGTTGCCGGCATGACCGGCGCTGCCACCCTGTTCCAGAGCGCCCAAAGGACGCCGGCGGAAATTGTTGAGTACGAGCTGGGCGGAACGCAGGCCCGGTTCAGCGTGCTGCCCGCCCCCAATGCCGGGTCCGTCCAGGACCCGCTTAATGACGCGATGGTGGCATACAGCACCGGCGAATATGATCCCGGCTTTGTGCCTGCCGACCCGCAGGACCTGCTCCCGCCGGGTTATGAGGTCTTGCCGCTGCGGCAGCTCAACCTGACCACGGGGGTTGGGACGGCGCTGGTGTCCCTGCAGGGCAGAATCGTGGACACCCTGCATCCTGCCTTCGCCGGGAAGTTCACCCTCCTGAGGGGAAGGGCTCCACGCTCTGCCGCCGAGGCCCTGGTATCACCGGGCCTTCTTGAGCGGTTCAGCATTCAGTTAGGCGAGGAGATCACGACGTCGGCCGGCACCTTTGTGCCGGTCGGAACCATCCGGGACGCGGATGCCTCTGACCGGAACTCCGTCATTTTCCTGAAGCAGGGGCAGGTGGCCGATGAAGCCCTGAATCAAGGATCCCAATCCCCGCACTCGCTGTCCTACTACCTGGTGGGCTCCGAACCCGTGACGTGGCGGCAGATCCGGGAGGCAAACCGGCAGGGCGTCAGCGTGCTCTCCCGGAGCGTGGTGCTCAATCCGCCGTCCCTGGCGGAGCGCAGCCCGGACGGCGTCCCGCCGCCGCAACCGCCGTCGGATTCCCTGGCCGTCTACGCTATGTTCGGCCTGATCGCTGCCCTTGCGCTCCTGGAGGTGGGCCTCCTGGCCGGAGCTGCTTTCGCCGTCGGCGCTAAAAGTCAGGTCCGCGAACTGGCGCTGCTGGCAGCGTCAGGAGCCGATTCTCCTACTGTCCGCTCCGTGGTGACGTCCGGGGGACTCTGGCTCGGCAGCATTGCTGTTGTCTGGGGCGCCGCCCTGGGCCTCTGCTCTGCGGCAGCGGTGGTCCACTGGGTCCGCTCCGTTGGCTCGGCCCGCTTTCCCGGCATCCACGCAGACGTGCCGCTGACGCTGGTGGCCATGGTCCTGGGCCTGGCGTGCTGCCTGCTCGCAGCCATGGCGCCGGCAAACCATGTTGCCCGGCAGGCGGCCCTGGGCGCCCTCAAGTCCGGCCGGGCACCTGCGGGCAACGGGAAGCGGACCACCGTGGCCGGTGCCGCCCTGTTGCTGTTGGCCGGGGCGCTGCTGGCCGCAGGTTGGGTGCTGGGGGAGTCGGGTGCCGATCCCGACCGGAAGGCCGGGCAACTGCCGCTGGTTACCTCGTTGCTGATTGCCGGTGCCGTGCTGGCCGTCGTCGCGCTCGTGCTTTTGGCCGGATTCCTCGTTACCCTGCTGACAGCGAGGACGGGCACGCTGCCGCTGTCCTTGCGGATGGCTGCCCGTGATGCGGCCCGGAACCGGGGCCGGACGGTCCCGGCTGTGGCAGCCGTTCTCGCCGCCGCTACCCTGGCGAGCGCCGCCCTGGTCCTTTCGGCCAGCCAGCAGGCAGTGATGCGGGAGAACCACTCGTGGAACGCGCTGGAAAACCAGGTATTCCTGCCGCTGTCCCTGGAACAGCCCCTCCTGCCGGACGGCAGCACCCAGCCGGCGGTCCAAGCCGATCCGGCTGAACTCGCTGCCGCGGTGGAAGCTGCCCTCAGCAACGTTGCGTGGACGCAGGTGGTCACCGCACCGGCGTACATCCAAAATTGCGCCTTCGGGCCCGGCCTTGATCTGTCCGCGCCACCGAGAACTGCCACCTCCAACTGCCTGCAGTACTCACTCGCCAAGCCGGCCGGTAACGAGTGCCCGGTAACACCGCAACGAAGGGTGGTGGACCCCGATGACTGGCGTTGCCGGGGTTCCCTGGGGCAATCGCCAGGCTCCCGGCATGCAATCCTGGTGGGCGGCGCGAACGAGATCAGTGCTGTACTCGGCCGTGAGGCGGGTCCTGAAGCCCTTGCAGTGCTGGAAGCCGGCGGCATGGTGGTGACCAACCCCGTCTTCGTCCGGGAAGGCCGGGCGGTGCTCGAGGGCCAGGATGTGCGCACGCAGACCCAGGATGCGGCAGACCCTTCGCGCATGCACGAGACGGTGACCAGCAGCATGTTGCCCGCCGTGGTGGTGGAACCGGCCGAAGCCCTTCCTTACTACGGAGTCATTTCGCCGGAGACGGCCCAGCGCCTGGACCTGCGTCCGGAGGCGGCGGAACTCCTGGTACAGCTCAGCAGGTTCCCCTCGGCGGCGGAGGTGGATACGGCGTCGGGAGCCATCGCCGCCGTCTACGGGCGTCCCGACGTCGGATTCTGGGCTGAGCCCGGCATCACGCAGGGCGACTCGTGGATGACCTGGTCCATCGTGGCCATCAGCGCACTGATCACTTTCAGCGCGGCAGGCATCACCACAGGCCTTTCCCTTGCGGATGCCCGTGCGGACCACGTTACGCTCGCCGGAATTGGCGCTTCGCCCCGACTGCGGAAGAGCCTCGCGGGTTCCCAGGCGCTTTTGACGGCCGGGCTGGGGACCGTGCTCGGAAGCCTCGCGGGGACTGTGCCTGCGGCGCTCGTCGCACGGTCCACCGAGTTGCGCACCGCCGTCGAAGTTCCCTGGATACACCTCGTGGCACTCCTGGTTGCGGTACCGCTGGCCGGCGCCCTGCTGGCCTGGCTCTTCACCCGCGCCCGGCTGCCGGCATCACGGCGCGCGCTCGGCACCTGAACCTTCCGCCCGGCACCTGAACAGGGCGGCTGAAGGTAGCGCGGGTCTTTCTGATTGGCGCCGACAGGCTTACCGTGGGGTTAAGGAGCTGCCCTCCGGGCAGCCGCAAGGGACCTGCAGCACCTTCGACAGTGGCGCGGCCCGACGCTCGTCGACGAGTGCGGGCCGTTTGGCGCAGGTTGGTCCTCCAGGCGGCAAAATCCGGTCCGGTGCCAGTTCCGCGTTGGTAGGGTGCGTGTCAGCAGATGCGGAAGAATCTCAAGGAGGAGCCATGGCCGGAACGCCAGATCATCGACGAAGCGCAGCCCGGGGGGAAGGTGCGGTGGCCACCGAGACCGTCCTCCCGCCGTCGGCCCTGGACCACAACGTCCGCGAGGCCGAAGAGAAGAAGTGGACACCCGGAAAAATCGCCCTCTGGGCGGCGATTGCCCTGCTGGGCGGCGTGGCCTGGTTTATGCTCGCGATCATCCGCGGCGAAACCGTGAACGCTATCTGGTTCGTCTTTGCTTCGGTCTGTACCTACCTCATCGGTTACCGCTTCTACTCCAAGGTCATCGAGCGCTTCATCACCAGGCCGGATGACCTCCGGGCCACCCCGGCCGAGTACAAAGCAGACGGCAAGGACTACGTGCGGACGGACCGGAACGTCCTGTTCGGGCACCACTTTGCCGCCATCGCCGGCGCGGGCCCGCTGGTGGGCCCGATCCTTGCCGCCCAGATGGGTTACCTGCCCGGCACCATCTGGATCATCATCGGCGTGGTGCTTGCAGGGGCCGTGCAGGACTACCTGGTGATGTTCTTCTCGATGCGGCGCGGCGGGCGTTCGCTGGGACAGATGGCGCGCGAGGAGCTCGGAGTCATCGGCGGCACGGCGGCCCTCATCGCCACCCTGCTCATCATGGTCATCATCGTGGCAATCCTCGCCCTGGTGGTGGTCAACGCCTTGGCCGAAAGCCCCTGGGGCGTCTTCTCCGTGGGCATGACCATCCCCATCGCGCTGTTTATGGGCGTATACCTCCGGTTCCTGCGGCCCGGCAAGGTCATGGAGGTCTCGCTGATCGGGTTCGTCCTGCTGATGGCTGCCATCATCGGCGGCGGCATCGTGGCCGGCACCGCGTGGGGCGCAGACGTCTTCACGCTGGACAAGGTGACCATCGCCTGGGCGCTCATCGTTTACGGCTTCATCGCGGCGATCCTGCCCGTCTGGCTGCTCCTGGCACCCCGGGACTACCTGTCCACGTTCATGAAGATCGGCGTGATCGTGATGCTCGCGGTGGCCATCATTGTGGTCCGCCCGGAGATCACCGTTCCGGCGTTCAGCGAATTCGCCAGCAGGGAGAACGGGCCTGTGTTCCCCGGCGCGCTGTTCCCCTTCCTGTTCGTTACCATCGCGTGCGGCGCCCTGTCCGGCTTCCACGCCCTGATCTCCTCGGGCACCACACCCAAACTGGTGGAAAAGGAGCGGCAAACCCGCTACATCGGCTATGGCGGAATGCTGATGGAGTCCTTCGTGGCCATCATGGCCCTCCTGGCAGCAATCTCGATCGACCGCGGCCTGTACTTCGCCATGAACGCTCCCGCGGCCCTGACCGGGGGAACAGCCGAAACAGCCGCCACCTGGGTCAACAGCCTTGGCCTGGCCGGGGTCAACCTCAGCCCGGAGTTGCTCTCGGAGACTGCGGGGAACGTGGGCGAGGAGAGCATCGTCTCGCGTACCGGCGGTGCACCCACGCTGGCGGTGGGACTCGCGCACATCATGCAGCAGTTCATCGGCGGCACAGCCCTGATGGCCTTCTGGTACCACTTCGCCATCATGTTTGAGGCACTCTTTATCCTCACGGCAGTGGACGCGGGAACCCGCGTTGCCCGGTTCATGCTGCAGGATTCCATCGGCAACTTCGTTCCGAAGTTCAAGGAAGCTTCCTGGCGGCCCGGCGCCTGGCTCTGCACCGCGGTCATGGTGGGTGCCTGGGGCGCGGTGCTGTTGATGGGCGTCACTGATCCGCTGGGCGGCATCAACACGCTGTTCCCGCTGTTCGGTATCGCCAACCAGCTGCTGGCGGCCATAGCCCTGGCTGTCTGCCTGGCCATCGTGGCGAAGCAAGGCACGTTCAAGTACCTCTGGATCGTGGCACTGCCGCTGGCGTTCGCCGCGGTGGTCACCATCACCGCGAGCTACCAGAAGATCTTCTCGCCCACCCCGGCCGTGGGGTACTTCGCCAATAACGCCGCCTTCAGCAAAGCCCTCGCGGACGGGAAGACAGAGTTTGGTTCGGCGAAATCCGTGGCGGCCATGGAAGCGGTGGTGCGCAACACTGCCATCCAGGGCTGGCTCTCCGTGATCTTTGTGGTGCTCAGCATCATCGTGATCGCGACGGCGGTGCTCGCCACCGTCAATGCGTTCCGTAACCGGGCGCATGGGGCAGCTGTTCAGGACAACGAGGACCCCGCCAGGCCTTCGCGGGTCTTTGCCCCCGCAGGGCTCATTCCCACTCCCGCCGAGCGTGAGCTGATGGCAGAGTGGGACAAGGTCCCGGCCGAGCTGCGGTTCGAGCGGGCAGGACACCACTGATGAGCACCGGACTCGCTGCTGTCACCCGGGGCTTCCGGGGATTTGCGCGCTATCTGGGCGGCGTCCTGGGTGCGGATGCCTACACGAAGTACCTGGAGCACTACCGGGCCGCGGGCCACAGCACGCCGCCGCTGAGTGAACGGGAGTTCTGGCGGGACCGGACGGACCGCCAGGAGTCCAATCCGCAGGGCCGGTGCTGCTGATTGAGCCTGTAGCGGACAGGGCGCCAGCTCGGTTCATGGAGTGGACCTCGGGCGGATCGCTCATGAGAGTATGAACGCATGAGCGATCCGAACGACACTCAGGCACCTGAGGACCTCCCGGTAGAGGGCACCACCATCGATGATGGCCAGCCGGCACCTGCACCGGCTGGCCCGGCCAGCGAAGGCAAACCCAAGGGCAGCAACCTGCAGGACCTGGTGGATGAGCCGGCCAAGGTGATGCGGATCGGAACCATGATCAGGCAGCTCCTGGAGGAGGTGAAGTCGGCCCCGCTGGATGACGCTGCGCGGGGCAGGCTCGCCGAGATCCACGAGCGCTCCATCAAGGAGCTGGAGGACGGGCTGGCGCCCGAACTGGTGGAGGAACTGGACAGGATCAACCTGCCGTTCCCGGACGATGCCACCCCCTCGGACGCTGAACTGCGTATAGCCCAGGCCCAGCTGGTGGGTTGGCTGGAGGGGCTGTTCCACGGCATCCAGACCGCGATTGCGGCCCAGCACGCCGCCCGGGAGCACGCCGCCGCGCAGCGGCAGCTCCGCCAGCTGCCGCCGGGCACCGTGATTGCCCCCGGCGTGGTGATCGGGGAAAACGGCGAGCCGCAACGGGCCCCCGCGGGCCCCCGCCCCGGTGCTCCGGCGCGCCCCGGCCAGCCGAGTGACCCGGACCACGGTCCCGGACAGTACCTGTAGGTTGCGCTTGGGTTTTTTCAGCGCTGCCAGGCAGGGGCGCAAGGACGACGCGGAATTGGGGCAGGGGTTGTGGCGCCGTGCCCACGACCGTTTCCACCGGGGGCTGGACCGCTTCCACCAGGTCCTCGAAGGCGTGGAGGACGATCAGCTCTACGGGGAGCTGGTGGAGATCGCCAATGAACTCGCCGCGCTGCTGGAGCGCGTCAGGGCTGTCTGCATGGAAGCGCAGCGGCGGTCGCCCAGCGAAGGACTGGACATTCCGGTCGGCCTGGCAGGGGTCCACCGCGCGCTGTCCAAAGCGGGTAATTCCCTGGCCACCACCTCGGAGGCCGCAGCCATGCTTCGGCTCGCCGTTGGTCCCGTCCCGGTGGGCGCCGTGTCCGTACGCCGGCGCGCTGAAGCGGTGTTCCAGCAGGTGGCCGACGCCGAGAGGCACCTCGCGGAGGAACGCTCCAGCTCCGGCCGGGAAGATATTCCCGGTTAAGCGTGTGGCTTATCGGGGCGTATTTCTGGTCGCTGGGCCGACTGTTTTGGCAGGATAAAAGTATGACTCTTTCACCCACACTCACTTTCAATGACGGAAACCAGATCCCCCAGCTCGGCTATGGCGTCTGGCAGGTTGAGGACGGAGTGGCGGAAAAGGTTGTCCGCCAGGCCTTCGAAGCGGGCTACCGCCACATCGACACCGCCAAGATCTACGGCAACGAGGCTGGCGTTGGCCGGGCCATCGCAAGCTCCGGCCTGTCGCCGGAGCAGCTTTTTATCACCACCAAGCTGTGGAACGCGGACCAGGGTTACGAGTCCACCCTCGCCGCATTCGAGGAGTCCATGGACCGGCTGGGCCTTGAGACGCTGGACCTGTACCTGATCCACTGGATGCAGCCCAAGCAGGACAAATACGTGGACACCTGGAAGGCGCTGATCGAGCTGCAGAAGCGCGGCCGGGTCAAGTCCATCGGTGTTTCAAACTTCACGGTTGAGGGCCTGCAGCGGCTCATCGACGAAACGGGCGTTGTCCCGGCCATCCACCAGATCGAGCTGCACCCGTACTTCAGCCAGCGGGAACTGCGTGAATTTGGCGCCTTGAAGGGGATCCTGACCCAGGCCTGGTCCCCGCTGGGCCAGGGCGGCGAGCTCCTGGAGGACGCAACAGTGGCCGCCATTGCTGCCAAGCACGGCGCTACGCCTGCCCAGGTTGTTATTGCCTGGCACCTCGCCATTGGCAATGTGGTGATCCCCAAGTCCGTCACCGAGTCCCGCATCCGCGAGAACTTCGCGGCCTTGGAGGTCTCCCTGGAGGCGGACGACGTCGAGGCCATCAACGGGCTGGACCGCACCGCGAAGGGCGAAGGCCGGATCGGGGCGGACCCCGCCGTGTCCGACTTCGCGTAGTTCCAGCGGAACTTACAACCCGCGCTGCCAGGGCTTTTGCCCGGCAGCGCGGGTTGCTGCTTTAAGCCCCCTTTAGACGGGTGAAGCGTCACGCGGCGATGCGGACCGGTTGGACCTGAACAGCGTCCACCACCGCCCAGCTGTCCTCGCCGTGGCAGTGCCGGCTGGCGAAGCGCTCTGCTTCTGCCATGGTGTCAAAGACTTCGGCCCGGGCACGGCCGCAGTCGGCGTCGAAGTAGGTGACCTGAAATTCCTGTACTGGCTGATTTTCCATAAATCCAGTGTGCAGCCGGGGTCTGACATTCTTTGGAATCAGGACGGCGTGTCTGTGCTGCCCAACCGGAGGACCCTTTCCTGCGCCAGCATGGCTGCCCGCTCTGCCTTGTCCGCAGCCCGTACCGCCTGCTTTGCCTCGGCGGCAGTGGAGGCCAGGCTTTTGCGCGAGCGCTCGAGCCGGTCCTCAGCTGCTTTGAGGCGTGCCCGGAGTTCGGCCGTCTCCTGGAGGAGCTCAGCAATTTCGGTGCGTGTCTCATCCGCCTGGTCCTGCAGGTCCCGGGCCAGCCGGGCCGTCTCGGCATGCCCCGCCTCCGCTTCGGCCAGGGCGGCTTTTGCTCTCTCCAGTGCGGGCGGTGACGCTGGCCGGGGCGTCTGCCGGACTGCCTGCAGCCGCGGTTTGTCCGGCTGGGGGCGGGAGGTACCCGCCGTCGTCGTACCCGCCTTCCGTGGCTTGTCCGGTGCAGCCTTAGCAGGAGCGGGCGCTGTTCGCGGCGCCGCCGGCAATGCGGTGGCAACCGCCACGGAGCCGTCAAGGTCCACGGCGTTGACGCCATCCGCCGAGAGGGTCTTAAGCAGGCGGCCGCTTTGGACAGCGGCGGCCGCCCCCTCATCGGCGGTCAGGGCACGCAGGGTCTCCTCGACGTCGGTCGCCATGGCGTCGCTGATGGATCGGCCCTGCTGCCGGGCCACCGATCGGGCGGTGTCGACGGCGGCGGCCAGCATGGTGCGGCGCTCCCGTCCCAGCTCACGAAGTGCCGCGGCGTCCAGCGAGGCCTGCGCGTCGCGCATCCTGCTGCCGAGCTCCGTCAGCCCGGCGAGGACCTCCGGCTCGTGCAGGGCCAGCATGTTCACGGCCCAGGCGGCAACCGACGGCTTGGGCAGCCCGCGCACGGCCGTCCCCAGTTCCTTGTCCGACCCGGCGGCTTCCTTCGCCGCGGCTGTGCGGGCCGCGATAAAGTCCTCCAACGGCTTGGTATAGAGCTCGTTGGCAATCTCCGCCAGGGCCTCGTCATCCATGCACGCCATCTTAGGGGCCGGTGTGCTCCAGCCGCGGCCGGCACCTTTCCTGCCTGGTGTTCTGCCGCTGCACCATGTGCGGTCCGAATAAATGATGGTAGAAAAGTCAGCAACGGGTCGAATGGAATCGACCTTCCATATTGGGGGAAATCATGAAAGCTTCATTGCTCACGACTGCCGCACTGGCAGGGTTGCTGGCACTCTCGGGATGTGCTGCCGCACCCTCTGATTCTGCTGGTACGCCCACAGAAGGGTCCAGCACACCAGCCGCAGTGGCCGGTGCCGGCGCAGCTGAAGCGCCGTCGGCTTCTGCACCGTCCCCAGGGTCAGCAGGCGCTGCCGCACAATCGACGACCCAGGGAACTGATTCAACGGCGGGCAAGGTTCACTTCACCGGTGATTACACGCAGACGACCGAGGCCGACTCCGCCAAGATCCTTGAGCTCAACAAGCAGTGGATTTCCCCGGAGAAGGAAGCGGAACTCAAGGCAAAGCTGGACAGCGCCGGGCTTAGTTCAAACATTCCGGGGGAGATAGCGGCTGATTGGTACAGCAGCAGGGCCGGGTCATATTGCCAGGCTTACTTTGATGGGCACAATCTGAACCCGGAAGGTGTTTGGATCGAGGTCGGCAACGCCGTGCGAAGCGTCTACTGCCCGGAACTGGGATAAAGGACCCTGCAACCGCAAGGGGGGATGCCATGCCACGTGCCTTTAAGCTCGCTGTTGTCGTCGCCCTGGCGCTGGTCATGGCATCGTGCGCCGCACCGTCGATCGAGGAGCTCGGGCGCTGCGCCATCCGGGAAAAGGCCGCCAAAGGCAAAGCTCGAATCGGGGTCGGCGATTGAGATCCGTTGATTGCCCCGATGGGCCTCCGTTCTCCGACTACACGGATGAGCGGGTGGTAGTGGCGTGAGCCTCCGCCGACGGTACCTAGCCATGTTCGACCGATAGCAGGGGAGAGACTATGACGGCCTACATCGACTACATCAGCATGACCAAGAAGCAGTCCGAGGCCGCTTTCAAGGAGTACCTGGAGGAGCGCGGTCCGGCCTTGGAGCGGCTGAGGCAGGCGCTGGCGGCCGACGGGCAGGACCCGGATCTTCTCCTGGATGGCTCTGTCGAGAGCCTGGTTCCCCTGTGGGGGTGGATCCTTGCCCATCTCACGGCGTTCGACGCGCCCCCCGGCGCCACTGATCCGAACAGCGTGCCGCGGGAAGTGTGGCCGTCCTGGGCGCGGCACGAATATGAGGTGATGCACGCCCTGTCCCTGGAGTCGCTGTTCCTGCTGGACGGGCTGGTGTCCTACCTGGGCGACGTCGTGCAGCAGCACGCCCCGGAGGCGCGGTGGGAGATCGCGCACCACCGCATCAAGCGGTACCACCTCAACAAGCACCCTGTCCTGGTCAGCGGTACTGGTGAGGACCACAACTACCTCCCCGGACTGCCGAGGGTCCAGGCCTACTGCAACCTCACCGGCTTTCGCGAGTCCTCCGCTGACGCCATGGCCGAGTACGCCCGCCGCCTCATCGAGCAGCTGAACCGCGGCGACCAGCCGGATGATGAGGAGATGGCCGAGGACGAGCCGCCCGTGGAGGTTGAAGACCTGGGCGATGACGAGCTCCGCGGCCGTGAGCTTGAGGTAGCGCTGCGGGAGGACATCGTCTTTGAGCACAACCGGGTTGTGGGCCGGATGCTGAAGGCCCTCAAACAGGAGGACGGCATCGCCCGGGTTATCCGCGAGGACCGCGAGATCCTCCTTGTCGCCACACCGACCTGGAGCGCCGGGCAGCTTCAGGACTGGGTGGCACGCTATCTTCAGGACAACATCCGCGACCTGCGGCCCGCCTAAAACAGCCGGCACAACAGAAGGAGCAGACATGTGTGCATGGGGATTTCAGGCCTTTGAGAACGACGATGCCCTGGACTGGCTGGAAGAACTCAAGCCGGCGGCGCCGAGGTCATCCGCCAAGGTCTGAACGCTGCCGGGGACGGCTACATCGACGCACCTGAGGGGAATGTCGCCGTCGCGGCCGCCGAGATCACCGCGGCAGCACAGGGGAACCCGCACGGCGACCTGCCCGAGGATGTGGCAACGTGGGTGACAGCCCATGGGGCTGAGCTCACGGCTGAGGACGCGCAGCTTGCCCTCGAGGCGGTTGAATGGGTTGCCGCTGAGGAGTCCGAGCTTGCCGAGCTGTGGGACGAGGCGGACGAACCGGAGTGGAAGGAATCCCTCGACAACCTCTCCGAAAGACTCCGGGCAGCAGGGGCCTAGGAACGGTCTGGGCTGGGCAGCCACTGGGACGGATCTTCCGCCAGATTCGCCCAACAGATAGTGTTGGGGTATGGAGAAGCAACGGAAGGCCGTCGAGCAGACCGTCATCCTGCGGGGCGGAGGACGGGAGACTCCCGTCAAAATGAGGAACGGCGTCATCCTGCTCCCCAAAGGCTTCAAGGTTGCACCCCGCCGCCGCGCCTATGCCAAGACCCAGGCCGCCGGCAGGACCGCCGCCGTGAACCTCGCAGGCCTCAAGGACACACCGGATTACGGGCCGCGGGCCATGACGCAGCGGCTCGTGAACGCCCTGGGCAACAACGCCGTCGCCGCGTTGCTTGGGGTTAATAAGGACAGGCCCAGCCGGTGGGTGACCGGCCAGGACGCGCCGAACGAAGAGAACCGGGCGCAGTTGGCTGACCTGGACTCATTGGTCGGGCACCTGCACACGGCATTCACCACGGCCCAGGCCAGACTCTGGCTGGAGGGGCACAACCCCCACCTGGATGCCCGCCCCATCGACGTCTACCGGCTTGAAGGTGCAGCCCCAGTGATCGAGGCGATCCGCGCCCACGAACAAGGCGCTTTCGCCTAGTGGAGTTCTGGCGCGTACTGAACTGGCACCCGGAGGCCAAGGACCCCTCCCAGAACGGGCATCCGCTCTATATCTGGCCCCGTCAGGGCGCCGGACGGGTTGATGACCCGGACCACGAATACGTTGTGCTCTATGTGGGCGACTCTGCAGAGGGCGCCGTCGCGGAAGCGTTCGGGAGCTACCCGCGCTGGACCGACGCCATCCTGGACCCCCCGCCCGCCGCGCCGGCCGGGACGCAGAAGGTTCTCGTGAGGTACACGGGGGACCTACCCATCCTGGACCTGGATGATCCCGAGGTGCTGCAGGAATGGTCACTGCGGCCCAGCAGCGTCGTATCCCGTGACCGGGCCTCCACCCAGCAGTGGGCACGGACGATGTATGACAGCGGTGACTACGCGGGGGTTTCCTGGTGGTCCTTCTACGAGCCACGCTGGGCGAGCTTCGGGCTGTGGGACGTTTCGGGTCTTACAATGGCCGGCGTTCCGGATCCGTTGACCCTCGCCCACGATGCAGTGCAAGAAGCAGCTACGCTAATCCGGCGTGTAGTGACCTACAGCTAGGCCGGCTCCAGGGAATGCATCGGGTGGGCTGCTGAAGCACTACAACGCTCAGCCTCTGCGCATGTTCCCTGATAGAGACCACCTCGAAGACAAGATCGGCGACTGAGGCACCGGAAAACAGGAACATTGGGAAGGAACTCTATGACGGGCATGAAAACCCGGAATGAGATCTGGTACTACTCGATCTCGGCGCGGTAGTACTGATCGGAACTGTTCCGCTCATGCTGTTCGGCCTGAACTCCAGGGTGTTGGATGACATCGCACCTCTGTTTGCAGGGCTGGTTCTCAGCACCTATGTCTTCCGCTTCGGCCTGCCTTGGAAGTGGCTTAACTTCCTGTTCCTTGTATCGTTCTTTGTCGTGGGCCTTCTGCTGGGGCAGCCCGGACTCATGTGGATGGGCGGATACATTGCAGGGTCGCAGTTTGGTGTTGCCTGGCGGCTGACCCTTCGCCAAGCCCAAGGTGAAGTCTGTATGGACCGTCAACAGCCAGGGCGTCGACGGCTCCGGCAGTGAATCCAGCAGGTGCTGGATGTCGTCCTTGGCGGCCAGGTCCGGGTCAAGCCACTCAGAGAAGCGGTCACGCGGGATGATGATCGGGCTGCGGTCATGCACGTGTCCCAGCGCGTCCTGCAACCAGTGAGAGCAGCGTGTAGAGGTCCTCATCGCTGCGGTACTGTTCCTGACTCGACCGTCCGCCTAGGACCTCGAAGAGGACCCACCCGATGGGCGGCAGTCCAATGCCGAGCAGGAAAGCCGTCATCCGCGAATCTTGCATTTGTCCCCCATCTTGGTCGACCTTCAGCATATCCGTCGCCATACATGAGGGCGCCAGAGAGGGGGTCCGCAACGGCTATCAGCCCGAACCCTACGCATGCCTACTGGCAAGAACCATTCCGGGGACAGATAGGCTGACAGCATGACGTTGGGGGACGTGGCCTCGGAGCCCGCTTGTGCACATCAAATGCGGCGAGGTCGTCACGACTGCCATCGCCGGGAATTTCAGCCGCAAAGGATTCGCCGCCAAGCGAACCCCTTCACGGTGATTCCCCTCGTCGCGGGCATCCTTTGGTTGGGCCACGGGGTTTGACTATCGCACGGAGCCCGGCGGACCGCCACACCCGCTGGATCCTCTTCGGTGGCATGCCGGCCTTAGCTGTAGCGGCGCTCCTCTCGGGCGGACTGGTTGGGTTCAAGTTCGCGCTCATTGCCGCCCTGCCGTGGCTTGGGATGATCCTCCTGGAGGTCTTCCTGACAGTTGGGTTGATGGTTTTGCGGGATGCCCAGGCGGAGAGTGCAGCGTGAAAGGCCGATCGGTAAGGGTCCACCAGACGAAGGCGATCCGTGAAGCAAGCTACCCCTGGACCGGGACCACAATGTTGGTCCTGCTCGTCCTCGCCTCGATGGTCCTGATCAGTTACGGGATCGCCGGCGCCGATTTCTCTATCTGGTTACCCGTCATCGCAGGGGTCCTTTGGCTGGTGCACGCGGCCCTGGGCGCCGCTGGCCACCCCGCCTACCACTACAGCGGCCGAATCCTGTTCGGCGGGCTGGCAGCGTTGACGGTCCTGTCCTTTGGGACTCTGTTCACGTACGCCAGGTTCGTCCCGGCAGCATTGAAGGACGACTCGTTTGCCGGGGTATTTGAGGGAATGCTCGCCATTGAAGCCTTGCTGGTACTGGTTGGCCTCGTATTCGTGGAGGTCGTCCGCGTTGCGGTGACACGGACGATAAAGGATTCGCAGGCTGCAGCCGCCACCCAGCATGCAGATTCGTCCAGCAGCCCATGAAGCGCCGAGAGCTCTGGGGGACCGCCCTGATCATCGCCGCGGTTCAGTGCGCCTGGGCGTACCACGCCGTCTATGGGGCATCGCGGGCAGCCGCCCGGGAGAGCCTGCTCCTTTACATCGGCATTCCTGGACACTCCATTTCCTCCTGGTTCCTGGTTGTGGCGCTCCTGTCCGGCACTGCCGGGCTGTCGCTACTGCTCCCTGCGTTGATCGGCCGCATCCCCAGGAAAGTCCCACGGCGCATTATCGGGTGGACAACGGGCGCGGCTGCCGCTGCCGCCGTGCCGTACTCCGGCCTCATTTTTCTCTTCGCAGCCCTTGGCGCGTTCGGGATCGGTGACACGGTGAAGATCGTGGCCGAGGACGGAACCTCGGTGCTCGTGTCCCAGGATGGCTTCGACGGCGACAGTGTCGTCATCTACACAGAGCACGACGAGTTCCACTACAAGCGGGCCCGCGACGCCCCCGAGATCTCCGGAGGGCCGCGGGTGAAAGACCAGGACTGCCAGCTCACTACCGCCGGCGGCACGCTCATCTGCGGAACCACGACAGTCACAACCGATCAGCAAGAACCGGGTACGTGATGGCCATGTCGGAAGAAAGCCCTCGTTGGGCTGGAACCATCGCGTGGATACTGCTCGTCATCGCGTCGATGGTTCTGATCGGTTACGGGATATGGCGCGCCGACTGGCATATCGGGCTTCCGGCTCCGGCCGAGCAGGAAGAGGTCTGGATCGGTAGAGGCTACATCTTCACCGGCTGCGCGCTGTCCCTCGCGGCCGCCGTCTGGTCCGGCGCACGGGACAACCGGTTTTGGGTGACGGTCTGCGCCGGCCTGCCGGGGATTCTGGTGGGCTGGGCGACGATGGATTCCCCCTACGACCTGAAGCGCCACCTGGCCGCCGTCGTGGCGTTCCCGATGGCACTGGCCGGAATCGCCGAGGTCATCAGGGTGCGCGGCCGCCGGCAGCGGGAGTAGGTGGGGCCCGGTGCTGGCAGCCGTCGGTGCCGTACACATAAAATTCAAAATCCATTACCGATAGAAAGACCGTTGTGAAGCAGAGTATTTTCGCCCGCGTCGCCCAGCTCGCCAAGGCCAACATCAGCGCCCCGTTGGACTCCGCGGAAGACCCGCAGAAGATGCTGGACCAGATGGTCAGGGACTACTCGAACAACATCCGCGAAGCCGAGGCAGCCGTCGCCCAGACCATCGGCAACCTCCGCATGGCCGAAGACGAGCACGCACGCGCGGTGAACGACGCCAACACCTGGGCCAACAAAGCCATCGCCGCCTCCCTGAAAGCCGACGAGTTCCGGGCCGCCGGGAACAGCGTGGACGCCGACAAGTTCGACGCCCTCGCCAAGGTCGCTCTTCAGCGGTAGGTGTCCTCCGAATCAACCGCCAAGGCCCAAGAACCGGGCCTGGCCGCGCAGAACGAGGTCGTCGACAAGCTCAAGCGGGGTCTGGACCAGATGAAGGGCAAGCTCGGGGAGTTGACCGCCAAGCGCAACCAGCTCGTCAACCGGGGTAGGGTCGCTGCCGCCCAGTCCCAGGTCTACGACGCACTCAAATCCCTGGACGCAGGAGACCCCACCTCGGCAATCTGCCGGTACGAGGAGAACATTCGCCGCCGGGAGGCCACGGTCCGCGGCCAGCAGGAACTCGCCGCCTCATCGCTGGACGGCCAGTTCGCCTCCCTGGGAGACCTCGGAGAGCAGACCGAAGTGGAGGCACGGCTCGCGCCCTCAAGTCCATGGAGCGGAAGGCCATCGACTACTAAGGCTCACCCTCGAAGGCACCGGATCACCGGTTCGGGGCCTCGGAATGCCAATATGGATCCGCTCCACGTCCAATTCCGCCTTGACATGTGAGTGGAGATCGACGCCTACCGTAGGAGGTCCAGTCCCGAGAGGGCTCGTGAAGGATGAGCAGATCCGGTCCGGGCACGACAGCAGAGATGAGCTGCACGAGCGCGGGCTGTTTCACACCGAGTTCAGCGGAAAAGATACTCGGGGACCACTACGACCTGGCAGCCCTGCCAAACGAAGCTGACGACAGCGGGTGCTACCGCCGTCATCAGCGTCGTTTGTGCGCTAGGGGACCGATAGTGTTAGCCGAGTTCAGCGCAGATGTCCCTCTGTGTGCCGGACACCTGTTCGATGGGTTCGGTCAGTGTGAAGTCATCACTGGTGGCAGTGAACCTCACCAATCCTGTGTAGAGGATAGTGGACGGGCCGCCCGCATCGGTATCGAACAACAGGAACAGGTTTGCGCCGGAGAGGGCGAAATCGATCGTTCCCGTTTCGGTGTTCTCAGCGGTCCTTGTGACGGATCCCTTGGTGTCGAACGTGACGGTCTCGCCGGTTTCATAGTTGCCGACCGTCAAGGTTGTGCCGCGTCCTGCGACGATCGTGTAGATAATGCCGTCCTTCACACGCGTAGTGCGAACGGCCTGGTTTCCGCCGGTCGAGCTGATGGTGACATCGAAGTTGTCGCAGGCGGGATAGTGCGGAACTTTTTCCGCTGCTGAGGCTGAGGGCGGAAGGGTTATTGCCGCTGCGAGTAGGGCTGTGGGCAGTAGGCCGCGCCAAACTTTAGCCATGTGAAGTTCCTCCAGTTGTTGAGCGGTGCAATGGTGGATGGGCGCCCCGAATGGGGAGAGGGATCTTTCGCCATATGAACGGGCATGTGCCCTTTGTGCGCAGTATCAGCACAGCCTTCGCGGCTCGGATGGATTTTGGTTCCGGGCAGAGTAGCGATGCTTCAAAATTGAGGGACGGATGGGAGTACGGGATCTGACCCTAACCGCGGATACTTGCGCCGCCATTTCGTCCGGTCACCAGACCGGGGGTGTGGCAATCGTACGAGCTGACGTCTGCAGGTGGGGGAAACGGACCTACCTAACTGAGAAGGGGGGTAGGAGAGCGCCGTAAACCTGCAGCCTTTTAGACACGCCGCCAGGCTCCATCAGACTGTCAGTGCCCAGGAGCACCATGGACCTATGATGGCTCCAACTGTTGAGGCGGCGATCCACGAGCTGATGGATCTCGCCTGGAATGTTGTCTACGACCTGCTCAATAAGCGGGGCCTGCTCGGGGACGGGTTGTTCGTCGAGGAGTACACCGGGATCCATTCCTGGGTGGAAGACCTGACCCGCTACACTGTAATCCACTCCCGGGCGGTCGCGGTCTTGTTCGTGGACACCCGGCATGTGGACGCCATCGCCTTCCACCAGGACCTCCTGGGCGCCGACGACCCGAAGAGCTTCTTCAGCGTAAGCGGCTAGGGAGAACGTTCTTCAACCAAGCGGGCCCGTGTTCAAAACCTTTCCCGCAAGAATCACACAAGTATGGGTAATTCCCCTCCCATCAGGGCCGCGACGATGTGAAACTGTCCGAAGGCGGATCTCGCGGACGAATTTGGGGAATCATGGAAAAGATAGCGAAGCTCGGCGGCCCGTTGGCGCCGGTCATTCTCGGCCTTATCATGGCGACGACCGCGATCGTGTGCGGCGCAGGGATCCCCGTCGGTCCGTACTGCTCCAACGCATTCTCGCCCGAACATGAGTTGGCACAAACGGAGGACAGGCGCCAGTCCTACAACATCTTCCGGGAGACTGACTACGAGGCGGTGTGCCAGGCATCCGCCGCACAGTGGTCCGCTGTGTGGTGGGGCGTGTTCACTTTCGCTGTCGTCGTGATGTGCATCGGGTTTGTCCTGATGAGTCGAGCGCGCCAGGCTACACCAGTGCCTGCAGCCATACATACTGTCCAGGCAGGACGTGGACAAGGGGTCGTGAGCGAACTATTCCACCTCGCCCAGCTCCGGGAGCAGGGGCTGATCACGCAGAGCCAATTCGAGCAGCTAAGGGAAAACCTGATCGGCGAGTGACATCTTTTTGGGTCCCGAATCCCCGATTCTCTGATCACGTTCTGCCATATTGGTGCCAGCATGTTCCCGGCAACTGAAGGGGCGATGATCGATGGGCGCATGGGGCTACCTGCCGTTCGAGAACGACGACGCGCTGGACTGGCTGGACGAACTCGAAGCCGCCGGTGCCGACGTTATCCGCGGGGCGCTGGCCAACGTGGATGGCGGCTACGTCGAGACCCCGGAGGGCAGCGTAGCCATCGCCGCCGCAGACATCACTGCGGCCTGCCAGGGCCACCCTTCAGGGGACCTCCCGGAGAACGTCGCCGACTGGGTGACCGCCCACGGTCGCGAGATCACTGCGGAGGATGTGGAGCTGGCACTGGAGGCCGTAGGTCGGGTAGCGGGGGAGGAATCGGAGCTGGCCGAGCTGTGGGATGACGTCGACGAACCCGAATGGCGTGAATCAGTCGAAGACTTGGCGGAACGGCTGCGCACGGCGCTCCGGTAGGTTCCGTTGCCGGTCCACCCGTATGACAGGAGCCTGTCACTTTTGACTGGTATGGCCCGGGACGAACAACTGGTAGCCCCGACCCTGACCGCGAAGGACCTTTCGAACCGGGAAGGGTTTGACGAGAACTTCCTCGGCCCTGCCGTGCCTCTGCCAACTTTGCCGGACGTAGCGACGGTGCTGCTGCCGTACACGCACTTCTCGGTGCTCATACGGCTGGACAAGCGCCTCGCCGCCGTCACCGGCTTGGGCATCGACGGGGACAAGCTGATGGACCTGGACCGGTCCGGGATCAACTGGCGGCTGGATCCCGACTCGACGAGGACCAGCAGACGGGGGAGCGGGTCTATGCCCGCAATGACATCGACCGCGGGCACCTGGTCCGGCGGGCCTCCGCCATCTGGGGCGACAGCCGCGCCGAGGCCGCCCAAGCGAACGAGGACAGCTTCCACTACACGAACGCGGCACCGCAGGCGGCGAAGTTCAATCAGGGCCTGGAACTGTGGCTGGGCCTGGAGTCCTACCTGCAGAACCACGCGGCCGACGATGGCCGCCGGTTCGTGGTCTTCACGGGCCCGATCTTCAGCGACGTCGATCCGGTGTACCGGGGCGTGGAGATCCGGCTGCGCTACTTCAAGGTCGCGGTCTTCCTGCATCAGGGAGAACTCTCGGCTGTCGGGTACGTTGTGGACCAGACCCCGCAACTGGCCGATCTTCCGGGCGTACCCCGGCCCGGCGCCATCGATGAGGCACCGCCGCTGGGACCGTTTCGCACCTTCCAGACCCCCATCCGGGACATCGCCGAACTGACCGGCCTAAACCTGGGCCAACTCGTTACCGTGGACCGGATGCCGATCGCAGCAACCCTTGGGGCAGCACGCGTGGGCTCGACCTGGCGTGAGCTGGCGTCCACGGAGTGCCTCGATCTGGACTTCGACCTCAACGACTAAGCGCAGGGAAGGCCCCTCGCTACGGGAAGGGCCTTCCACCATACCGTTATCAGCGCGGGGGTATGGCGGGCGGCGGCAGCAGGGTTCTATGCTGCCTCGTCATCACTGGCTCGGGCCTCCGCATGGACTGCGCGTCTGACTTCAGCCCGCGGCTGGTGCCGGGCTTTGACAAGAACAATCAGCATGGTCAGGACTGTGACCGTCCAGGCAATCGCGGCGAGGAAAACCAGGCCGATTGCCACTAAGGGGTGCATGGCGAAAGTCTAGGACCGTGCCGCTTTGATTCGCGGACGCAACTCCGCAGCACAGGGCACGAAAAAGGTGCGCCCCGTTCGCTGAGCGCACCCTATTCGATTACCTCTCGCACCGGATCCCCATCCGTCTGAGACCATAATAAGCATGCTTAGCAATGTCTACGCAAGCCCATTCCGTATTCTTAGCGGAAGCGCCACGAATATGTAATCGAACCTGGCCGACGGCCAGAGGGCTCGCATTGCCTAGACGACTATTCTGTCATTGAGCTGCCTCCGCCTGGAGCGCCGGCTAAGTCCACTCGCCCAGAAGGCGATCATAAGTCCTGCCGTCGCAGCCCCGCCGGCAAAGATCCAGGGCGACGCCCACGCTCCTTCAGGAGTAGGAATTGCCACGGCAACCACCACGGCGGATACCGCCAGGAGTACGTCCACGGTCGCCAACACTGGTCTGGCCCGATAATCAGGGCTGGCCAGCCGGATGAGGGGAATGGCCGGCAGGAGGAACAGGCCGACGCTGAAGATCACGAAGATGGCATTGAAGGTGAAGATCACCAGTCCCAGCACCAGTAGACCGACGAACTTCAGCAGCTGGCCAACCCGAAGCGGATTATCCGGTGTCCACCGGCTCAGTAACAGTCCCCAGGCCGGTAGGCCGAGCAGCCATCCGCCGGCCCAGAAGCCTAAGTTCAGCAGCGCCAGGGGAACGAGCAGTGCGCCGGGAAGCAGGAACGCCACGGCCTGCCGCATCGATGGGAGGTCGCCGGTGGGAGCGAAGATGCAGGCGCCGATCAGCAGGTAAGCCACGGCGTACCAAGGGAGCAGCTGGATTATGGGATCGGCCAAGCTGAACACCAGCAGCGTCAGAGCGGGGACCATGATGCAGACCGCGGCGAAGGTCCACGGCTGGCGGGCAGCCGTCAGTTCACGGTGGTCCGAATTCATGTTCCGACGAAGGAGCGGTTGAACAATTCAGGAGCCTCGACAAGTTCGGCCGGCTCGATGTTGAATTCCCCGGTAGTCACGACATCGTTGCCGTCCTCAGTCAAAACCCAGGTCACAGCTACAGCTTCCGCATGAGGATCAAGCGTCACGAGGACGTAGTCGTCCTCGTCGCTTGTCCAGGGCACATTGGGACGGAATGATTCTGGCGTGAGGACGACTTCGACGTTGTTCCCTCTGTTGTTCCACTGGACCGGGTAGCCACGGACTGCGACGTGCAGGTCTGCGGGATCGAATGCCGGTCCGTATGGACTAATTCGACGCACAACAGGCTAGACTACCTTCGCGAAATTCGCGTCGGCGGTCTCCCGATGATCGAACACCTCACAGTCGTGGAAGGTAACTATGAGATGGGGCTTGGCCACAAACCGATCACGGCTCACAACCCGAATGCCGGCGCCCGGAAGTGCAACGCCGAGGAAATGGCGCCGGCCGTTTTGTAGGTGTCCTAGTCTTTCTTGACGCCATATTGCCACGCTGTGGGCACGATCTTCATCACTCGCTGGCTCTGTACCGCCGAGGATGGCTGGCATGAAGACTGGGATGGTCGCCGTGGAGGAGGTCCGAGGCTTAGCAAAGCGTTCCTCCTCGCGCTTGTACAGGTAGTCCAGTACCTCATCCACACGAGCGACTCGATTAATGGGTCCAAGGACCTGAACGTCCAGTGTGATTGCTGACCGGCCTGCCCCGCGTGCCCTTTCTACAAGGGCAAGTACTTCCCCTGCCCTTGCAGGGCGCGTGTTGCTGGCACCTCGCACGTAGATTGAGCCGTCGTCCAAGTTGTCCTGCCTTTTGAATCCCTGGAAAGACTTGTGGCATGGAAATATAGTCTGGCCGTCTACAGGGGGCGGGGAGATGACGAAGAGAACTTCACTTTCCGCGTCGACAGGGAGTCGGCCTAGTTCGAATGCCGGGAACTGTGGCCCAAGGTAAGGGCGCAACCGATCTTCTAGTTCGTGGGCTTCAGTACCTCGGGGGATGCCACCGGCTTTCCCCTTCTCCGCCCCCACAACCAGCACCGCATATCCATGGAAGTGCCTAGCCGCGTCATTCGGTCGACGATTTGCAGCTCCCAGGAGAAACTTCGCTACCTTCGCGATTCCTTCGGCTTTGGAAAAACCGAGTTGGCTCTTCACCTCCAGATACGCTGCTTCTGCTTCATCGCCCACCGAAATTATGTGGTCCAAAATGTTGCGCAGTGCTCGCTCGCCTAGTGGGATCGTCCCTGTTTCCACGCGCTACTCTCCAGCCATCTAGTCCTGCTTTGACGGTAGCTGCCGTCTATGGATAGCTCAGGCGATGCTTGTAGGGGGCATGTCGGACTCTGAAGCCTTGGATAGCCAAGATCGTGCCCAAGCATGTTTCCGACGCCGAAACCCACACGAACTCGTTCCGCCTGTTCCACAACAGGTGGAGGATTAGCAGTCGGTGCCCAGATGCAAGTGAGCAGGGGAGCCCTAGCAGGACCGCTTACTGGAGCGGGACTAAAATTGCTTCACACCTACATAAGTCTGTTGAAGGAGAGCGAAAGTGTGCCATAAATGTGCCCTGAACCTAAAGAGGGCCTCTGGCTTAACCAGCGAAAAACCCCGGAAACCCCTAGATATAGGGGCTCTCCGGGGTTTATCCCGAGCTTCCTATCAGAATCGAACTGATGACCTTTTCATTACGAGTGAAACGCTCTACCGACTGAGCTAAGGAAGCACCGCATGTTTGCCCGGAAGAACCGGGCCCTTCATGCAAGAGTCAACTGTAATAGAGTCCCCGCGCCCGGGTCAAAATGGCCGGGGGTAAAGGGCTGAGGCCTTCAGCACACCGTGTTGTCGGCGGGGACCTGACCGCTCACCAGGTAGCGGTCAACAGGGTCCTCGATGCAGCTGTTGGAACGGCCGTAGGCGGTGTGGCCTTCGCCGTTCCAGGTCAGCAGGGAGGCGTTGCCCAACTGCTTGCGGAGCGAGGCGGCCCACTCCACCGGTGTGGCAGGGTCACCCGTAGTACCGATGACCACGATGGGAGCGGCACCCGTGTACTCCACCGGTGCCGGGGTGCGGAGGTTCTTGTACGGCCAATCGGCGCAGTTGGTGCCGCCGTAGGCGAAAAAGTACCCGAAAGTGGGGGATTCCTGCATCAGTTGCTGCTGTTCGGCCCGCATGGCTGCCGTATCGGACTCCATCGGGTAGTCCAGGCAGTTGATGGCGTTGAACGCGAACGTTGAGTTCGAGCTATACGTACCGTTGGAGGCGCGGTCGGCACCCAGGTCTGCGAGTCGCAGCATCAGGCTCACGTCCCCCGCCATGGCCGCATCGAGGGCCTGAGTGAGTGCAGGCCAGCTCTGATCGTTGTAGAGCGGCGTAATCAGGCCGCTGACGAACATGGTGGCGTTAACTACCCGGCCGTCCTTGGCGGTGCGGGGCGTCTGTTGCACGGCGTTGATGAGGTCACGGATCTGCTGTACTCCGGAATCGGCATTTCCGCTCAGCGGGCACCCGTCCTGCGTCAGGCAGCTCTCAACATACGCCCGGATGGACTTTTCGAAAGCACGCGCCTGGCCCCGGGTCAGCTCCTCGTTGCTGATGGACGGGTCCAGGGCTCCGTCCAGCACCATGCGGCCCACATTGTCCGGGAACAGCGAAGCGTAGGTGGAGCCCAGGAAGGTGCCGTAGGAGTAGCCGAGGTAGTTCAGCTTTGCGTCGTTGACCACGGCGCGGAGGATGTCAAGGTCCTTTGCGGAGCTCACAGTGTCGATGTGGGCCAGCACGGGCCCGGTCTGCTCAGAGCACTTGGCGGCGATGGCCTTACTGTCCGCCAGCACTTCCGCCAGGCCGGCATCCGTCTCGTAAACGTAAATTTTTGCCCGCGCCGCGTCGCGCTCGGCGTCCGTCATGCAGGTCACGGGTGCGGAGCGCTTCACGCCCCGGGGGTCGAAGCCCACCAGGTCGTACGCGTCGCGCACCGGCTGGGAAAAGTGTGTTCCTGCCGCGTCCTTGACGAAGTCATAGCCGGACGCCCCTGGTCCGCCGGGGTTAACGAGCAGGCTGCCTGTTTTGCTGCCCGTACTGGGCGCCCGCAACGCCGCCAGTTCAAGGGTTTCACCGCCGGGATTGCCGTAGTCCATGGGCACTTTGACCTTGGCGCACTGGAAGTCGTTTTCGCACGGCTCCCACACCACTTCCTGCGAGTAGAACGGCTCGAGCCCGGCCGGAGCGGACGCCACAATCGAGGGGTCGGCCTTCGCCGTGGCTGCCTCCTGGTTGCGGTCGCCGTCGTTCAGGAGGCTGCAGCTGGCCAGGACCATGGCAAGGGCCATGGCCCCGGCGGCACGTACTGCAATCACCCAGGATGGGGGGCGTGCGGGCAGGGGGCGGGCAGTCATCGGGTCTCCTTGGAGGGGCTAGATCAGGCTGGCTGCCATGGACTCAATGGTCAACAGCGGGGCAACGTTGGTGGTGGTGATGCGTTCACGGGCTTTGTTGATGGCGTCCATCCGGGCAAGTGTGGCTTCTGGAGTAGAGCGGCCGGCAAACTCCTCCAATTCACTCCTGAGCTCAACGTTTACGAGCTCCACAGCATTCCCGAGCTGGATAATCATCACATCCCGGTAGAAGGACAGCAGGTCTGTGAGGGTACGGTCCAGGGAATCGGTGACGGACCGCTTGGCGCGGCGCTTCTGGTCTTCCTCCAGCTGCTTCACCTGGCTCCGCATGGCCGGCGGGAGCGTGCCGGATTCGGGCGCTCCGAGCGTGGCCAGCAACGCGGCCTTCTCGGCGGCGTCGCGTTCCTCGTTGGAACTGGTGGCCTCTGCGGTGGCAATCTTTACCAGCTTTTCCGCCATCATCACCGCGGCGGTGACCCCGCGCAGTCCCAGCGGAAACCTCACCGTCTCCAGCCGGCGCTCCCGGGCCGCAGGGTCCCGGGCAAGCCGCCGGGCAATGCCCACATGGCTTTGCGCCGCCCGGGCCGCACGCTCCGCCAACGCGGGCTCCACGCCGTCGCGCTTCACCAGCAGGGCAGCCACGTCAGCGGCGGGCGGCAGGCGCAAAGCCACGCTGCGGCAGCGCGAGCGGATAGTCACCAGTACATCGGCGGGGGAGGGCGCGCACAGCATCCACACCGTCCGCGGGGTTGGCTCCTCGATGGCCTTCAGGAGGACGTTCGTGGTCCGCTCGGCCATCCGGTCTGCGTCCTCCACCACTATGATCCGCCAGCGGCCTGCTGATGGCCGGTTGCCTGCCGTGGCAACCAGTTCGCGGGCCTCATCGATGGTGATGGTCACTTTTTCAGTCCGCACGAACGTGACGTCGGAGTGGGTTTCGCCCAGGATGGTCAGGCACGCGGGACACTGCCCGCAACCGCGCCGGGTGACATCCTCCTGGTCGCAGTTCAACGCCGCGGCAAAAGCTTTGGCTGCATTCGAACGGCCGGAGCCCGGCGGGCCGGTAAAGAGCCAGGCGTGCGTCAGGTTTTCGCCGCTGGCGGCCTGGCGCAATTGTTCGACGACGGCGGCCTGGCCCTGCAGGTCTTCCCATACGGTCATGCGCTGCCCACCTCCGCGGCGGCCAGCAGGGCGTCCACGCGCTGGAGGATCTGCGCGGCCAGGTCATCGACGGGAAGATGCGCAGGAAGCACCAGGTAGGAGCCGGCGCGGCTGGCAGCCAGTTCCAGGAAGGCGTCCCGAATCCGCACGTGGAATTCGTCAGCTTCGGATTCCAGCCGGTCTTCGGCAGCATCCCCGGCAGTCCTGCGGCGGCGGCCCACTTCAGGGTCAACGTCCAGCAGCACAGTGAGGTGGGGCTCCAGGCCCGAGGTGGCCCAGGCATTAATGGACCGCACGGCGTCCTTGCCGAGGGCCCGCCCGGCGCCCTGGTAGGCAACCGATGAATCTATATAGCGGTCCGTCAAAACCACCTCGCCGCGCTCAAGGGCGGGGCGGATGACCTGGGTTGCATGCGCTGCACGTGAGGCGGCAAAGATCAGGGCTTCGGTGTGGGCATCGATGTGCCCCTGGCCGTGGTCCAGGACCAGGGACCGCAGTTTCTCGCCGATCGGGGTACCGCCGGGCTCCCGCGTGCGCAGGACAGTAAGGCCGCGCGATTCAAGGGCGTCCGCAAGCCGGGCTGCCTGGGTGGACTTGCCCGCGCCGTCCCCGCCCTCAAATGCGATAAAAAGACCCGCCCCTTGTTTGCTCACTGCACAAGCCTACCGATCCGCACCGCCAACCGCAGTTTGGTGCCGGTGCCATGTGGACAATGCAGGTAGCGGCTTTCGAGGCTCCGCGCAGCGAACAGTACGCTTTTCTCCATGAGTCTTTCCGAACAGCAAGCAGCGTCCCTGGCGGCTGAGACGGTTGTGGTCGCCGCCGGACGCCCCCCGAGGGAGCGGGACCAGCCGGTCAATCCGCCCATCGTCCTGTCCTCCACCTACTTTGGCACTGGTCCGCTTGCTGACGGCGAGCGCGGCTATGGCCGGTACTCCAACCCCACCTGGGATCCCTTTGAAGAGGCGCTCGGCCAGCTCGAAGGCTCGGAACTGCCCGGCCTCCTCTATGCGTCCGGTCTGGCCGCCGTCAGTTCAGCACTCTCCCTCATCCCGGCCGGGGGAGTGCTCGTGATGCCGACGCACAGCTATTCCGGATCCCTGGTGATGGCCGCCGAACTTGCCCAAAAGGGTTTCATCGAACTCCGGACGGTGGACATAGCGGACACGGACGCCGTGAGGGAGGCCCTCTCGCCCCGGCATCCGGCCGCACGCGCCGCTGCCATGCTGTGGCTGGAGAGTCCCACGAATCCAATGCTGGGCATCGCCGACGTGCCTGCCCTCGCCGAAGCCGCGCACGCTGCCGGAGCCATCGTGGTCACGGACAACACCTTTTCCACTCCCTTGGTCCAGCAGCCCCTGCTCCTGGGATCCGACGTCGTCCTGCATTCGGTGACCAAGTACCTGGCGGGCCATTCCGACGTCGTCCTCGGCGCCCTGGTCACGTCCAATCCCGATATCCGTTCCGCACTCCTTCATCACCGGATTATCCACGGCGGGATCGCAGGCCCGTTCGAAGCCTGGCTGGCACTGCGCGGGCTGCGGACCCTCGCCCTGAGAATTGAGCGCTCCCAGGCCTCTGCCCTGGCCCTGGCGGAGCGGCTCGGGGCCCACCCGAGGGTCGAATCCCTCCGGTTCCCGGGCCTCCCTGCGGATCCCGGGCATGAACGGGCGAAGGCACAGATGAAGGGCTTCGGCTCGATTATCTGCATCCAGGTGGCACCGGTGGGAGATCTCAGCGGCGCGGCCGCCGCGGACGCGCTGGTGCAGGCGCTGGAACTGTGGCTTCCGGCGACGTCACTGGGCGGGGTTGAATCCCTGATCGAACGCCGCCGCCGGCATACCGCGGAACCGGCCAGTGTTCCCGAAAACCTGGTACGGCTGAGCGTCGGCATTGAAAACGTCGAGGACCTTTGGGCTGACCTGAAGCAGGCGCTGGACGCGTTGGGCGGCTAGGCTGGGCTTGTGGACGGTGAACTGATTATTCGGCTTGTGGAACAGGCAATTTTCTTTATTCTTGCCCTGGTGGCGCTCGGACTTGAGCTGTGGGCCGTGGTGGACTGCGCCCGCCACCGGGCAAATGCGTTCGAAGCCACGGGCAAGAGGACCAAGACTTTCTGGCTGGCTCTGACAGGCGGCGCCGCCCTCGTAGGCGTCATCTCGTTTTTCAGCAGCGGCGGCGGCTTTTTCGGCACGCTGGGGCTGTTCGGGCTCGCGGCCGTCGTCGCAGCGTCCGTCTACTTGGCCGACGTCCGGCCGGCAGTAAAGGACGCTGGCCGCGGCGGCAGCCGCAACACCGGCCCCTACGGGCCCTGGTGACCTACGGGCCCGGCTGATGCCCCTGACTTAATCGGGCTTATCTACCCGCGGGGCGCCACTGCTTCCCAGCCCACCGTCAGCTCTCCCAGCCGCCACCGTGCCGGCCCGTCCTGCACCGGCCACCCGGCGTCGCGCAAAAGGCGGCACATGGATTGCCAGCGCTGCCGGTTGCCGAACGCTGCCAGCGGGGCGGATTCCAGCCAGAACCGGTCCATGGCCTGCATCAGGGCGTGCACCGGTTCACCGGGGACATTGCGGTGGATCAACGCCTTGGGCAGCCGCTCCGCCACGTCGGAAGGCAGGGCGAAACTGCCGAACCGGACGGAAATGCTGAGCGAGAGCGGCCGCTCGGCGTCCAGTGCAACCCACGTGACCCGCCGCCCGATCTCGTCGCAGGTGCCATCGATGAACAGGCCGTCCGCGGACAGCCGGTCCTGCACCAGCCGCCAGATGCCTGCCACATCCGCTTCCTCATACTGCCGCAGCACGTTAAAGGCGCGCACCAGCACCGGCCTGCCCGGAACAGGAATTTCGAAACCGCCCACGTGGAAGCTCAAGCCGGGCCGCTGAAGGGGCAGGGCTGCGCGGACGCGGTCCGGCTCGATCTCGATCCCGCACACCTGGACATCCGGCCGGACAGCAGAGAGGCGTTCAAAAAGTTCGACGGCGGTGGCCGGGGTGGCGCCGTACCCCAGGTCCACCACCAGGGGGCTTGCCGCGGACCGGAGCCGCCAGGCCTGCGGCCCGGTCAACCAGCGGTCCAGCCGGCGCATCCGGTTGGGGTTGGTGGTGCCCCGGGTAACGTTGCCTACCGGCCGGCCCTGCCTGCCGGCCGGGTTCCTGCCGGTGATGTGCGGGGAAGTCACCCGTTCAGCTTTTTGCACCACCGCCCAACCTTATCGTTGCGGCCTCACCGATCGTGCCGGGCCGCTTCGTGACGCTCGAGGGGCTGCGCCTGTAACGCTGGGCGGGCGGCAGCGGCGCTCGGCTAGGATGAAAATCATGACTTACAAGCTGATTCTGCTGCGCCACGGCCACAGCGAATGGAACGCCAAGAACCTTTTCACCGGCTGGGTGGACGTAGACCTCAACGACCAGGGCCGTACGGAAGCAGCACGGGGCGGGGAGCTCCTGGTTGAGAACAATGTTCTCCCGGACATCCTGTACACCTCCCTGTTGAAGCGCGCCATCAACACCGCCAACATTGCGCTGGACAAAGCTGACCGCGGTTGGATCCCGGTCAAGCGGGACTGGCGCCTCAACGAACGCCACTACGGTGCCCTGCAGGGCAAGGACAAGGCCCAGACCCTGGCCGAATACGGCGAAGAGCAGTTCATGGAGTGGCGCCGTTCCTACGACACCCCGCCGCCGCCCCTGGACGACAACTCCGAGTTCTCCCAGGCCCACGACCCCCGCTATGCAGATCTCGGCGATGCCCTCCCGCGCACCGAGTGCCTGAAGGACGTCCTGGTGCGGCTCCTGCCTTACTGGGAATCGGACATCAAGGAAGACCTGAAGGCCGGCAAGACCGTCCTGGTTACCGCCCACGGCAACTCGCTGCGCGCACTGGTCAAGCACCTTGACGGCATCAGCGACGAAGCCATCGCAGGCCTGAACATCCCCACCGGCATCCCGCTGGTCTATGACCTGGACGAAGACTTCCAGCCGGTCAAGCCGGGCGGCACGTACCTCGATCCCGACGCCGCTGCAGAGGCGATCCTGGCAGTCGCCAACCAGGGCAAAAAATAAGGCTTCGTCGAGAATCCCGCTGGCTGCTCGGTCGTCCCTCCCTTAGACGCAGCTCAGCCGGGATCCTGACTGCGCATTTGTAAAACGTACGACGGCGGGCCGGTCACTTTTAGTGACCGGCCCGCCGTGTCTTTTCCGCAGCGTTTGCTGTCAGCTGTGCTCGGTGGCGTTCGGCTGCCAGGCGCCGGTCACCAGGTAGGTGACCTTTTGCGCCACGGAGACGCCGTGGTCCGCAAAGCGCTCGAAGTACCGGCTGGCCAGCGCCACGTCCACGGTGGTGGCGGGCGTCTCGTCCCAATCCGGAGCCGCGATGGCCTTGAAAACGCTGAGGTGCAGATCGTTGATGGCCGTGTTTGCCTTCAGGATGTCCCGGGCCACCTCGAGGTCACGGGTCTCCAGGAGGACGGTGAGCTTGTCAGCAATTTCCTGGTCCAGGTCCGCCATGCTCTTGAACGTTGCCGTCATGGATTCCGGGATGACGTTCGAGGGGTAGCGGAGGCGCGCCAGCTGGGCGATGTGCCGGGCGAGGTCACCCATGCGCTCCAATGAGGCGCTCATCCGCAGGGACCCCACGATCATCCGCAGGTCGCTGGCAACTGGGCCTTGCAGCGCCAGGATGTCGATGGCCCGTTCGTCCAGGCTGTTCTGCAGGAAGTCGATGCGGGCGTCCGCAGCGATCACATCCTGGGCAAGATCCACGTCCGCCACCTGGAGCGAGGTGGTGGCCTTGTCCATCGCCTCGCTGACCAGCCGCGAGATCTCCACCAGCTGGTCACCAACCTGGGTGAGCTCTTCCTGAAAAACCTTACGCACGTGGGCGTCCTTTCCTTGGAACTCCCGTCCCGCCCGCACCCGGGCAGGAGGAATTCATGTCGCCGTTCGGCAGTCCAACTCGTTACTCTGCCAGTATCGGGTAAACGGTTGAGCCTTTGAAGATGAACGTTAGTTGAACCGTTGGCGCAGCAGCTCCGGACGTGCCGATGGCCGCGTGCCAGAGCATAAGGTGGAGCTGTGGATCCTATGCTCATCGGCCTGGTCGCCGGCCTCATTGGCCTGGCGCTCGGTACCTTCGGAGTGCTTGCCTACAGGGTCAGCGAGAAGCAGCGGCACCTGCTGGAGGTCGACGCCGATGAACCCGCGCTGCCGGCCGGTGCAGCCGAGGTGCTGGCCGTCGTCGGACGGGCCTTTGTGGTGGTGGACGCCGTGGACGGCGTGGTGCGCGCCAGTCCCGCCGCCTACGCCTACGGGCTGGTCCGCGGGCACACCGTGGTCCACCGGGAACTGCTGGACATGACGGCAGGAGTCCGGCGCGACGGGGTGATCCTGGAGAAACAGCTGGAGCTGCCGCGCGGACCACTGGGGCAGGGCACCATCATTGTCCAGGTGCGCGCAGCCATGCTCGGTGAGGAATATATCCTCCTGCTGGCAGACGACCGCACGGAGATCACCCGTACCGAGGAAATCCGCAACGACTTCGTAGCCAACGTCTCCCACGAACTGAAGACTCCCGTCGGCGCCATTTCCCTGCTCGCAGAAGCCCTTGAGTCCTCGGCCGACGACGAAGAGGCGGTGCGCCGGTTCGCCAAGCGAATGCACAAGGAGTCCGGCCGCCTCGCTGCCCTGGTGCAGGACATCATCGAACTTTCCCGGCTTCAGGGCGCCAGCGTCACGCACGAGGGCGGCCCCGTTGACGTCAACGCGGTGATTGCGGAGGCCGTGGACCGTTCCCAACTCCCTGCCGAAAACAAGAACATCCGCATCGTCGTTGGCGGCCGGACCGAGGGAATGGTCTTCGGCGACCAGGACCTCCTGGTGACTGCGCTGCGGAATCTGATCGACAACGCCATCCGCTACTCCGCGGCGAACACCCGGGTAGGCATCGGTGTCCGGTCCAGGGACGGCGTGGTTTCGATCTCCGTGACGGACCAGGGCGAGGGACTCAGTGCAGAGGACCAGGAGCGGGTCTTCGAGCGTTTCTACCGCGTTGACGCGGCCCGGTCCCGCCATACCGGCGGCACGGGGCTTGGACTCAGCATCGTCAAACACGTCGCCTCCAACCACGGAGGGGAAGTGAGCCT
This sequence comes from Arthrobacter sp. SLBN-100, assembly GCF_006715305.1. NCBI lineage: Bacteria > Bacillati > Actinomycetota > Actinomycetes > Micrococcales > Micrococcaceae > Arthrobacter > Arthrobacter sp. SLBN-100. Next base: position 3,804,225 of record NZ_VFMY01000001.1, read on the forward strand.
GTGGTCCCAGCCCGGCCAGGGTTCCACGTTCACCCTCCGGCTCCCTGAGATGGAGGGGCAGGACGGTGAGGAAGAGCTTCCGCTGCCGGCAGTCCGGAGCGCGTCCGGGCAAGGGCCGGTAAAGCCAGCCGTCACGCAAGTACCACGCGCCGCAGGCGCAAAAGAACGAGGAGCTAGCGCTTGAGCAGGATTTTGATTGTGGAGGACGAGGAATCGTTCAGCGATCCCTTGTCCTATCTACTGGGCAAGGAAGGGTACGAGGTGGAAGTGGTGGACAACGGGCTGGACGCCATCACCGAATTCGACCGGAACGGAGCAGACCTTGTTTTGCTGGACCTCCAGCTTCCCGGGCTGCCCGGCACGGAGGTCTGCCGCCAGTTGCGCCAGCGCTCCAGTGTCCCGGTGATTATGCTGACGGCCAAGGACGCCGAAATCGACAAGGTAGTGGGCCTGGAACTGGGTGCCGATGACTACGTCACCAAGCCCTACTCCTCCCGTGAACTGGTGGCCAGGGTCAGGGCTGTCCTGCGCCGCCAGGGCGAACCTGAGGAGCTGATCTCTTCCACAGTCCAGGCTGGCCCCGTGCGGATGGACATTGAACGCCACGTGGTCAGCGTGGGCGGGGAGCAGGTGCTGCTTCCGTTGAAAGAGTTCGAACTCCTGGAGATGCTCCTGCGCAACTCGGGCCGGGTGCTCACGCGCGGCCAGCTCATAGACCGTGTGTGGGGCTCCGACTACGTGGGCGACACCAAAACCCTCGATGTCCACGTCAAGCGGCTGCGAGGCAAGATTGAACCCGACCCCTCAGCGCCCCGGTACCTGGTGACGGTCCGCGGACTCGGCTACAAGTTCGAGCCGTAACGGTCCCTTGGAGGCGGAGAGGTGCGAAAAAGGGAGGAGCCGCCTGGCCCCTCCCTTTTTCGTGTCCGTGCTTCTGCGGGCTTGCGGCCTAGTGGGCGTTGCCGCCTCCGCGTTCGGAGGCGGTCGGCGACGGGGCGGGCGTGGTGCTCGGCGAAGGAGAGCTGCCCGCAGGCAGGTATTCCTTGTACTCTTCGAGCGTGGCGTTCAGGACGGGGACCTTGACCGTGTTGCTGACGTTGGTGCCGTTTTCATTGATCTTCACGTCAACCAGTGAACCGGGGGCGCCGCCGGTGGTACTCAGGATTGCTTCGTCCGAGCTTTCGTTCAGCAGCGTGTACGAGTTGGCCTTGACAGGAACTTCGGTCTGGGAGCCTTCGGCCCCGTTGAGCTTCAGCGTTACATCCTTGGAAGATGAGTTGTAGACGGCGCCGATCAGGCGGCCCGGCTCCTTCTCGCCCGAGGAAACGATGAGCATGTTCCGCAGCTTGAGCGGTCCGAGGTCGGTGTTGATGCCGTCTGAGGACTGGTACTGCTCGCTCGTTTGCTGGGGATTGGTGTAGCCGCAGCCTGACGCCAGCAATCCGATGCCAAGGGCGGCAGCCGTCAGTGCCAATTTGCCGCGCTGGGCCCGGTTCATCGCAATGGAACGCACGTCACGTACTCCTCGAGAGTCTTGAAAGAATTTTCAGGCATAGCCTATCGGGAAAGCTGCCCAAACGAGGATTCGGACCGGTCACATGACCCTTGGCAGCGCACGCGCGATGCACTATTATCCGCGTTCGTCAAGGGGGTCAAGGGGGTCGATTGTGCTGTTTTTCCGCGGATTTTCGCGGTTCAGCGCCCTTTTGCCGGCCGGTCATATGCCTGAATCGTGATAAACTGGTCTGCGGGAAAGGGGAAATGTCCACATGGTATTTGAGGTCGGCGAGACAGTAGTTTACCCTCACCACGGTGCTGCGAAAATTGAAGAAATCAAGATGCGCACCATCAAGGGCGAAGAGAAGATGTATCTCAAGCTCAAGGTGGCCCAGGGTGATCTGACCATTGAAGTTCCAGCAGAAAATGTTGATCTTGTTGGCGTTCGGGACGTAGTGGGCAAGGAAGGCCTGGAGCACGTGTTTGATGTGCTCCGCGCCGAGTTCACCGAAGAGCCCACCAACTGGTCACGCAGGTACAAGGCAAATCTGGAGAAGCTTGCTTCCGGTGACGTCATCAAGGTAGCAGAGGTCGTCCGTGACCTGTGGCGCCGCGATCACGACCGGGGCCTTTCCGCAGGCGAAAAGCGAATGCTGGCCAAGGCCCGGCAGATTCTGATTTCAGAACTTGCCCTGGCTGAAAAGACCGACGAGGAGAAGGCTGCAAGCGTTCTCGACGAGGTCCTGGCTTCCTAAGAATTGAACCCCGGTGGCACCCAAGTGCCGCCGGGGCTTCTTTTTGCCCGGATTTCGGTCCGGGCGGGGCAGGCTCCGGGGACGTAGGCTAGTCGGCATGAGTGAAACTCCCACCCGCCTTGTCACCGCCGTGATCCTGGTGGCCGCCGGCTCCGGGCAGCGGCTTGGCTACGGCATGCCTAAGGCGGCCGTGCCCTTGGGCGGCGAAACTATCCTGATGCATGCCCTGCGCGGGATCGTCGCGTCCGGCGTCAGCAGCCAGGTGTGCATTGCGCTGCCTGTGGGGGACACGGCCCTGCGGCAGCTGTGCGAGGACTTCAGGGAGGAACTGGCCGACGGCGGCCCCCTCCTTTCAATTGTCGACGGCGGCGCCACCCGTGCCGATTCCGTCCGGGCGGGCCTTGCTGCCCTGATGGACGGCATCGAGGCTGTACTGGTCCACGACGCCGCCCGCGCGCTGACCCCCGAATCCGTCTTCCACCGGGTGACCGACGCCCTGGCGGCCGGCGCGGCCGCCGTGATTCCCGCCGTCGCCGTTGTGGATACCGTCAAAACCGTGGCTGCCACCACCGGGGAGGACAGCGCATTGGCGCCGGAGATTGTGACCGGCACCGCGCCGCGGGAGGAACTGCGCGCCGTGCAAACGCCCCAGGGTTTCCAGCTCGGCACCCTCCTGAAGGCACACGAGGCTGCCCGCACCTTGGACCGGCAGGAGTCCGCCGCTGTGACCGATGACGCCATGCTCGTGGAAATGCTGGGTACGCCCGTCCACGCCGTCCGGGGCTCCAGCCAGTCACTGAAGATCACCACCCCGCTGGACCTGATCCTCGCCGAGGGGCTGCTGGAAGGGCCCCTGGGCGCCCGTTGGGTGGAGGGCTAGCAGTGGACATCACAACGATTCTTCCGCGCACCGGAATCGGCCTCGACGTCCATGCTTACGCGGCGGGGGACGCACCCCGCCCGCTCTGGCTTGGCGGCCTCTACTGGGAGGGGGAGCGCGGCCTCGCCGGACATTCCGACGGCGACCCGGTGGCCCACGCGGCTGCGGACGCCCTTTTTTCGGCAGCCGGCATCGGCGACCTCGGCACCCATTTTGGCACCAGCCGCCCCGAATTCGCCGGCGCGTCCGGAGTCACGCTGCTTGCGGAAGCGGCCCGGATCGTGAGGGCCGCCGGCTTTGAAATCGGCAATGTCGCAGTTCAGTTCGTGGCCAACCGGCCCAAGTTCGGCCCCCGGCGGGAGGAATCGCAACGTGTTCTCAGCGAGGCCGCGGGCGCGCCCGTCAGCGTTACGGCAACCACCAGCGACGGCCTGGGGTTCGCCGGCCGCGGGGAAGGCATCAGCGCAGTAGCCACCGCGCTGGTGTATCCAAGGCAGTCCGGCGCCATCGGCTAATCTGGAGCGGTGACCCTGCGCTTCTATGACACTGCCTCCGCCGAAGTCCGGAACTTCGTCCCCCTCGTCGAGGGCAAGGCCAGCCTCTATTACTGCGGGGCCACGGTGCAGGGCATGCCCCACGTTGGCCACATCCGCTCCGCCATTGCATTCGACCAGCTCACCCGCTGGCTCCAATACCGGGGCCTTCGGGTCACTGTGGTCCGGAACGTCACCGACATCGACGACAAGATCCTGGCGAAGTCCGAAGCATCGTTCGCGCCGGACTTCAGCCCGGAACCCGGCGAAGTTGCAGGGGAAGAATGGTGGGCCCTCGCTTACCGCTACGAGCAGGAATTCCTGAAGGCCTATGACGCCCTGGGCGTCTCCCGGCCCACGTATGAACCCCGCGCCACCGGCCATATCCCGGAGATGCACGCGCTCATCCAGCAACTGATCGAGCGCGGCCACGCCTACCCGGCCCTGGACGAGTCCGGGGACGTGTACTTTGATGTCCGTTCCTGGAGCAAATACGGCTCCCTCACACGGCAGAACATCGATGACATGCAGGCGGCGCCGGACGCAGACCCGCGGGGTAAGAAGGACCCCCGCGACTTCGCCCTGTGGAAGGGTTCCAAAGCCGGAGAACCGCCGACGGCGAGCTGGGCCTCCCCTTGGGGAGCGGGCCGGCCCGGCTGGCACCTTGAGTGCTCCGCCATGGTCACCAAATACCTGGGCACCGAGTTTGATATCCACGGCGGCGGCCTGGACCTGCGGTTCCCGCACCATGAAAACGAGCTGGCCCAGTCCCAGGCGGCAGGCCACTCGTTCGCCAACTTCTGGATGCACAACGGCATGGTCACCTATGAGGGCGAAAAGATGTCCAAGTCCATCGGAAACACCGTCAGCCCTGCCGAGATGCTGGAACTGGCCCCACCCCGCGTGGTCCGCTACTACCTCGGCCAGGCGCACTACCGCTCAGTCCTGGATTACCGCCCCACCTCTCTTCAGGAAGCCGCAGCCGCCGTCGAACGCATTGACGGTTTTATCGCGAAAGCCGCCGCCCGGTCCGGCGATGGCGCGGACCGGGCCGAGGGCAGTCCCGCCGCGGCCACCTTCGGTACATCTGATGAGGCAGTCCGCACATTTTCCGAGGCGATGGACGACGACCTTAATGTTCCCCGCGCACTCGCGGCACTTCACGAGACCGTCCGTGCCGGGAACACCGCCCTCGCCGAAGGCGACGATGCCTCAGCCCGGCACGCCTTGGATGCTGTGATGATCATGACCGGGGTCCTCGGACTCAACGACGTGGCCGGAACGGATGCAGGCAACAGCAAGGAAGCAGCCGCTTTGGACGTCCTCGTGCAGGCGCAGCTGGAAGCCCGCGCTGCGGCGCGCGCCGAAAAGAACTGGGCCGCATCCGATGCCATTCGGAACACCCTGGCGGCAGCCGGCGTCGTGGTGGAGGACGGCCCGGACGGGGCAACCTGGAGCCTTAAGCGCGACTGAGCCGCAACCCCGCCCGGGTACGTCCACGACCACTCACGCCGATTTTTCTTCGGTCAGTAGACTGGTAGGCAGACTCAGTCAGCACAATCAAGGGTGGAACACAATGGCCAACAATGGTCGCCGGTCGGTTAAAGCGAAGAAGGGCCCAACCATCGGAACCGGTGGCCATGGCCGCAAGGCCCTGGAAGGCAAGGGACCCACGCCCAAGGCGGAGGACCGTCCGTACCACAAGGCACACAAGGCCAAGCAGCTCTCCGAGCGCTCCGCGGCCAAGCGCAACACGGGGGCACGCAGCGCCGGCGCGGCCAAGTCCGGTCCCAAAGGACGTGCCACAGAAGAAGTGGTCACCGGCCGGAACTCCGTGGTCGAAGCGCTCCGGGCAGGCATTCCCGCCAAAGCCCTGCACGTTGCCATCCGCATCGAAATGGACGACCGCGTCAAGGAATCCCTGAAGATTGCCGCCGAGCGCGGGATCCCCCTGATGGAGACCGGCAAGCCCGAGCTGGACCGGATGACGGACGACGCCGTCCACCAGGGCCTGGTGCTCCAGATCCCGCCCTATGAATACCAGGACGCCTACGAGCTCGCCGAGGACACCGTGGCGAAGTGGAAGAAGGGCCACATCGCCAACGCGCCGCTCTTCGTCGCCCTCGACGGCATCACGGACCCCCGCAACCTGGGCGCTATCATCCGCTCCGTTTCCGCTTTCAGCGGCCACGGCGTGATCGTCCCCGAACGCCGCTCGGTTGGCGTCACCGCCTCCGCCTGGAAGACCAGCGCCGGGGCGGCCGTGCGTGTTCCCGTGGCCCGCGCCTCCAACCTCAACAGCGCACTGAAGCAGTTCAAGAACATGGGCATCTTTGTCCTGGGCCTGGACGGTGACGGCGACGTGTCACTTCCCGACCTGACCCTCGCCACCGAACCGGTGTGTATTGTGGTGGGCTCGGAAGGCAAGGGCCTCAGCCGCCTCGTCCGCGAAAACTGCGACCAGATCGTGTCGATTCCCATCGACTCGGCAATGGAATCCCTCAACGCCTCCATGGCCGTGGGCATCTCACTGTACGAAGTGTCCCGCCAGCGCGCGGCAAAGTAGCCGGTTCCGTGGCGGCTACTATTTAGGTGATGGCCATGCCGCTCTTCGACACCGCTGCTTCCACCACGGACGCCTCTACGGCGCTTCCACTCGGTGTCAGTGTCGCGCGCCCGGACGTGGCCCGGGCAGGTTTATCCGGCATCGGAAGGGGGCGCCCGGCGCGGGCCAACGTGGCCTGTTACGCCCCGGGTGTCCGGAACCTGGAAATTGTCTACAAGGCCCCCGGCGGCGACTGGCGTGTCCAGGCACTGCCCAACGTGAGCCAGGGCGTCCATCACGGGATCGTGGACAACCTGCCGTATGGTTCGCGGTATGGCTTCCGAGAAGCAGCTGCCGGGCAGTCCCTGCCGTTGGCCGTGCCCGCAGGCGGGATCGACGACGACGGCGGGCAACCGCTGCTGTTGGACCCCTACGGCCACGCCGTGGACCAGTCCGACGGTCTCCTGACGAGCGTGCGGATGGCTGGCGACTTCGACTGGGGACCGGACGCGCGGCTGAAGCTGCCGTGGCGGGACACCATCATTTATGAGGCCCACGTCCGCGGGCAGAGCATGCTCCACCCCGATGTGCCCGAGGAACTCCGCGGCACGTACGCCGGGCTGGCGCACCCTGCCATCCTGGAGCACCTCAAGAGCCTGGGCGTCACGTCCGTCCAGCTGCTGCCCGTGCACTTCCACCTGGATGAACCGCACCTGCAGGACTTGGGCCTGACCAATTACTGGGGTTACAACACCGTCGCCTTTTTCGCCCCGCACCCCGGCTATGCCACCAAAGCTGCGCAGGAAGCCGGCCCCCAGGCTGTCCAGGATGAGTTCAAGGGCATGGTCAAGGCGCTGCATGCCGCCGGGCTGGAAGTCATCCTCGATGTGGTCTACAACCACACAGCAGAGGGCGGCGCCAATGGCCAGACGATCAGCTTCCGCGGCCTGGGGGAGGAAAAGTACTACCGCACCGACGGGCACGGCAGGTACGTGGACACTACTGGCTGCGGCAACAGCCTGGACTTTTCCCAGCCCCGGGTGGTCCAGTTGGCCCTGGACTCCTTGCGGTACTGGGTGGATGAGTTCCACATCGACGGCTTCCGGTTTGACCTGGCGGTGACGCTCTGCCGGAATGCCGCTAATGAGTTCGATCCCAAGCACCCGTTCCTGGTGGATATCGCGGCGGATCCCGTCCTGGCCGATGTGAAGCTCATTGCCGAACCCTGGGATGTGGGCCCCGGCGGCTGGCAGACCGGGCGGTTCCCGGCGGGCTGGGTGGATTGGAACGACCACTTCCGGGATGCCGTGCGCTCCTTCTGGCTGGCCGACCGGGCCGCCCTGGAGTCCGGCGGCCAGGGCGGTTCTGTGTCCAGGCTCGCGGACGTGCTGTCCGGTTCCGCGGCCCTCTTTGCCGCCTCCGGCCGCTCGCGGCTGGCCTCGCTGAACTACATCACCTCCCACGACGGCTTCACGATGAACGATCTGGTCTCCTATGACCGGAAGCACAACGAGGCCAACGGCGAGCAGAACCGGGACGGGCACGGCGACAACCGCAGCTACAACCACGGTTTTGAGGGCCCCACTGAGGACGGCCTGGTCCTCGCCAAGCGTGCGCAGTCCCGCCGGAACCTGATGGCCTCGCTGATGGTTTCCCTGGGCGTGCCCATGATCATGGCCGGAGACGAACTGGCGCGGACCCAGCAGGGCAACAACAACGTATATTGCCAGGACAACGCCATCGCTTGGCTCGACTGGACCAGGACGCCGGAATCGCACGAGATGCTCCGGAGCACCAAGCGGTACATCCGCCTGCGCAAGGAGTTCCTGGCCGCACAGCCCAACGATTTCCCGGTGCAGGACGAACAGTCCTACCTCTACTGGTTCGACCACAACGGCCACCCCATGTCCATGGAACGCTGGAACGATCCGCACCACCGCGTTATGCAGCTCCTGCTCGGCTCCGATGACGGCACCCTGGCCGGCCTGGTGGTGGTAAACGGCAGTACCTCCGACGTGCAGGTCACCCTGCCCCGGATCATTGTGGGAGGCGCTCCGCACCGGATGTTCGAGCTGCGGCTGACCACCTCACCGCTGCACGAGCTCCGGCAGGGGATCAGGGTTTCATCGGGGGAGAAGGACCTCGTCGAGGCCAACTCCATGAACATTTACCGCACGTAATCCGGCGGGGAACAACACCATGCGCAACCGGAAAGCCCTGGCACAACCATGAAGATCTACTCCGCTGAGACCTGGACCTTGGAAGAGCTGCAGGAACAGGTGGTCGACGCCGGACGCCGCAGCTTGCTGGTCCCGGCGGCCGACAGCAGGAAGGCCGTCCTGGAAACCTTCGGCGAGGTCCTCAACTTTCCGGAACACTACGGGGTCAACCTGGATGCGCTGAATGATTCCCTGCATGATTTTGCGGACAGCATCACGGACAACGGCACCCCCCCGGTCACGGTGCTCTGGCAGGTGGCCGGGCCATTCCGCGGCGACCGGTCCTTCGGGATCATCTGCGAGATCCTCCAGGACGCCGAGCGCTACGCCGGCAAGGACCTGGCCGTCACCGCGGTCCTGCTCTAGCCGCGTTCCTCCTGGCCGGTATAGGTTGCCAGCAGGTCCAGCGCCCGGCCGCCGTCGTCCTCTTCCCCGAGGACCTTGCGCATGCTTTCCGCCTTCTCCTTGCCCCCCGGGAAAGGTGGCAGCAGGGGGACCTCGGGGTCAGTCAGGACGTCAATCACCACCGGCCGGTCTGCCGCGAAGGCGCGCTCCCAGGCATCCGCAAGAAGCTCAGGATCTTCAACCCGGATGCCCGTAAAGCCCAGCAGTTCGGCGTAGCCCGCGAACGGAAAGTCCGGGAGCTCCTGGCTGTCCCGGAACCGCGGTTCGCCCTCGGACTCGCGCTGCTCCCACGTGACTTCGCTAAGTTCCCGGTTGTTGAAGACGCAGACGACGAACCGGGGGTCCTGCCACTGCCGCCAGCGGTGGGCCACCGTCACCAGTTCGGCAATCCCCGCCATCTGCATGGCGCCGTCCCCGGCCAGTGCCACCAGCGGCCGGTCCGGGTGCGCAAGCTTGGCGGCGATGCCGTACGGGATGGAGCAGCCCATGCTGGCCAGCGTGCCGGACAGATGGGCCGGAACGCCCGGCGGAAGCACCAGTTGGCGGGCATACCAGTAGACGCAACTGCCGACGTCGATGCTCACCAGGGCATTGGCCGGCAGCCTGCCATTCAGTTCCCGCACCACCCGCTCCGGGTTCACCGGACTGGCCGGTACGGCGGCACGTTCCTCCGCCAGGGCGCGCCAGCGGACCACTTCCTGTTGGACGTCGTCCCGCCACTGGCCGGGGGGACGTGCCGTCAGCCTGGAGCTGAGCGCCTGGAGTGCAGCTGCCGCGTCACCGGCCAGTCCCACTTCAACGGGGTAGCGGTTGCCGATCTTCCGCTCATCGATGTCGATCTGCACTGCGCGGGCGGCGCCGGGCGGGGGATAAAACTCCGTCCAGGGGTCGTTCGATCCCACGATCAGCAGGGCATCGCAGTTGCCCAGCAGGTGCGCGCTTGCCGTGGTGCCCAAATGTCCCATCGTGCCCACGGCGAACGGCAGGGTCTCGTCCACGTACGGCTTGCCCAAGAGACTGGTCGCAATCCCGGCACCAAGCTGTTCCGCAATCGCCACCACTTCGGCCTGCGCGTGCCGGGCACCCTGCCCGACGAGAAGTGCAACTTTCCCCGACCCGCTCAGGATCGCGGCGGCGGCGTCCAGGTCCTCGCTGCGCGGGGTCTTGGCTGATGTGCTCCAGGAAGGGGCGGTGATTACCACCCCGTGTTCCTGTTCCAGTTCCGGCTCGGGCGCGGACTGGATGTCATGCGGCAGGATCACCACGCACGGGGACGAGGTGGCCTTCGCGGTCCGAAAAGCGCGGTCAAGGACCATGGGCAACTGCTCCGGGGCGTTGACCTGCTGCACGAACTGGGCTGCAACGTCCTTGAACAAAACGGTGAGCTCGATTTCCTGCATGTAGGCCGAGCCCAGCACCGTGCGGCTTTGCTGCCCCACGATTGCCACCACGGGCACGCCGTCGAGCTTTGCGTCGTAGAGGCCGTTCAGCAGGTGGACGGCGCCCGGTCCCTGGGTGGAGGTGACTACTCCCACCCCACCGGTGTACTTCGCATGGCCCACCGCCATAAAGGCCGCGGTTTCCTCGTGCCGGGCCTGCACGAATTCCACGCGGCCTTCCGCCCGGCGGAGGGCACCCATGAACCCGTTGATCCCGTCCCCGCTGTAGCCGAAGACACGGCTGACGCCCCATGTTTCCAGCCGGTCCACAACCAGGTCTGCCACGGTGCGGTCGTTCATGGGTTCCTCCTGCTGCTTCAGCCCTGTGCGGAGCCTGGCTTAGCTCTTACGCGTTGACGATCAGTCCCAGTTCAGCCTTGTTCGCCAGCGCGTCATGCCGCGGCAGTACCCGCACGGTGTAGCCGAAGGACCCGGACCGGTCGATCACCAGGGAGCCGCTGAACAGGTGCCGGCCGCTGCCCAGGTCTTCCTGAACCTTGAGTTCCATCACGGTGATCTCTGCCAGCGTGTCGCTTTCCTCGGCCCGGCCGTAGGCTACTTCCACGCTCACGTCCTTGGGAGTGAGGCTGTGCAGGGCCACGTAGGCGTTGACCTGGAGCGTGTCGCCGATCTGCGGGTCTTCGGAAACACCCACCGAGTCAACGTGCTCCACATGCACGTGCGGCCAGGCGGAGCGGACCTTTGCCGTCCAGGCTGCGAGGTTGCGGGCCTGCGAGTACGAATTCGCGCCGGCGCTCCGGCCCGCCTCCGCCGCCGGGCGGTAGAGGGTGTTCACATAGTCGCGCAGCATGCGCTCGGCCGAAACCTGCGGCCCAAGGTGCGAGAGCGTGTGCTTGATCATTGACACCCAGTGCGTGGGCACCTTCTCGGGGCCCGACGTCGTGGACGGACCCGCGGCGCCGGCGTCTTCGGACACCGTGTTGCCGTAGAAGCGCGGGGCAACCTGGTTCTCAAGGAGCTCATACAGGGCAGCGGCCTCGATGTCGTCGCGTTCCTCCGGCGATGCGCCGTTATTGGCGGTGGGGATCGCCCAGCCGTTCTCGCCGTCGTACATCTCATCCCACCAGCCGTCCAGGACGGAAAGGTTCAGCGAGCCGTTCAGGGCAGCCTTCATGCCGGACGTTCCGCAGGCCTCAAGCGGCCGAAGCGGGTTGTTCAGCCACACGTCGCAGCCCGGGAACAGGGTGCGTGCCATCGCGATGTCGTAGTTCGGCAGGAAGGCGATGCGGTGGCGGACCTCAGGATCATCCGTGAAGCGGACCAGGTCCTGGATCATCTTCTTGCCCGCATCGTCGGCGGGGTGGGACTTGCCGGCGATGACCAGCTGGATGGGGTGTTCCTTGTGCAGGAGCAGTGCCTTGAGCCGTTTGGGCTCGCGCAGCATCAGGGTGAGCCGCTTGTACGTGGGAACACGGCGGGCGAACCCGATGGTGAGCACGTCCGGGTCCAGGACGTTATCCGTCCAGCCCAATTCGGCGTCGGCGGCGCCGCGCTTCTTCCATGCGGCGCGCAGCCGCTTGCGGACATCGTCCACCAAGGCGGCGCGCATCTCGCGGCGCAGCGCCCAGACGTCGGCGTCGCTGACGTTGTAGGCGAGGTCCCAGCGTCCGTGGGCTTCCGCTTCACTGCCGAACTGGTCCCGGGCGAGCCTGGAAATCCGGCTGTCCACCCAGGTGGGGACGTGTACGCCGTTGGTCACGGACGTGATGGGCACCTCGGAGTGGTCGAACCCGGGCCACAGGGCCGAGAACATGCCGCGGGACACTTCACCGTGCAACTTCGCCACGCCGTTTGCCCGCTGCGCCAGCCGGAGGCCCATCACGGCCATGTTGAACACTGACGCGTTGCCGTCGGCGTAGTTCTCCCGGCCCAGCTCCAGGATCCGGTCCACGGGGACCGCCGGTGCCAGTCCAGCTTGGAAGAAATGGTGGATCTGGGCGATCTCAAACCGGTCGATGCCCGCGGGTACTGGCGTGTGGGTGGTGAAGACGGTGGACGCGCGGCCGGCAGCCAGCGCCTCATCAAAGGTGAGCGCCTCGTCCCCGGCCATCAGTTCCTGGATGCGTTCGATGCCCAGGAAACCGGCGTGGCCCTCGTTGGTGTGGAACACCTCCGGGGCTACCGTCCCGGTGAGCTTTTGGAAGGCGCGCAGTGCCTTGACCCCGCCCATGCCCAGCAGCAGCTCCTGCTGCAGCCGGTGGTCCCCGCCGCCGCCGTACAGGCGGTCGGTGATGCTGCGGGCCGCTTCGTCATTTCCCGGGACGTTGGAGTCCAGGAGCAGCAGCGGGACACGCCCGACGTCGGCACGCCAGATGTGAGCCAGGAGCCGGCGGTTGTTGGGAAGGGGCAACGAGACCTGCAGGGGCCGGCCGTTGCCGTCCGGGGAAGGCTCGCGGAGCAGGGTGAGCGGCAATCCGTCCGGATCCAGGACAGGATAGGTTTCCTGCTGCCAGGCGTCCCGGGAGAGGGACTGCTTGAAGTATCCGGCCTGGTACAGCAGGCCCACGCCGATCAGGGGCACGCCCAGGTCGGAGGCCGCCTTCAGGTGGTCCCCGGCCAGGATGCCCAGGCCGCCGGAGTACTGCGGAAGGACTTCGGTGATGCCGAACTCGGGGGAGAAGTAGGCAATCGAGGCCGGTGCGTCCGGCCCCAGGCCCTGGTACCAGCGCGGCTCCTCAAGGTACCGGTCAAGGTCCTCCTCGGCGGCACGGACGCGTTCCACCACGGACTGGTTCGCGGCAAGCTGCTGCAGCTCTTCGCGGCTTACGAGGCCCAGGAAGCCGACCGGATCCTCGCCGCTTTCGGTCCAAAGCCGGGGGTTCAGCCCGGCAAAGAGATCCCGGGTGGGGCGGTGCCAGGACCAGCGCAAATTGCTGGCCAGCCGGGCCAGCGGGCGGATCGGCTCAGGGAGGACTGTACGGACAGTAAATCTGCGGATTGCCTTCACCTGCGTCACACTAACCGACAACATGCGCAGCCGGAACCAGCTTTGCGTCTCTTTTGGGTAAATGACGTTGGCGTTCAGCAAATGACGCCAACCGCAACAAAATTAGTGAGCAGGCTTAGCAATCTTCGCCATTTCTCGCTAACGTCGAGGCTGTGACGACTAACTCAGGAACCAGTGCCGCATTAGACAATAAGCCGAAGGGCCGCATCACTGACGGCCTGCGGTTTGGACGTTTTCCCATCACTGCTGTGCAGCCGGTGGTGGATGGAGGAAAATTCCCCGCCAAGGCCCTGCCCGGTGAGGGAATAGTCGTTGGGGCCACGGCCTTCCGGGAAGGGCATGACCAGCTTGGGGTCAGTGCCGTGCTCCTGGATCCGGAAGGCACCGAGCGCCAGCGCGTGAGGCTCGCACCACCGCGTGGGGAACGCGGCATGGGAACGGACCGCTGGGAAGGCATCCTCACGCCGTCGGATGTTGGCAACTGGTCCTTCGTCATCGAAGCCTGGCACGACCGCTACGGCACCTGGCACCACAACGCCGAGGTGAAGGTGGCCGCCGGAATCGACGTGGAGTTGATGCTCGCCGAGGGTGCCGCGCTCTTGGGTGAAGCGTCCGACGACGGCTCCCGCAGCGAGGCGGACAGGGCAACATTGCACTGGGTCGCCGAGAGGCTGGCGGACCGGTCGCTCAGCCCGGAGGAGCGCCTCGCGGCCGGGTTCAGCCAAGGGGTGGCGGACATCGTGGGACGCGAGCCCATCCGAGAACTGGTGACCGTCTCCGAGCAGTTCCCGCTGCTGGTGGAGCGCGACCTCGCCGGGCGGGGCGCATGGTACGAGTTCTTCCCCCGCTCCGAAGGCGCCGTCCGCGACCACGAAACGGGGACGTGGACCTCCGGCAACTTCCGCACCGCGGCGAAGCGGCTCGACGCTGTGGCAGCCATGGGCTTCGACGTCCTGTACATGCCGCCCATCCACCCCATCGGGATCCAGCACCGCAAAGGTCCCAACAACACCCTGATCGCCGGGCCCAACGATCCCGGCTCGCCGTGGGCCATCGGAGCAAAGGAAGGCGGCCACGACGCCATCCATCCGGACCTTGGCACGTTCGAGGACTTTGACGCTTTTGTGGCGCGGGCCAACGAGCTCGGCCTGGAAGTGGCCCTGGACCTGGCGCTGCAGGCCGCACCCGATCACCCCTGGGTCCAGTCCAACCCGGAATGGTTCACCACCCGCGTGGACGGCAGCATTGCGTATGCCGAAAACCCGCCCAAGAAGTACCAGGACATTTATCCGCTGAATTTCGATAATGACCCGGAAGGCCTCTCAAACGAAATTCTCCGCATTGTCCTGCTGTGGGTCAGCCACGGCGTCAAGATATTCCGCGTGGATAACCCGCATACCAAACCGGTGTGGTTCTGGGAATGGCTCATCGAACAGGTAAATAAAGAGGTTCCGGGCGTCGTCTTCCTCGCTGAAGCCTTCACCCGCCCCGCCATGATGCACGCGCTGGGCCGCGCCGGCTTCCAGCAGTCCTACACCTACTTCACCTGGCGCAACACCAAGAAGGAGATTACGGAGTACTTCACCGAAGTCAGCCACGAGTCGTCAGCCTTCTTCCGGCCCAACTTCTTTGTAAACACGCCGGACATCCTGACCGAATACCTCCAGTTCGGCGGCCCGACGGCCTTCAAGATCAGGGCTGTGCTGGCATCCACGGCAAGCCCGCTGTGGGGCGTGTACGCCGGCTACGAGCTGTACGAGCACGTCGCCCGGCCGGGAGCCGAGGAGTACATCGACAACGAAAAGTTCGAGTACAAAGCCCGTGACTGGGATGCCGCGGCCCGCTCCGGGCGGACCCTGGCCCCGTACATCACCAGGCTGAACGAACTGCGGCACTCGCACCCTGCGCTGCAGGACCTGCAGAACCTGACAGTGCATTACAGCACTGACGATTCCACCGTTGTGTACTCCAAGCACAAGACGCTTCCCGACGGATCCAAGGACACCATCATTGTGGTGGTGAACATCGATCCCCACGTCACCAAGGAGTGCAGCGTCTCGCTGGACCTCGCGGCCCTGGAACTGGATCCGGATGACCTCACCGCGAACGGCGGCTTCCATGTGGACGACCTCATTTCCGGGGAAAGCTGGGAATGGGGCGAGTTCAACTACGTCCGCCTCGACCCGCATATTGAGCCCGCGCACATCCTGGGTGTGAGGAGAGCGCATCAGTGAGTTTTAATCCGCAAAGCTCGGGCCGGCATTTCACGCCGAAGAGCACCTTCGAACTGAATGCGCCGGGCCTGCAGCACGATCCTCTGTGGTACCGGAAGGCCGTTTTCTACGAGGTCCTCGTCAGAGCTTTTGCGGATGCCAACGGTGACGGTTCGGGAGATTTCTCGGGCCTCATCGACAGGCTTGACTACCTGCAGTGGCTGGGCGTGGACTGCCTCTGGCTGCCCCCGTTCTTCCAGTCCCCGCTGCGCGACGGCGGCTACGACATCTCCGACTACAACTCCGTGCTGGACGAGTTTGGCACCATCACCGACTTCAAGCGGCTGGTGGCCGAAGCCCACGCCAGGGGTGTGCGGGTCATCATCGACCTGCCCCTGAACCACACCTCGGACCAGCACCCCTGGTTCCAGGAATCGCGGAAGGACCCGGATGGCCCGTTCGGGGACTTCTACGTCTGGAGCGACACCGACGAGAAGTACCAGGACGCCCGGATCATCTTCGTGGACACCGAGGAATCCAACTGGACCTTCGACCCCATCCGTCGGCAGTTTTTCTGGCACCGCTTTTTCAGCCACCAGCCGGACCTGAATTTCGAGAACCCCAGGGTCATCGAGGCCTTGTTCGACGTGGTGCGGTTCTGGCTGGACCAGGGCATCGACGGGTTCCGCGCGGACGCCATCCCGTACCTCTTTGAGGAGGAGGGCACGAACTGCGAGAACCTTCCCGCCACCCACGAATTCCTCCGCAGACTCCGCACAATGGTGGACGAGAGCTACCCCGGGCGCGTCATCATTGCCGAAGCCAACCAGCCGCCCAATGAGGTGGTGGAGTACTTCGGTACGGAAGAGGAACCCGAGTGCCACATGGCCTTCCACTTCCCGATCATGCCGCGCCTGTATTACGCGCTCCGGGACCAGAAGGCCGCGCCCATCATCGAGACGATGATGGACACCCCTGATATTCCAGAGGGCGCCCAGTGGGGGACCTTCCTGCGGAACCATGACGAGCTGACCCTTGAGATGGTCACCGCGGACGAGCGGGCCGCCATGCTCGGCTGGTATGCGCCGGACCCGCGGATGCGCGCCAACATCGGCATCCGGCGCCGGCTGGCACCCCTGCTGGACAACTCCCGGGCCGAGATCGAACTGATCAACGCCCTGCTCCTCTCACTGCCGGGCAGCCCGTTCCTGTACTACGGGGACGAAATCGGCATGGGGGACAACATCTGGCTTGAGGACCGGGACGCCGTCCGCACCCCCATGCAGTGGAACCCGGACCGCAACGCCGGCTTCTCCCACGCGGATCCCGGCAAGCTTTACCTGCCTCCCATCCAGTCCCTGGTGTACAACTACGCCATGGCGAACGTGGAGGCAGAGGCGGCACACTCAGGTTCGCTGCTGCGGTGGACCCGGCAGATCCTGAGCGTTCGCAAGAACCATCCCGCGTTCGGCCTCGGTGCCTTCAAGCACGTCGAGGCCGACCACGACGCCGTGCTGGCCTACCTTCGGGAGCTGCCGGACGGCAACTTCGCGGGGGTGGACGGGGAAACAGTCCTGTGTGCCTTCAACCTTTCGCAGCATCCAGTGGCCGCCAGGCTGCGCATTCCCGATTATGCCGGGCGCGGCCTTCGGGATGTGTTCGGCGGCCAGCCATTTCCTGGCATCAACGAGGACGGGACGCTGACGCTGACCTTGGGCAGCCACGATTTCTTCTGGCTGCGGGTCCGCTCGGCCGCGTCCAATCCTTCGTCCCCCCATACGCAGGCAATGCCGATCCTCTCGATTGAGAACTGACATGAACCAGCCCATCCTTACCCCCGCCCTGACCGCGCTGCTTCAGGAATGGCTTCCGAGGCAACGCTGGTTCCCCGTCAAGACGCCCGGCTTCGAGGTGGCCCAGGCCGGCAGCCTGGGGCTGGCGGACCCTTCCGGCCACGCGGCGCTGGCGGTGTTCCTGCTGAAGGTCACCACCAAGGGGGCCGACGGCGGACGGCGCACGGAAGTGGTGCAGGTCCCCTTGAGTTTCCGGCCGGCACCGGCGGCGGGCATGGAACGGGCGCTGATCGGCGAGGCCGCGGGAACCGACCCTTCGAGGCCCTGGGTCTACGATGCAGTGCACGATCCGGACTTTGTGGGGGCCTGGCTTGAACTGATGCGCGGCGGGGAGAAGGCGCCCAGCGGCACGGCCGCCGGGTTCCGTACCCCGGGAGACCACAACCTGCCCACCGCACGCGGCCTGGTCAAAGTTCTTTCGGGGGAGCAATCCAACAGTTCGGTGATCGTGGACGACGGCGAATCGGCCACGATTGTGAAGTTCTTCCGTGTCCTGTCAGAAGGGACCAACCCTGAAGTTGAAGTGGGGGCCGCCCTCACCGCTGCGGGTACCGCTGAAGTCCCGGCCACCCTCGGCTGGGTCCGCGGTGAGTGGCTGGCACAGGGCATACCCTCCCCGGATGGCACGGCTACGGGTTCCCGGCACGCGGAGGGGGAGCTGGCCGTAGCACATGAGTTCCTGGCCGGCGGGCTTGATGCGTGGCGCCTTGCTGTTGATGCGGCGCGGTCCGGAACGGACTTTACGGCGGAGGCGCACGCTCTCGGCGCCGCCACCGCAACAGTGCACCGCCGGCTGGCCGAAGCACTTGGCCAATCCCAGGAGGCCGAGCCCGGCAAGGTGATCGCGCCGGGAGTAGCCCAGCGGGTCCGGCAGGCCTGGGCGGAAGCGGCTTCCGCCGTCGGGCCTTACGATGCAGCCTTGGACAACTTGCTGGACGGGCTCGATGGCGTCCCTGCCGGTCCGCTGCAGCGGATCCACGGCGACCTCCACCTGGGTCAGATCCTCCAGGTTCCGGGGCAGGCCGGGGAAGCGCCCCGGTGGGCAATCCTCGACTTCGAAGGCGAACCGCTGCGGCCCATCGCCGAACGGAATGTTCCCGACGTTCCCCTCCGCGACGTGGTGGGGATGCTCCGCTCCTTCGACTACGCGGCAGGGGCGGCGCGGCGCGAGCAGGAAGGCGCACAGGTGCCCGGCTCCTGGGTTGATGACTGCGCCGACGCGTTCCTTGCAGGCTACGCGGAGGTCACGCCCGGCACCGTGGACAAGGACTCGCCCCTCTTTGTGGCATTGTGGCTGGACAAGGCACTGTACGAAGTAGTTTATGAAATGCGTAACAGGCCCGACTGGCTGGCGATCCCCGTGAACGCCGCCAGGCGGCTCCTCAGCGGTAAAGACGCCGGCGACCAAGCCGGGGCAGCATCGGAAGGTAACGAAATGACAGGCTCAGCACGAACCGACCATCCGGGGGTGCCGCTGCATGTGGATGCAGGCATCCTGGGCAGGATCGCGAACGGCGAACATCACGCCCCCCACTCCGTCCTTGGCGCGCACCTCGACGACTACGGGCACGTCACTATCCGTACCGTGAAGCATCTGGCAGAGTCCGTCACCGTGATCACCGCCGCGGGTGAGGTTCCCATGGAACATGAAGCCCACGGTGTATGGGTGGCCGTGATGGAGCCTCTGCAGCAGGGCCACGTTCCGGACTACCGCCTTGCCGTCACGTACCCGGGCGCCGAACCCGTCACCGTGGACGAACCGTACCGTTACCTGCCTACCGTGGGTGAAGTGGACCTGCACCTGATCGGTGAGGGCCGGCACGAGAAGCTCTGGCAGGTGCTGGGCGCGCACGTTCAGCACTACAAGTCCTCCCTCGGCGACGTGGACGGTGTGTCCTTTGCCGTCTGGGCACCCAACGCCCAGGCCGTGCGGGTCAAGGGCGATTTCAACGCCTGGGACGGGCGCGAGAATTCGCTCCGCTCCCTGGGCTCCTCCGGGGTCTGGGAAATCTTCATTCCCGGCGTAACAGCGGGGGCGTGCTACAAATTCGAAATCCGGACCCGGGCTGGCTACTGGGTGGAAAAAGCTGACCCGCTCGCCTTCGGAACCGAGGTCCCGCCGCTCACCGCCTCGCGGGTTGTGGAGCCCTCGTACGCCTTCAAGGACGACGAGTGGATGGAGGCCCGGGCCAAGCGGGATCCGCACAACTCGCCCATGAGCGTCTACGAAGTGCACCTCGGTTCCTGGCGGCTGGGGCTGGGCTACCGGGAACTGGCCAAGGAACTGGTGGACTACGTCACGTGGCTGGGGTTCACCCACGTGGAGTTCATGCCGGTGGCCGAGCACCCCTTCGGCGGCTCTTGGGGCTACCAGGTCACCTCCTACTTCGCGCCCACCTCCCGTTTCGGCCACCCGGACGAATTCCGGTACCTGGTGGACGCACTCCATCAGGCAGGGATCGGTGTCCTGCTGGACTGGGTGCCCGCGCACTTCCCGAAGGACGCCTGGGCCCTGGCCCAGTTCGACGGCGAGGCCCTCTATGAGCACTCCGACCCGGCGTTGGGTGAACACCCGGACTGGGGCACGCTGATCTTCGACTTCGGTCGAACCGAGGTCCGCAACTTCCTCGTGGCCAACGCGCTGTACTGGCTGGATGAGTTCCACATCGACGGCCTGCGCGTGGACGCGGTAGCTTCCATGCTCTACCTGGACTACTCCCGGGAGGAGGGGCAGTGGAGGCCTAACCGCTTCGGCGGCCGGGAGAACCTCGAAGCCATCTCCTTCCTGCAGGAAGTGAACGCTACGGTATACAAGACGCACCCCGGAGCCGTGATGATCGCGGAGGAATCCACGGCTTTCCCGGGTGTTACTGCTCCCACCGCCCACGGCGGCCTGGGGTTCGGCCTGAAGTGGAACATGGGCTGGATGCACGACTCCCTCAAGTACGCCTCAGAGGACCCGGTCAACCGCAAGTGGCACCACGGCACCGTCACGTTCTCCCTGGTCTACGCCTTCACGGAGAACTTCCTGCTGCCTATCAGCCACGATGAGGTAGTCCACGGCAAGGGCTCCATGCTCCGGAAGATGCCCGGTGACCGTTGGCAGCAGCTGGCCAACCTGCGTGCCTTCCTGGCGTACCAGTGGGCCCACCCCGGCAAGCAGCTCATTTTCATGGGCACCGAATTCGGGCAGGAAGCGGAATGGTCGGAACAGCACGGTCTCGACTGGTGGCTTGCGGACATTCCGGCCCACAAGGGAATCCAGCTGCTGACCAAGGACCTCAACGAGCTCTACGCCTCCACCCCGGCGCTCTACACCCGCGATAACGAACCGGGCGGCTTCCAGTGGATCAACGGGGGAGATGCGGACCGCAACGTCCTGTCGTTCCTCCGTTGGGACAAGGAGGGCAACCCCCTGGTGTGCGCCATCAACTTCTCGGGCGCACCGCATGCTGCCTACACGCTCGGAGTGCCGGAGGCAGGACCTTGGATTGAGGTCCTCAACACCGACGCCACCTCGTACGGCGGATCCGGTGTGCTCAACAGCGGTGAACTGAAGGCGACCGAGGAGGGGCAGGACGGACAGCCGGCCACGTTGAGCGTCACCTTGCCGCCGCTTGGTGCTGCCTACTTCAAGCTGGGAACATCAACCGCCGGCTGACCCTCGGTTTATTTGTGGCGAAGGGCCCGGGATCCTCGTGATTCCGGGCTTTTTCGTGGCCGGACCACCTCTGCTGCGGGGGTTGCCTGCAGGCCCGGTTGGCTATCCAGGAAGAGTGGTGGTAGAGTTTATTTCCGCGCTGCTCCACGGATTCAGCCGGAAAAACCGACACTCAAGCCTCAAGGTGATGAGGGTCGCGGACGCCGGTTTGACAAGTGAGAAGCCAGCGGGTAAGTTTGAAAAGTTGCTCCGGAGCGATCCTGAACGTTGGTTTGGGTGGTGCCGGGTGTGTCTGTTGTTTGAGAACTCAATAGTGTGCCAAGTTTGTTGATACCAATTGTTTTATTGATTGGTTGTTTTGGCTGGATCCTTCCGCCCCTGTGGTGGGGTCTGGTTTTTACAGCTGGTTTCAAATTTTGTGCAGCTTTTTGGTCCCGTTTTCCCGGGGCTGGGGGTTGTGTCTGTTTTACTTCAACGGAGAGTTTGATCCTGGCTCAGGATGAACGCTGGCGGCGTGCTTAACACATGCAAGTCGAACGATGATCCGGTGCTTGCACCGGGGATTAGTGGCGAACGGGTGAGTAACACGTGAGTAACCTGCCCTTAACTCTGGGATAAGCCTGGGAAACTGGGTCTAATACCGGATATGACTGACTGCCGCATGGTGGTTGGTGGAAAGCTTTATTGTGGTTTTGGATGGACTCGCGGCCTATCAGCTTGTTGGTGAGGTAATGGCTCACCAAGGCGACGACGGGTAGCCGGCCTGAGAGGGTGACCGGCCACACTGGGACTGAGACACGGCCCAGACTCCTACGGGAGGCAGCAGTGGGGAATATTGCACAATGGGCGCAAGCCTGATGCAGCGACGCCGCGTGAGGGATGACGGCCTTCGGGTTGTAAACCTCTTTCAGTAGGGAAGAAGCGAAAGTGACGGTACCTGCAGAAGAAGCGCCGGCTAACTACGTGCCAGCAGCCGCGGTAATACGTAGGGCGCAAGCGTTATCCGGAATTATTGGGCGTAAAGAGCTCGTAGGCGGTTTGTCGCGTCTGCCGTGAAAGTCCGGGGCTCAACTCCGGATCTGCGGTGGGTACGGGCAGACTAGAGTGATGTAGGGGAGACTGGAATTCCTGGTGTAGCGGTGAAATGCGCAGATATCAGGAGGAACACCGATGGCGAAGGCAGGTCTCTGGGCATTAACTGACGCTGAGGAGCGAAAGCATGGGGAGCGAACAGGATTAGATACCCTGGTAGTCCATGCCGTAAACGTTGGGCACTAGGTGTGGGGGACATTCCACGTTTTCCGCGCCGTAGCTAACGCATTAAGTGCCCCGCCTGGGGAGTACGGCCGCAAGGCTAAAACTCAAAGGAATTGACGGGGGCCCGCACAAGCGGCGGAGCATGCGGATTAATTCGATGCAACGCGAAGAACCTTACCAAGGCTTGACATGAACCGGTAAGACCTGGAAACAGGTCCCCCGCTTGCGGTCGGTTTACAGGTGGTGCATGGTTGTCGTCAGCTCGTGTCGTGAGATGTTGGGTTAAGTCCCGCAACGAGCGCAACCCTCGTTCTATGTTGCCAGCACGTGATGGTGGGGACTCATAGGAGACTGCCGGGGTCAACTCGGAGGAAGGTGGGGACGACGTCAAATCATCATGCCCCTTATGTCTTGGGCTTCACGCATGCTACAATGGCCGGTACAAAGGGTTGCGATACTGTGAGGTGGAGCTAATCCCAAAAAGCCGGTCTCAGTTCGGATTGGGGTCTGCAACTCGACCCCATGAAGTCGGAGTCGCTAGTAATCGCAGATCAGCAACGCTGCGGTGAATACGTTCCCGGGCCTTGTACACACCGCCCGTCAAGTCACGAAAGTTGGTAACACCCGAAGCCGGTGGCCTAACCCCTTGTGGGAGGGAGCTGTCGAAGGTGGGACTGGCGATTGGGACTAAGTCGTAACAAGGTAGCCGTACCGGAAGGTGCGGCTGGATCACCTCCTTTCTAAGGAGCACCTACAAGCCACCGTTTCCATGTATGTGGGGGCGTGGGGTTTGTCAGGAGTAAAGGCCCGTTGCGCAGACGATTGTTCTGCGGCGGGTGCTCAAGGGTGGAATATCAACAAATAGCGGCTGCTTGTGTTTCTTTCTTGTCTAGTACGGATGCTTTGGTGTCCTGGAACGGCGGGGTTGGGGTGTGGGTGGTTTAGTGTTTGGCACACTGTTGGGTCCTGAGGCAACAGGACCGGTGGGGGCGCTGTGGCTTTTGGCTGCGGTGCTTTTTGCCGGGTTTGTTTGTTTCTGGTTTCCTGGCTGCACCGATCATGCATGTAGATGTGTGGGGTGTGTGGTTTGGGGTTGTTGTTTGAGAACTACATAGTGGACGCGAGCATCTTTTATAAGAAGCAATTTCCAAGAATATGAACCTGGATCTGGCTGCAGCCTTTGGTTGTGGTTGGTTTTCATGGTTCTCTCGAAAATTACTGATTGATCTTTTGTGGTCAAGTTTTTAAGAGCACACGGTGGATGCCTTGGCATTAGGAGCCGAAGAAGGACGTAGGAATCTGCGATAAGCCTGGGGGAGTCGATAACCGGACTGTGATCCCAGGGTGTCCGAATGGGGAAACCCCGCCAGGGGCGCGAGCTGCCTGGTGACCCGCATCTGAACACATAGGGTGCGTGGAGGGAACGCGGGGAAGTGAAACATCTCAGTACCCGCAGGAAGAGAAAACAATAGTGATTCCGTTAGTAGTGGCGAGCGAACGCGGATCAGGCTAAACCGTTCCATGTGTGATAGCCGGCGGGCGTTGCATGGTCGGGGTTGTGGGACTTTCCGTTTCAGTTCTGCCGGACTGGAAGGGTGTGATGTGCAGGCATAGGTGAACGGTCTTGAAAGGCCGGCCAGAGAGGGTGTGAGCCCCGTAACCGTAATGTTGTGTACCGCCCGGATGAGTATCCCAAGTAGCACGGGGCCCGAGAAATCCCGTGTGAATCTGTCAGGACCACCTGATAAGCCTAAATACTCCCTAATGACCGATAGCGGACCAGTACCGTGAGGGAAAGGTGAAAAGTACCCCGGGAGGGGAGTGAAACAGTACCTGAAACCGTGTGCTTACAATCCGTCGGAGCAGCCTTGTAGTTGTGACGGCGTGCCTTTTGAAGAATGAGCCTGCGAGTTAGTGTTACGTCGCGAGGTTAACCCGTGTGGGGAAGCCGTAGCGAAAGCGAGTCTGAATAGGGCGTTGCAGTGGCGTGATCTAGACCCGAAGCGAAGTGATCTACCCATGGCCAGGTTGAAGCGACGGTAAGACGTCGTGGAGGACCGAACCCACTTCAGTTGAAAATGGAGGGGATGAGCTGTGGGTAGGGGTGAAAGGCCAATCAAACTTCGTGATAGCTGGTTCTCCCCGAAATGCATTTAGGTGCAGCGTTGCGTGTTTCTTGCTGGAGGTAGAGCTACTGGATGGCTAATGGGCCCTACAAGGTTACTGACGTCAGCCAAACTCCGAATGCCGGTAAGTGAGAGCGCAGCAGTGAGACTGTGGGGGATAAGCTTCATAGTCGAGAGGGAAACAGCCCAGACCACCAACTAAGGCCCCTAAGCGTGTGCTAAGTGGGAAAGGATGTGGAGTTGCTCAGACAACCAGGAGGTTGGCTTAGAAGCAGCCATCCTTAAAAGAGTGCGTAATAGCTCACTGGTCAAGTGATTCCGCGCCGACAATGTAGCGGGGCTCAAGTACACCGCCGAAGTTGTGGCATTCAGATTTTTGCTAAGCCCTTGTGGTTCAGGCGTCTGGATGGGTAGGGGAGCGTCGTGTGGGCGGTGAAGTCGCGGTGTAAACCAGCGGTGGAGCCTACACGAGTGAGAATGCAGGCATGAGTAGCGAAAGACGGGTGAGAAACCCGTCCGCCGAATGATCAAGGGTTCCAGGGTCAAGCTAATCTGCCCTGGGTAAGTCGGGACCTAAGGCGAGGCCGACAGGCGTAGTCGATGGACAACGGGTTGATATTCCCGTACCGGCGAAAAACCGCCCATGCTGAACAGGGGATACTAACTGCCCGAAACCTGCCCGACACCCCTTGTGGGTGAAGGGTTTTGGTGGAGCGCAGGACCTGATCCTGGGAGGCAAGCGTATTAACAGGTGTGACGCAGGAAGGTAGCCAAGCCGGGCGATGGTTGTCCCGGTCTAAGGATGTAGGGCGAACGGTAGGCAAATCCGCTGTTCATGATGCCTGAGATCTGATGGGACCCCCGTTTGGGGGGATTTGGTGATCCTATGCTGCCGAGAAAAGCATCGACGCGAGGTTTTAGCCGCCCGTACCCCAAACCGACACAGGTGATCAGGTAGAGAATACTAAGGCGATCGAGAGAATTATGGTTAAGGAACTCGGCAAAATGCCCCCGTAACTTCGGGAGAAGGGGGGCCCCAACCTTGATGGACACTAGCTGTCCGGAGGGGATCGGGGCCGCAGAGACCAGGGGGAAGCGACTGTTTACTAAAAACACAGGTCCGTGCGAAGTCGCAAGACGATGTATACGGACTGACTCCTGCCCGGTGCTGGAAGGTTAAGAGGACCGGTTAGCCTCACGGCGAAGCTGAGAATTTAAGCCCCAGTAAACGGCGGTGGTAACTATAACCATCCTAAGGTAGCGAAATTCCTTGTCGGGTAAGTTCCGACCTGCACGAATGGAGTAACGACTTCCCCGCTGTCTCAACCATAAACTCGGCGAAATTGCAGTACGAGTAAAGATGCTCGTTACGCGCAGCAGGACGGAAAGACCCCGAGACCTTTACTATAGTTTGGTATTGGTGTTCGGAGTGGCTTGTGTAGGATAGGTGGGAGACGTTGAAGCCCGGACGCCAGTTCGGGTGGAGTCATCGTTGAAATACCACTCTGGTCACTTTGGACATCTAACTTCGGCCCGTAATCCGGGTCAGGGACAGTGCCTGATGGGTAGTTTAACTGGGGCGGTTGCCTCCTAAAAAGTAACGGAGGCGCCCAAAGGTTCCCTCAGCCTGGTTGGCAATCAGGTGTCGAGTGTAAGTGCACAAGGGAGCTTGACTGTGAGAGAGACATCTCGAGCAGGGACGAAAGTCGGGACTAGTGATCCGGCGGTACATTGTGGAATGGCCGTCGCTCAACGGATAAAAGGTACCTCGGGGATAACAGGCTGATCTTGCCCAAGAGTCCATATCGACGGCATGGTTTGGCACCTCGATGTCGGCTCGTCGCATCCTGGGGCTGGAGTAGGTCCCAAGGGTTGGGCTGTTCGCCCATTAAAGCGGTACGCGAGCTGGGTTTAGAACGTCGTGAGACAGTTCGGTCCCTATCCGCTGCGCGCGCAGGAAATTTGAGAAGGGCTGTCCTTAGTACGAGAGGACCGGGACGGACGAACCTCTGGTGTGTCAGTTGTACTGCCAAGTGCACCGCTGATTAGCTACGTTCGGATGGGATAACCGCTGAAAGCATCTAAGCGGGAAGCTCGCTTCGAGATGAGATTTCCATACACCTTGTGTGTGAGAGGCCCCCAGCCAGACCACTGGGTTGATAGGCCGGATGTGGAAGCGAGGACTAACGACTCGTGAAGCTGACCGGTACTAATAGGCCGATAACTTACACCACACACCATTGGCGTGAACGGATTCAAAAGACGTTCACACCAGCCGATGGTAAAAAGAAACAAGACTGCTTGCGTCCACTATGTGGTTCCCAAACAACAAACCAAACCTGGTTTCGTTGCTACGGGAACATAATTGAATAACAACACCACCACTGCATTCATTGCAGAACATGTTGTAACCACAGTTTTCCCACACCACCCCGCACGGGGTGCGTGGCGGGTACAAGGGTTACGGCGGTCATAGCGTGGGGGAAACGCCCGGTCCCATTCCGAACCCGGAAGCTAAGACCCACAGCGCCGATGGTACTGCACCCGGGAGGGTGTGGGAGAGTAGGTCACCGCCGGACATAAATTACAAGAGCAGGGCCCTGACAAACGACGTCAGGGCCCTCTCTGCTTTAACCCCCCAAAACACCCGGCCCGGACCCGCCAACAACGCGGCTCCGAGGCCTCCGCGCCTCTCCTGGGTGCGCCATCAGCTACGGTCCCCAAACCAGCGGTGACACGACCACAACTGATAGCGCGACACCCCGGCGGGTAGAGTTGGGCACCATGAACAGCCTCTTCAGCCACGGTACCGAGCCTTTTGGCAGCGACGATCAATCGCCCGCCGGCCTCCTTGAACCGGTGGTCAACACAGTCATCGTGCCCGGGAGCGTGGCCCACGCCTTCGCCGGGTTTACCGACCATACGCACCTCTGGTGGCCCTTGGAATCATTTGGCACCTACGGCGCCGGTTCCTATGTTGAGTTCGAGGAGAACCTCATCCTGGAGACGGCGGACGACGGCCGGACCAGTATCTGGGGAACTCTTGATGACTGGCAGCCGCCCTTGTCCTTCCACGCAACGTGGCACCCGGGCTCCACTGCGCTCTGGTCCACAGAACTGCTGGTGGCCTTCCGCGCGGTAGGCGAGGGCACGGAGGTGCGTGTATTCCACGAAGGCTGGGAAGGAGCCGAGGACCCCCGTGCGGAGCGCGAACGGTACGTGGAGGCGTGGCCGGACATTCTTGCCCGGTATGCCCGCTTTATGGGCTCCGCGGACGTGAGCGGGCGTCAGGGCCGCTGACGGTCGCCGTCGGCCGGGGGTCAAGACTGCGTCCGAGCTTGGTTGAGCTGCCGGTTTAAAGGAAACGCTTCCACTATTGCTTCAACACCCATTCGCGCCTGAATTTGTGTTTCTGCTGGTCAATACTGGAGGCGCCTGTGAATGTTCCGGGCGCCCGCCCCTAGACTGATGGAAAACGTGCGAGGGCGGATGGAGGCTTTGTGGGAAGCGTGGCAGTTGAGGAGCTGGAGACTATCCTGGCGGCTGGCCAGGTGGATCGGGAAGAGACAACGCTTCGCCGGTATGCAGTGGACCAGGCACCCGTCCTCGATTACCAACTCCCCTTGGCGGTGGTTTTCCCGGAGTCGGTGGAAGACGTTCAGGCAGTGGTGCGCACTTGCGCCGCCGGCAAGGTGACGATTGTGCCACGCGGAGCGGGAACGGGAGTGTCCGGCGGGGCCCACGCCACCAAAGACTGCATCATCGTGTCCCTCGAGCGGATGGACCGGATTCTGGCACTGAGCCCGGATGATGAAACAGCAGTGGTGGAGCCGGGTGTCATCAACGCCGTGCTCAATGAGGCTGCAGCGGCACATGGACTGATGTATGCGCCGGACCCCGCCAGCTTCCGCAGCTCCACCATCGGCGGAAACGTAGCAACGAACGCTGGCGGGCTGCGGTGTGCCAAGTACGGCGTCACCCGGGACTCGGTCCTTGCGCTGGACGTTGTCCTGGCGGACGGCTCGCTCCTGCACACCGGCCACCAGACGTTCAAGGGCGTGGCCGGTTACGACCTGACCGGGCTTTTTGTTGGATCGGAAGGAACCCTGGGCATCGTGGTGGGGGTGACGGTGCGCCTCAAATACCTCCCGCGGGAAGTGCACACCATCGCCGCCTTCTACCCGGACTTCCGCGAGGCCGCGGCCGGCGTGCTGGCCGTGGGCAGGGCACGGGTCCAGCCCGCCATCATGGAACTGCTCGACGGCGGAACGCTGGCCCAGCTGGACGACATCCACGGCTCGGACCTCACTGCCCGCGGCAGCTCCCTGCTGCTGATCCAGACCGACGGCTTCGGCGCCGCCGCCGAGGCCCGGATGGTCCGGGATGTCCTGGCGGCCGGCGGAGCCACCGTCACCACTGAGGCCAACGCCGAAGCGGAACGGCTCGTCGAGCTAAGGCGCCACAGCCGGGGCGTGGAAGTGGACGACGAGTACCGGGTGGGGGAGGATGTCGCCGTTCCCCGCTCGCGCCTGGTGGACTACGTAGCCGCCCTGGAGGCCATGGCCGTGAAGCACAACGTGCACCTCAAAGTGGTGGCGCATGCGGGCGACGGCAACCTGCACCCCACCTTCTGGATCGACCGCAAAGGCAACGCGGTGGACGGCGAGGCGCTGGAGCGGCTCCATCACGTGCTTGATGAGTCCATTACGGCCGCCCTGGCCATGGGTGGCACCATCACGGGGGAACACGGCGTGGGGCAGTACAAACTGCGGTGGCTGGGCCAGGAACAGCCGGAGCCGCTGCGGGATCTCCAGCGCCGGATCAAGGAACTGTTCGATCCGGCAGGCATCCTGAACCCCGGAAAGGCGATCTAGCGGTTAGTCGTCCAGGTCCGGGTATTCATCGATGGACTCGTCGGCGCCGTACCGGGACTCTTCCGTCTCCACCTCGAGGATCTTCAGCAGCCCGGTGGGCGGGTCCAGCATGATGGCCGCCTCATCCCGGCGGTGCCGCAGGATGGAGTCGATATAGGACTGCACGGCTTCGGCGAGGGGGATGTGCCGCTCCTGCTTCTCGGACATGTACCAGCGGTGCTCCAGGACCTCGTGCACCACTTCCGCGGGCTCCAGCTTGCCGGACAGGTCGCGCGGAATGGACCTGACAATAGGTTCGAAGACTTGGCTGACCCACAGGTGGGCACTGTATTCCTCGTCCATGTCCGGGTTGTTGTCCGCCCGGAAGGAGTCCATATCGTTGAGCAGGCGGCGCGCCTGGTTCTCCTGGGCGTCCAGGCCGGTCAGCCGCAGCAGGCGCCGCATGTGGTGCCCGGCGTCCACCACCTTGGGCTGGAGCTGGATGGTGGCCCCGTTCTGGGTGGTCTTGATGGCATACTCCTCGACGTCGAAGCCGAGTTCGTTGAGCCGCCGGATACGGGCCCCCACCCGCCAGCGTTCGCCGAGTTCGAAGGACTCCTTCTCCGTCAATTCTGTCCAGAGGCGCCGGTAGCTCTCCATGATGAGTTCGCTGGTGGCCACGGGATCCACCTTTTCCTCGATCAGCCCGCCGTCCAGCAGGTCCATCAGCTCGCCGGCGATGTTCACGCGTGCAATTTCCAGGTCGTACTCGCGCTGGCCGGTGGAAAGGTCCGGATACAGCTCGCCGGTTTCGGCGTCCACGAGATAGGCGGCAAAGGCGCCGGCGTCACGGCGGAACAGGGTGTTGGACAAGGATACGTCGCCCCAGTAGAAGCCGATCAGGTGCAGCCGCACCAGCAGCAGCGCCTGCGCGTCGATGAGCCTGGTGAGCGTGTCCTTGCGGAGCATCTGGGAGAAAAGGGCCCGGTACGGCATGGAGAACTTCAAGTGCCGGGTGACCAGCACGGGGTTTAGCGGCTTTCCGTCCAAGGTGGTGCGGCCGGTGATGACCGCAACCGGCTCCACGCACGGAACGTCCAGCCGGGCCAGTTTGCGGAGCATGTGGTATTCATGCCGGGCGACGTGCTCTGAGGTTTCCTTGATGGCGATCACTGACCCGCCCAGGTGGGCGAAGCGCACGATGTGCCGGGAGATGCCGCGGGGGAGGGCGGCCAGGTTCTCTGCCGGCCAGTCCTCCAGAGCGATGTGCCAGGGCAGGTCAAGCAGCTCGGGGTCGGCCGCTGCTGCCGTGATGTTCAGGGAGCTCGCGACCGAAGCGAGCTTGCCGTCGTCGGCGCTTGCGGCCACAAACCGCGGCAGTTTGCCCACCTGCGCATAGTCGGTGGGTTCATCGTGCCACTGGGCGCTGTATTCCTCGGTCATACGTCAATTCTTCCGTAGATAGGCGCGGCCAGCTAATTCTTCTGCGGGCACGGTTAAAGGCCGACGGCGGCCGTCCAGTAAGGAGGCCGCCGTCGGTATTGCTTATGGCTGGGTCCGAAATCAGTCGCCCAGGCGCAGTCCGGTCTTGGTGTCGAACAGGTGCACGTGGCCCGACTGCGGACGCACGTAGATGGACTCGCCCTTCATCGGGGGGCGGCGGCCGTCGACGCGTGCCACGATGTCGTGGTCCTTGCCGTCAAGCGTGGTGTGGCCGTAAACGTAAGCGTCGGCACCCAGCTCTTCGACGACGTCGACCTCTACCTTCAGGCCTTCACCGTGCGGAGCGGTCTCGAGGTCCTCCGGGCGGGAGCCCAGCGTCACGGTGGAGCCGTGTGCCTCTTCGAGGACGGAGCGGGGTACCGGGTAAACGGTGCCGCCGAACTGGACGCCGCCGTCGACAACCGGCAGTTCCAGCAGGTTCATGGCCGGGGAGCCGATGAAGCCGGCTACGAAGACGTTCTTGGGCTTGTCGTACAGGTTGCGGGGGGTGTCAACCTGCATCAGGAGGCCGTCCTTCAGCACGGCAACGCGGTCGCCCATGGTCATGGCCTCGACCTGGTCGTGGGTCACGTAGACCGTGGTGACGCCGAGGCGGCGGGTCAGGGAGGCGATCTGCGTGCGGGTCTGCACGCGGAGCTTGGCGTCCAGGTTGGACAGCGGCTCATCCATGAGGAAGACCTGGGGGTTACGCACGATGGCGCGGCCCATGGCAACACGCTGGCGCTGGCCGCCGGAGAGTGCCTTCGGCTTGCGGTCCAGGTAAGGCTCAAGGTCGAGGAGCTTCGCGGCTTCACGGACGCGCTCGGCGCGCTCTTCCTTGGAAACGCCTGCGATCTTCAGGGCGAAGCCCATGTTGTCGGCCACAGTCATGTGCGGGTACAACGCGTAGTTCTGGAAAACCATCGCGATGTCGCGGTCCTTCGGCGGAACGTCGGTGACATCGCGGTCGCCAATGAGGATCCGGCCTGCGTTGACGTCCTCGAGGCCTGCGAGCATGCGCAGGGAGGTGGACTTACCGCAACCGGAAGGTCCAACGAGGACCAGGAATTCGCCATCGGCGATGTCGATGTTGAGCTTATCGACGGCGGGCTTTTCTGTGCCCGGGTACAGACGCGTAGCGTTATCAAAAGTAACTGTAGCCACAGTTATCAATCCCTTCACCGGCAGGTACGTGCCGGACGATCCGTTGTGAATGGTTCATGTTTGTTCAGTTTTGTGCTGCAGGTGCTCCCCGGCTAAGGCCAGAGAACACCGAGTGACGCCGCACGGTACTTGTGCGCCACATCACAAGGAAGAGTATGTCAGATACTGTTCGGATTGGTGCAAATGTTACGAACGTCACAAGTGAGGTCCGTAACTGTCACCCCTGAGAATCTTCCTCTGCGACAGCCAGGCTCCGTTCCTGGAGGAGCACTTCGAGCATCTCCGCCACATGGACAGGAGCCTCCACCCGGTACTGCGCCTGGGTGAAATCAAGGCCCACCTTGATGCCCACGTCTCCGGGCTCCAGCCGAGCCAGTGCATCCTCGTCCGTGGTGTCATCGCCGGCGAACAGGACGGCGCTGGCACCGCTGATCTGCCTCAGGAAGGTGACGCCCTCGCCCTTGGACGCGTTCACCACAGAGGTTTCCAGGACCCGCTTTCCGTCCTTGAGGAAAACACCTTTGCGGTCCTGCAGCAGCGAGCGGGCGGCGGCCACTGCGTCCTCGGCCACGTCGTCTGCCGCCTGGCGGGTGTGCAGCACCACGCCGGCCGGCTTGTCCTCCAGCAGTGTGCCCGGTGCCTCCGCAACAATGTCGGCGAGGATGCTGCGCACCTCGGCGAGGAGTGCTTTCTGCTCATCGTCCAGCGTCAGCCCCGCTGACCCGGGGCCCAGCCACGCTTCTGCGCCATGGCTGCCGATCAGCAGCGTGTCCACCGGCGGCGAGGCGACCTGGCGCAGGCTGGCGAGGGCGCGTCCGGAGATGAGTGCCGTCGTCGTGCGCGGCAGCACGGCGAGCCCGGCCAGGGCAGTTGCCGCCCGGGGCAGGGGGCGGGCGTCGTCCGCATGCCCCACGATGGGCGCCATGGTTCCGTCAAAGTCCATGGCCACCAGCAGGTGGTCCGTCCGCGCGATGGTCCGGATGGCTTCGCGGAGCTCCGGCGTCAGCGCCAGCTTGCCGTTGCCGGTCCGGCTCTCAGGTGTCATCACGGACCACTTTCTCCTTCAACGCCTGGAGGAAGTCGGCGGACCAGTGGTCCACGTCATGCTCCAGGATCTGCTTCCGCATGGCCCGCATCCGCCGCGACGCATCCCGGGGGGACAACTCGACGGCGCGCATGATCGTATTCTTCAGGCCGTCGATATCGTGCGGGTTTATTAGCAGGGCCTGCTTGAGCTGGTCGGCCGCACCCGCGAACTCGCTGAGCACCAGCGCACCGTCGTTGTTGGTGCGCGCCGTGACATATTCCTTGGCCACCAGGTTCATGCCGTCGCGCAGTGCCGTGACGAGCATGACGTCGGCGGCCAGGTACAGGGCCACCATTTCCTCCACTGGATAGCTGTGGTGCAGGTAGCGGACGGCGGTGTTCTCCAAGGTGTCGTAGGTGCCGTTGATGTGGCCAACGGTGCCCTCCACCTCTTCGCGCAGGAGCCGGTATTGCTCAACGCGCTCCCGGCTGGGGCTGGCTACCTGGATCAGGGTGGCGTCGCCGACGGACAGCTTGCCGTCGGCCAGGAGCTCCTCGAACGCCTTCAGCCGGTGCCGGATGCCCTTGGTGTAGTCCAGGCGGTCCACGCCCAGCAGGATGGTTTTGGGATTTCCGAGGTCCTGGCGGATCTGCCGTGCCCGCTCAATGATTTCCGGCTTGGCAGCCAGCTCGCTGATGTGCTGTACGTCGATGGAAATGGGGAACGCCTGGGCCCTGGCGATGTGGGTGATTTCCCCGTCCTGGCCCTTGACGTGCACCTGCTGCTGCTTGACACTGGCGCCCAGGAAGCGGCGGGCCGAGCGCATGAAGTTGCCGGCGTCGCTGGGCCGCTGGAAACCCACCAGGTCAGCGCCGAGGAGGCCGTCGATGATGGCCTGGCGCCAGGGCAGCTGCGCGAAGATCTCGGGCGGGGGAAAGGGGATGTGGTTAAAGAAACCGATCTTGAGGTCCGGCCGCGCTTCCCGGAGCATCCGCGGCACCAGTTGCAGCTGGTAGTCCTGGATCCATACTGTGGCGCCGTCGTCGGCATGGCGCACCACCGCGTCCGCGAACCTTTTGTTCACCATGCGGTAGGTGTCCCACCAGGTGCGGTGGAATTCCGGCGGGGCGATCACGTCATGGTAGAGCGGCCACAGTGTGGCGTTGGAGAAGCCTTCGTAGTAAAGCTCGACATCGTCCGCGCTGAGCTGGACGGGCACCAGGTCCATGCCGCCGTGGCTGAATGGTTCCACGGTCTCATCGGGCGCGCCGTGCCAGCCCACCCAGGCGCCGTCGGTCTTGGTCATCATGGGTGCCAGCGCCGTCACCAGTCCGCCGGGCGAGCGCCGCCATCCGGAGCCATCATCCCCGTTCTCGCCGGGAGCGACGCGGTCCACGGGCAGTCTGTTCGAGACCACCATGAAGTCGTACTTTGTCTCTGCGCTGTGGCCTGCGCCGGCGGCGCCTGATGCGGCTGCGGCGGCGGGTTTTTCCTGGACGGGTGTTTGCATTGCGGCCCCCTGGGGTTGCTTGTGCCTCTTAGCCAACCCTAACGGGACGGAATCTTCGGTGCTATTCGTCCGTTGGTCAACCCGAAAGAATACTTGAACCAGCAAGCTCTCAGATTTGTCCCCTAAAATGAGGGGGTTGCCACGAACTGGTCCCCGTCGTCGATCGATCCAAGGAACACATGAGCCCCGCAAACGAAGTACGTAAGTCCAAGGCTGAACGCACCGCGGACGCCCGCGAGA
Organism: Arthrobacter sp. SLBN-100; assembly: GCF_006715305.1. Classification (NCBI taxonomy): domain Bacteria; kingdom Bacillati; phylum Actinomycetota; class Actinomycetes; order Micrococcales; family Micrococcaceae; genus Arthrobacter; species Arthrobacter sp. SLBN-100. The sequence continues at coordinate 3,838,852 of NZ_VFMY01000001.1, forward strand.
AAGCGCGGCTGATCCGTGAAGCGCAGCTGAAAAAGGACAAGCGCAACAAGCTGCTGATTGGATGGGGCATTGTGGCCGCCGTAGTGGCCATCCTGGTGGTGGTGGCGCTGGTGGTGACCACGTCGATGAAGCAGAACACAGAGGTTGCCGAGCAGGGGCCGACGCCGGCCAACGGCAACGTCCACGGCGGCGTCACGCTGCTGGCCAACACCGATGTTGCCAAGCTTGACCCCGCCACCGTTGACGCAGCCGCTGTTGGCGAACCCCCGCAGGCTGCGCCGGCGGAAGTGGTGGCTCCGGGCGCCGAGGCCGAAGCGGGCAAACCGGTAAAGGTTGTCCTCTACATCGACTTCATCTGCCCGGTCTGCAAGAATTTCGAGGCCCAGTACAACGAACAGCTCACCTCCCTGCGCAACGAGGGCAAGATTACGGTGGAATACCGCGCGCTCGGGTTCCTCGACAGCCGCTCCACCACAAACTACTCCTCGCGGGCAGCCAACGCGGCCGCATGCGTGGTGAACGAATCGCCCGAGAAGTACGCGGAGTTTGTGGACGCGCTCTTCGCCAACCAGCCTGCCGAAGGCGGCGCAGGGCTCTCAGACGACAAGCTCAAGAGCATGGCCTCCGACATCGGCGTTGACATCAACAGCTGCGTGGACGACAAGACCTACCGGCCCTACGTGAAGTTCACTACCAAGGAAGCTGCAGCCATCGGAGTCACCGGGACGCCGAGCGTCTTCGTTGAAGGCAAGCAGTGGGGCAAGGGCGACAGCGCCCAGACCCCGTTCCCCGATTTCCTCCAGGCGGCAATCGACGCCAAGGCCTAGGAGTCTTGTCAAGAGCCCGTCTCCGGATCAATTCCGGCGGCGGGCTCTTTCCTTTGGCTTCCCGTGGCCGGCGTTCTCCTGGCCTCGGCCAAGGCCGCCATTTTTACCACCGGGAGGACTTGGGCTAACCTTATCTAGCGCGCCGTTCAGGCGCCCGCCCGCAAGGGCACGCCTCCTTAGCTCAGTTGGCCAGAGCACCGCTCTTGTAAAGCGGGGGTCGTCGGTTCGAATCCGACAGGGGGCTCTATTTTTTTGGGGCCGGCCTCGCTGGCCTGCTAACTGCCAGACGGTGCGATGTTGTGGTTCAGGCGCAGGAGGTTCTGGGGGTCGTAGCGGTCCTTAAGGGCCACGAGGCGCTGATACTTGGCCTGCCCGTACGCGCTGCGTGCGGCGTCCGGCGCCTGCACTCCCAGCTCCGCCCCCAGGAAGTTGACGTATTCGCCCTGCTCCGCGAATGGCTGCATCACTGCGTAGGCCTTGCGGGCGAACGCTGTCAGCCGCTCGTCCTCCGCCGCATCGCGCCAGAATCCGTAAATGTTGAGCCAGTACCGCGCAGACCGGTTCGGGAACGCCGTGGCGTCTTCCGGAACCCGCCCGAACACCCCCTCCAGATGATGGATATCGATGCCTGTTCCCTCCCATGCCAGCTCGGAAGCGAAGCCGAGCACAACATCCACCACCTCCTCGTCCAACCGGGAGAACGAAACGTTCTTCCAGTAGCCGCGTGAACCCTTGGGGAACACGGCGTCCATAGCACTTTGCCAGTCCGGCCACGCAGTCGGTCCCACCTCCTCGCCATCGGGCGGGGCGGCGGCGCGGAGCTGGTCCACGAGGTTGAGGCCGGCCTGGTGGTCCTCGGCAACCCAGACGAATCCAATAGCCATCCAGGGCTCGCCGCCCATGCCGAACTCTGGCGGGAATACCAGGAACGAGATGATGGAGTTCATTTCGTCCGGCAGATCCCGAGCCCACCTATCGAAGGCGAGAAGGGTGTTGCGCCAGTTGTCCGGGCGGTAGAAGAGGTTGCCGCCCAGGGGCGCGGCCGGCAGCGGGAGGGCGCGGAAGGTAAAGGAGGACACAACGCCGAAGTTCCCGCCGCCGCCGCGCACTCCCCAGAACAAGTCCGGGTTCTCCTCCGCGCTCGCGTGCACGTGCTCCCCGGCGGGGGTGACCACATCCACCGCGTCCAGGTTGTCCAGGCTCAACCCTCCGGTCCGGGTCAGCCAGCCCACGCCGCCGCCCAGGGTGAGTCCTGCCACTCCCGTTCCGCTGATGACCCCCAGGGGCACCGCCAGGCCATGCGCTGCGGTGGCCCGGTCCACGTCCCCAAGGGTCGCTCCGGGTTCGACGGCGACAAGCCGGCTTTCGGCGTCGACGCTAACGCCCCGAAGGGCTCCCAGGTCCAGGACCAGGCCGCCGTCGACAGTACCGTGGCCGGCGATGTTGTGCCCGCCGCCGCGGACGGCCAGGGCGAGGCCTGTGCGCCGAGCACTGTCCAGGACGACGTCGATGTCCGATACGCCGCCTGCCCTCGCGATGGCGCGCGGACGCAGATCGACCATGCCGTTCCACACCGCACGGGCTTGCTCATACTGGGGATCCTGCGGCTCGATCAACGATCCCTGCAGCCGCCCACGCAACTCGTGCAAGGACTGCTGGAGCTCAAGTTCGGGGTGGTGTTCATGAACTGTGGCCATCGCTGATACTTCCAGATCAAAGGGCGGAAACAATCCACCGGGAATACCGATGCCTGATCTTAGGAGTGGCCCCTGGAGAGGTCAACAACTTCTTTTTCCAGCAACCGATCCGGGTATTACCCCGGCTGGATTAATATGGCTGAGACCAGGACGAAACGCGCCCACAACAATGGCTGCGTAGCGTCGCGGCATGACAACGCAATTTCCCTCCCGTGTCCGGGCCTGGTTGGCGGATGCCTTCTACTATGAGACTCCCGGGCAGGCGGCCGATGCGATGGCCGATGCCACCCGCTGGGGGTGGCTGCCGGCCCTCAGCGGAGTGGCGGCAGGGGCGGAAGAAGCCCGTGGAAGGCACTCGGAAACCGCGTCACAACCGACCGGCTTGTCTGCTTGAACACACTATTGCGCGGGTGAGGGCATCATGACCTAAACTGCTTCACTGAGGTGCCTGAAACGGCGCAGTGCAGCAACGAAAGTGAACAGGCTATGGCTACCGATTACGATGCTCCACGCAAGCAAGAAGAAGAGTCTCCCGGCGACTCACTCGAGGCCCTCCAGGCTTCCCGCGGTGGCAACGCCCAGACCGCGGTTATCGACGTTGACGAAAACGACACGGCAGAGGGCATCGACCTGCCCGGCGCCGATCTTTCCAACGAGGAACTGACCGTCATCGTTGTTCCCGAGCAGTCAGACGAATTCACATGCTCATCGTGCTTCCTCGTCCGCCACCGCTCGCAGGTGGCCCGCGAGAAGAACGGCATGAAGTACTGCCGCGAGTGCGAAGGCTGAAACTTCGAGGGCAAAACAGCGCCGGCCACCGGCCTCGGGTGACCGGCGCTGTTCCGTCTTTCCGGCGTCGTTATCCGGCATAACGGCCGGGTGCAGAAACGGCACCGGAAGGGTTAAGGACAGCGGGAAACGACCCTTGGATTTACAGGTGCGTGACACGGAACCGGCGTTCCTTACGGTTGCGCGCCGAAGCGGCTACAGCCCTCGTTCCAGGCACCTGGCACTCCTAAGCTTGAGCTATCCAACCGCACCACTCCTATGGATGGCACCTTATGAAAAAGCTCCTCCTCTGGCTCACGGCGCTCCTCGCGGCCGTCGGGCTGGGAATCCTGGCACCGGGGCCCGCCTCGGCAGCCACCTCGTATTGCGGTCTCACATGGGGGTCCCTGCAAAAAACAGCGCCCGCAAACAGCACCGCCTCCGTCACCAACGTCCGGACCGGGCAGCATTACTGCTTCGACCGGATGGTGGTTGACCTCAACGGCCCCGTCGAGGGCTACACGGTCCGGTACGTCCCTGAGATCGTCCAGGACGGCTCCGGCTTTACCGTTCCGGTGCGGGGCAATGCGCGCCTGCAAGTCACCGTGAACGCACCCGCGTATGACAGCAATGGCAACGGCACCTACAACCCGCCGGTGAAGGCTGAACTGTCCAACGTTGCCGGCTACCAGACCTTCCGGCAAGTGGCTTATGCCGGAAGCTTCGAGGGTTACACCAGTATTGGCCTGGGCGTCCGCGCCCGGCTGCCCTTCCGGGTCCTGACACTGGACGGCCCAGGTTCGGGTTCCAGGCTGGTGGTGGACGTGGCCCACTTCTGGTGATGGAAATCCATAAGGTGCCGCACCCCGCATGATCCGGGATGCGGCACCTTTTTGTGTGCTTGTTTGTGTGCTTGCGGGAACCTTACTCCGGGACCACCAGGGCCGGGGTGTCCTGCTTCAGGGTCTCGCCGCGGAAGAACCCGGGCCGAAGCCGGGCCATCACCAGCATGAACACCGCGCCGAGCGCCAGGATGCCCACCCCGAGGACGAAGACCAGGCCCACCCCGAACACTTCCGAGCCGCTGCCGAATTCGGGAGCCCAGCTGTCCACGGCGGTCTGCAGGAACACCACGAACAGGCCCACCCCGCCCACCACCGGGCATACCAGCCGGAGCATGAAGTGGCGCATGCTGTTGAACAGGCTGTGGCGGAAGTACCAGGCGCAGGCGATGGCCGTCAGCCCGTAGTAGAAGCAGATCATCAGCCCCAGCGCCAGGATGGTGTCGTTCAGGACATTTTCGCTGAGCACGTGCATTACTGCGTAGAACCCCGCGGACAGGACACCGGCCGCGATGGTGGCGTAGCCCGGCGTCGCAAAACGCTTGCTCACCCGGCTGAAAGGTTCCGGCAGCGCCCCGTAGTGGGCCATGGCGAGCAAGCTGCGCGAGGGCGACATAAAGGTGGACTGCAGCGAGGCGGCGGAGCTGGACAGCACGGCCAGGGACATCAGGATGGCGAACGGGCCCATGATGGGGGACGCCAGGGCGGTGAAGATGTTCTCGTGGATCTCCGTGTTGTTCAGGCCGTTACCGGTATCCCCGACACCGGCGAACATCATGGTGGCGATGCTGACCAGCAGGTAGATCGCCAGGACGATGAGGGCAGTCAGGGTTCCTGCGAGGCCGGCCGTCTTTTTGCCGTTGGCGGTTTCCTCGTTGACGGTCAAGCAAACGTCCCAGCCCCAGTACACAAAGATGGACAGCGAAATCCCGGCAGCCACTTGGCCGAACGTCTCGATTTTGGTGACGTCAAACCACTCCCAGCTGAACGGGATGGCCGTCTCGGACGTGGACCAGTTGGCGAACGCCATCCCCACGAACAGGCCAAGCACCAGCAGCTGGAACCCCACCAGGCCGTACTGCACCAGTTTGGTGGTGTGCAGGCCGCGGTAGCTGACCCACACGGCAAGGGCCACGAACACAAAGCAGGTGAGCACGTTCAGTGGTTTGTTGGCCGCGAGGTCAGCCAGTTCGGCCGAACCGGTGAGCTGGGAGAGGAAGAGGTAGAAGAAGTCGACGGCGACCCCCGCCAGGTTGGACAGGACGATGATGTTGGCTGCGAGGAGGCCCCATCCGCCCATCCAGCCCACCCAGGGGCCGAACGCTTTGGTGACCCAGGTGAAGGTGGTGCCGCTGTCCGGGGAATCGGCGTTGAGCTCCCGGTAGGCCAGGGACACCAGGATCATCGGGATGAACCCGATGAGGAAAATGACCGGCAGCTGCAGCCCGGCTTCGTTGACGGTGGGGCCCAGGGCGCTGGTGAGCGTGTACGCGGGGGCGATGGTGGAGATGCCAAGGACGACGACGGCGAGGAGCCCCAGCTGCCCGCCCTTCAGGCCCTTGGGGGTAATGGCGTGGGCGGTGCCGGGGGCATGCTGTCCGGCGCCGCCTGCGGCGGGGGTACCGGTGCGGATGGTTTCTGTCATGACACCACTTTCTGGGAGGCAGCGGGCTGCTGTTGGGTAATGCAGTGGATCCCCCCGCCGCGGGCAAAAAGCTCGCGTGCGTCGACGGCGACAATACGCCGTCCGGGGTAGGCCTCTGCCAGGATCTGGAGGGCCTTGTCGTCCTGGGGGTCGTTGAAGCTGCAGGCGATGACCCCGCCGTTGACCGCCACGTGGTTGATGTAGCTGTAGTCCACAAAGCCCTCGTCGTCCCGCAGGGTTTCGGGTGCGGGGACTTCGATGATCTTCCACTGCCGGCCGGCGGCGTCAGTGGTGCCCCGGAGGTAGTCGATGATTTCCCGGGAGACCTCGAAGTCGGGGTGTTCCGGGTTTTCCTGGGAATGGACAAGGAGCGTCCCGGGGGAGGGGATGGCGGCCACAATGTCCACGTGGCCACGGGTGCCGAACCGCTCCGAGTCCCTGCTGAGGCCGCGCGGCAGCCACACCACGTGGGTGGCGCCGATGGTGCGGGACAATTCCTGCTCGACGTCGGCCCGGCTGAGGCCGGGATTGCGTCCGAGATCCAGCTGCACGGTTTCCGTCACGAGCACCGTTCCCTGGCCGTCCACCTGGATGCCGCCGCCCTCGTTGACCAGTGCCGATACGATATGCCGGGCTCCGGAGCGGCCTGCCACTTCGCCGGCGATCAGGGAATCCTTGTCCCATTGCGCCCAGTCCTGCGCGCCCCAGCCGTTGAACACCCAGTCCACGGCACCGAGCTGCCCGTCGCCGTCCAGGACGAAGGTGGGGCCGATGTCACGCATCCAGGCGTCGTTCAGCGGGGCCGCAAGCACCTCGACGTCAGTGTGCAGGTAGGCGGCGGCCGTTTCGACGTCGTCGGGGTCCACCACTATGGTGACCGGCTGGAACTCGACGGCGGCGTTCGCCACCGCAGCCCAGGTGGACCGGGCGGCATGGGCGGCTTCAGCCGATGTGCCGAGGGTGTAACCGCCGGCGGGGAAAGCCATCCAGAGCCGCTCCTGGCGGGCAGTTTCGGCAGGCATCCGCCACATGCTCATGCGGTCACTTCCCAACCGGTGATTGAGCTTGTCGAAATCCCCGCCGCTTCGCCTCCGAGCGGCTGGTCACTGCGGACGGGCTCGGTGAGGCGGGCGTAGGTGTCCGGACGGCGCGTGGCCAGGAAAGGGAACAGGGTCAGCCAGTCCTTCCTCTGGTCCAGGTCCAGGTCAGCCACCAGGACCCCGGAGGCGTCGCGGGGCGCCTGGGCCAGGATCCGGCCATAGGGATCTGAGATGAAGGACGAGCCGTAGAAGTTCAAGGCACCTTCGCTGCCCCAGCGGTTCGGGGCGATCATAAAGAGGCCGTTGGCGATGCCGTTGCCCACGATGACCTGCTGCCACAGCGGCTGGGTGTCGAAGTCCGGGTGGTCGGGTTCGGAACCGATGGCGGTGGGGTACACCAGGATCTCCGCCCCGCCCAGGGAGTACAGCCGCGCTACCTCGGGGAACCATTCGTCCCAGCACGTGGGCATCCCCAGCCGGGCGCCGCCAAGTTCGGCGGGAGCGTGGACCTCGTAGGCGTCAGCGGCTGCCGGTCCCTGGCGGAAGAACTTGTCCTCGTAATATCCGGCGGTGACGGGGATGTGGAGCTTGTGCGTCCGCGCCAGGAGCTCGCCCTCGGGTGAGACCAGGATGGCGGTGTTCAGCCCCAGGCCGTCGTCCTTGCCGTCCGGGTCCTCGGCACGCTGGTACAAGGATGCATGCACGGATACCCCGTGGCGGCGCGCTGCTTCGGCAGCGAAGCGGAAGGTGGGGCCGGCCAGCAGGTCTTCGGCGGTGTCCGAGGGCCGGGTGCGGGTGGGTCCCTCGGAAGGGTCGTTATGCGGGCGGGTGTCTGCCGGGTAGCGCGAAAGCGTCAACTCGGGCAGGAAGACCACGGAGGCCCCGAGCCCGGCGGCCCGGCCGATGCCCTCGTTCAGTTCGGCCTCCACGGCGGCGCTGTCTGCTTGCCAGCGGTGCTGGACCACGCCGACGCGCAGGGCCGGCCGGCCGGACGGCGTTGTCCGGGCCAGGGAAGCGGGTGCGCCGAGGCAGGAAATTTCAATCATGTTTGCTACTCCAGTGAGACGACGGTCACTAAATGAATGACGTTCATTTAGTATGGGGTGCGGCGCGCCCGTATGCAAGGGGAAATATGAATCACGTTCGTTTATGTCGGCCGCCCGAGGTTAGTAAGCTCACTGAGAAATTGCTGAATGCCCCCCTGTTGCCGGATGAAGGGCTGGTAGCGTCGGGATTACTGGACAAATCGAGGAGGATGCATGAAAGCTTCACCGACACTGACCAACAACCTGCAGGCTGTGCTCGCGGACCTGATCGAACTGCACATCCAGGGCAAGCAGGCCCACTGGAACATCGTGGGAACCAACTTCCGCGACCTTCACCTGCAGTTGGATGAGATCGTGGACGCCGCCCGCCAGTTTGCCGATGATGCTGCCGAGCGGATGCGGGCACTGCACGCCCTGCCGGACGGGCGCAGCTCCACCGTGGCTGAATCCACAAGCCTCGCTCCTTTTCCTGCGGGCCTCATCAGCACCAAGGACGCAATCGAACGCATTGTTGCCGCCCTTGAAGCTGCCGCGGGCACCATGAGGAAGGTCCATGACGAAGTGGACGAGGAGGATCCCACCACCGCGGACCTCCTGCACGAGTTCATTGCCAAACTCGAGCAGTTCGCATGGATGGTGAACGCCGAGACCATGAAGGCCTCTGCCAGCGTCACTGCCCCTGACGCGAAGTAGCCCGTCCCGGCACACACAAAGTATTCAGCGCCCGGCGCCGGACTCCCTGTCCGGCGCCGGGCGCTGCTTTTTACCCGCCAGCATGCCAGCGGGATGTTTGCCCCTATTCGGCCTTGGGCACTTTCCGGAGGACGACGGCGGCAAGTACTGCCGCCGTCGCCATCAGTACCAGCCCGATCGCCGCAGTGACATGCACGCCCGAGTCGAAGGCGGCGCCGGCGGCCTGCCGGACGGCGTCGGCCAGTGGAGCAGGCAATCCGGCCGCCAGTTCCATGGCTCCGGCGAGGGTCTGGCCGGCACGTGCAGCACTCCCGCCGCTGGCGGCCCCCGGGAGGCCGGCGGGAAGCTGCAGGTTGTGCTGGTAGGAGGCCGTCAGGATCGAGCCCAGCACGGCGGTGCCGAGCAAGGCGCCTACCTCGTACCCTGTCTCCGAGATGGCCGAGGCCGCGCCGGATTTTTCCGCCGGAACGCTGCCAAGGATGAGGTCGTTGGAGATAGTCTCCGCGGTCCCCACGCCCAGCGCCAGGACCAGCAGGGCCGCGAGCAGAAGCCCCGACCCGTTGAAAGGGCTGCCGAAGGTCACCAGGCTGTACCCCGCGGCGCTCAGGCCCAGTCCGGCTGCCACCACGAAGCCGGGCCGGATCTTGCGGACCAGGGGCACCACCGCGAGGCCCGCCGTCACGGTAGCCACCAGCGCCGGAATCATGGCCATTCCTGCGGCCGAAGGGGACATGCCTTCGAGCAGCTGCAGGTGCTGGGCCAGGAAGAGGATAAAGCCGTTGAAGGAGAACAGGGCAAGGATGTTCGCCGTGATGGCCATGCTGAACACCGGGTTCCGGAACAGGGACATGTCCAGCAAGGGGCTGCTCAGCCGCTGTTGCCGGCGAACGAAGGCTGCGCCCATGGCCAGGCCGAAGGCTATGCTTCCCAGGGTCAAGGGGCCCGTGCCTTCGGTGGCGTATTCCTTGATGCCGTACACCACTGGCACCATGGTCAGCAGTGAGAGCAGGATGCTCGCCCCGTCCACCTTTCCCGGCGTAGGGTCCCGGGACTCCGGGATGAACGCCGGGCCGAAGGCCAGCAGGGGCAGCATGATGGGCACCGCCACCAGGAGGACTGCTCCCCACCAGAAGCGTTCCACCAGACAGCCGCCGAAGATCGGACCCAGGGCAGCTCCGCCGGAGAACCCGGCGGCCCAGATGGCGATGGCCAGCCGACGTCGGTTGGGATCCGGGAAGATGTTGCGGATCAGGGACAGTGTGGAGGGCATCAGCATCGCCCCGAAGAAGCCCAGGGAGGCGCGGCCCGCTATCAGCCAGCCGGCGCTGGGGGCGAAGGCCGTTGCGGCTGATACTGCGGCGAAGCCGATGCTGCCGACGATCAGCAGCCGGCGCCGTCCGATCCGGTCTCCCAGGCTCCCCATGGCAACGAGCAGTCCCGCCAGCACCAGAGGGTAGGCGTCCACGATCCACAGAAGTTCCACGCCCGAGGTGCCTAAGGCTCCGGCAATCGCGGGCAGTGCAAATGTCAGGGCTGTGTTGTCGACGGCGACGAGGAGGACCGGGAACATCAGCAGTCCCAGGGCGAGCCAGTCGCGCCAAGTGCCCGGGGCTGGAGCGGATGGCCGGGCCGCCGGGGCCTTCAGCGGGGTTCGGTCCTGTTGCGGGGTGGAGGAAGCGGTCATCCGTGAACTGTACCGTCCAGACGGTTCAGTTAAGAAATGGAATCCGGACCATGCATGATTGGAACCATGGCCAGAAAACCCGTCGCGCGAGATGCAGTCCTCGATGCCTTTGAAGAACTCCTGATCGACGTGGGGGAGCGCGCCGCCACCCTGGACGCGGTGGCGAAACGGGCAGGCGTCTCCAAGGGCGGGCTGCTGTACCACTTCCCCAACAAGGAGGCGCTGATCGCGGCAACCCTCGAGCGGCTGGACCGCCTGGCGGGGGAGGACCTTGCTGACATGGCGGCGGCGCCCGAAGGTGCGGCGGCCTATTTCATCCGGTCATCGCTCTGGTCCGACACCCCTATGGACAGGTCCTTCGTGGCTGCCACGCGCCTCGCTGAAGTGGCCCACGAGGAGGCCCGCCGACGCTTCGCCGCAATCCAGCAACAGTGGCTGGAGCTCATCGGCAAGGATGTTGGCCCGGGAATGGCAAAAGCCGTGCTTTACATGGGGGACGGGCTGTACTTCAACGCCATGTGGGAGAGCGGGCCGTCCGGAAAGGCCGGCAACCGGCAGGCGGAAGTGGACCAACTCCTGGCCGCCGTCGAGCGGCTCAGGGGTTAGCTGCCATTTGCTCCACAGCAGGCGGCATAGGAGAATTGGTCTATGTGCGGGCCGCCTCCGGGCGCGCCCGGACAACCCAAATGAATAGCCTTTGATCTGCGGCGGGAGAGTTCTGCCAGAAGGTACAAGCAGGCGCCGTAGGAGCAATACCTCCCCAGGAATCTCACAGGCCCATGTACCGCCGCGGCGAGGCACCTCTGGAAAGCAGCACGCTGTCCGCCCCCGTATCCGGTCCCGGATACTTGGACTGCTGTGCTCACCGACGGTGCAAGCGGGGCTTGCGCAAGCAGGCACCGCGGAAACTCTCAGGTCCAGTTACAGAGCGGGGAGGACCCGAATCGATGCGGCGTACCCTGCGCCGCCTTAGTTATGGAGTTCCTCGTGACTGTATCTCCGGCCTCCGCCATCCCAGCCTCCGCCATCCCGGCCACCGCCTCCCCAGCCTCCGCTCCAGCCGCCACTGCTCCGGCTGCCACCTTTGTTGACCGGCACATCGGCGCCCGCCGCCAGGCCGACGTCGACACCATGCTCAAGGCCGTGGGCTACGACACCGTGGACGCACTGGTTGACACCGCCGTGCCCAAGGACATCCGCCAGGATTCTGCACTGGAACTGGACGGCGCCCTGAGCGAGGTGGAAGCGCTCGCTGAACTGCGCCGGCTGGCCGCGAAGAACAAGACCGCGGTGCAGATGATTGGCCAGGGCTACTACGACACCGTGACGCCGCCGGTGATCCGCCGCAACATCCTTGAGGGTCCGGCCTGGTACACCGCCTACACGCCCTACCAGCCCGAGATTTCCCAAGGCCGGCTCGAGGCGCTGCTGAACTTCCAGACCATGGTCCAGGACCTCGTGGGGCTGCCCATCGCCAACGCCTCCCTGCTGGACGAAGCCACCGCGGTGGCCGAGGCCGTGCTGATGATGCGCAGGGCCAACAAGAACAAGGATGCCCGGGACGGCAAGACGGTGCTGGACTCCGATTGCCTGCCGCAGACCATCGCCATCGTGAAGGGCCGCGCTGAGGCGCTGGGCTTCGAGGTCGAGGTGGCGGACCTGTCCAAGGGCCTTCCTGACGGCGTCATCAACGGTGTGGTCCTGCAGCAGCCCGGCGCCTCCGGCCGGGTCTTTGACCACAGCGCCGTCATCGCCGACACCAAGGAACGCGGCGCCCTGGTCACAGTGGCGGCGGACCTGCTGGCCCTCACCCTCATCACGCCTCCCGGCGAGCAGGGGGCGGACATCGCCGTGGGGTCGGCGCAGCGCTTCGGCGTGCCGCTGTTCTACGGCGGCCCGCACGCGGCCTACATGGCGGTGCAGAAAGGCCTGGAGCGGTCCATGCCCGGCCGCCTGGTGGGTGTCTCCAAGGACTCCGCGGGAGTACCTGCCTACCGCCTTGCCCTGCAGACCCGCGAGCAGCACATCCGCCGCGAGAAGGCCACCTCGAACATCTGCACCGCCCAGGCGCTGCTGGCCATCGTGGCGTCAATGTACGCGGTGTACCACGGTCCCGAGGGCCTGAAGGCTATCGCCCGGGCTGCCCACGCCCACGCGAAGAACCTTGCCGCCTCGCTTAAGGCGGCCGGTTTCGACGTGCTGCACACCAGTTTCTTCGACACCGTCACGGTCTCCGTTCCGGGCAAGGCCGCCGGCATCGTCGCTGCCGCCGAGGCCAAGGGCATCAACCTGCGGAGCATCGATGGGGACACGGTGGGCTTCTCCACCGACGAAACCACGACGCCGGCAGTCGTCGACGGCGTCCTGGGCGCCTTTGGTGCCGGCCTGGCTGACGCGGCTGCCGGCACTGACACTGCCTTTGCCCTGGATGCCGCCGTCGAACGTTCCTCCGACTTCCTGCAGCACCCGGTGTTCAACACCTACCGGTCTGAGACGCAGCTGCTGCGCTACATCCGGAAGCTCAGCGACCGGGACCTGGCCCTGGACCGCACCATGATCCCGCTGGGTTCCTGCACCATGAAGCTGAACGCCACAGCCGAAATGGAGGCCATCTCCTGGCCCGAGTTCGCGTCCATCCACCCGTTCGCACCCGACTCCCAGACCGAAGGCTGGCGCGAGCTGATCGCGGACCTGGAAGCCCAGCTGACCGAGATCACCGGGTACGACCAGGTGTCCATCCAGCCCAACGCCGGGTCCCAGGGCGAACTCGCGGGCCTGCTGGCCATCCGTGGTTACCACCACTCCCGGGGCGATCAGCAGCGCAACGTCTGCCTCATCCCGGCTTCGGCGCACGGCACCAACGCCGCCTCCGCCGTCCTCGCCGGCATGAAGGTTGTTGTGGTGGCCACGGCGCCGGACGGCACCATCGACCATGCCGACCTGTACGCCAAGATCGAGGCCCACAGGGACGCCCTGTCCTGCATCATGATCACCTATCCGTCCACGCACGGCGTGTACGACGCTGACGTCCGCGAAGTCTGCGACGCCATCCACGCCGCAGGCGGCCAGGTCTACATTGACGGCGCCAACCTCAACGCCCTGGTCGGCCTGGCCCAGCCGGGCAAGTTCGGCGGCGACGTGTCCCACCTGAACCTGCACAAGACGTTCTGCATCCCGCACGGCGGCGGCGGACCCGGTGTCGGCCCGGTTGCTGCGAAGGCGCATTTGGCACCCTTTATGCCCGGCAACGCGGCCACCTGGATCGAAGGCGACGACGTCCCGATCTCTGCCTCCAAGTACGGTTCCGCCGGCGTTCTGCCGATTTCCTGGGCCTACGTGAAGCTCATGGGCGGACAGGGACTCACCGAAGCAACCAAGTCCGCGCTGCTCGCCGCGAACTACATCGCCGCCCGCCTGAACGACTTCTTCCCGGTCCTGTACACGGGAGAAGGCGGCCTGGTGGCACACGAGTGCATCCTGGACCTGCGCGAGCTGACCGCCAAGACGGGTGTCACCGCCGAGGATGTGGCCAAGCGCCTCATCGACTACGGTTTCCACGCCCCCACCCTGGCGTTCCCCGTTGCGGGCACCCTGATGGTGGAACCCACCGAGTCTGAAGACCTCGGCGAGATCGACCGCTTCATTGAGGCCATGATTTCCATCCGCGCCGAGATCGACCAAGTGGCCCACGGTGAGTTCTCCGTGACCGACAGCCCGCTGCGCAACGCACCCCACACGGCAGCCGCCGCAATCTCCTCCGACTGGAACCGCGCCTACCCGCGCGAGCAGGCGGTGTTCCCGGTGAAGTCGCTCCGGCAGGACAAGTACTTCCCGCCGGTGGGCCGCATCGACGGCGCGGCCGGCGACCGGAACCTGATCTGCTCCTGCCCGCCGCTTTCCGAGTTCGAGGTTTCGACGAGCTCAACCACCGGCTCGGAAGGCTGATCGCATGACCGAGAACACCGCTCTTTACGAGGAACACAAGAAGCTGGGTGCCTCCTTTACCGACTTCGGCGGCTGGCAGATGCCCCTGAAGTACAGCTCGGAGCTCGCCGAGCACCACGCCGTCCGCAAGAGTGCCGGGCTGTTCGACCTCTCCCACATGGGCGAGGTCTGGGTGACAGGGCCGGACGCCCCTGCGTTCCTGGACTACGCCCTGGCGGGAAAGATTTCCGCCATGCCGGTGGGCAAGGCCAAGTACTCGCTGATCTGCAACGAGGCCGGCGGCATCATCGACGACCTCATCGTGTACCGCCGGCCCGCAGCTGCCGACGGCACCGATGTTTTCCTTGTGGTCCCCAACGCAGGCAACGCGGGAGTGGTGGCCGCTGCCCTGGCCGAGCGGGCTGCAGGATTCGATGCCGAAGTCAATGACGCCTCCGCGGCCACATCCTTGATCGCGGTCCAGGGCCCCAAGGCGCAGGAACTGCTGCTCCGGCTGGTCCCTGCCGACAAGCACAGCCTGGTGACCGGCCTGAAGTACTACGCCGCCGTAGAGGTTCCGATCCTCGTTGGAGGTACCGGCGTGGACCTGCTGCTCGCCCGCACCGGCTACACCGGCGAGGACGGGTTTGAGATCTTCGTGTCCAACGACGACGCCCCCGGCCTTTGGCGGGCGCTCGTCGCCATCGCAGACGACGGGGAGCTGACGCCCGCCGGCCTCGCCTCCCGCGACTCCCTCCGGCTCGAAGCGGGGATGCCGCTCTACGGCAACGAACTCTCCCTGCAGGGTGACCCGTTCGCAGCAGGCCTGGGACCCGTCGTCGCGCTGTCCAAGGAAGGCGACTTCGTCGGCAAGGCCGCACTGGCGGCCAAAAAGGAAGCCGGCGCCGGCAGCACCACCGGGCGCAGGCTCGTCGGGCTCAAGGGATTGGGCCGCCGCGCCGGCCGCGCCCACTACCCGGTCCTCCTCGACGGCAACGTCGTTGGCGAAGTCACTTCGGGCCAGCCCTCACCCACCCTTGGCTACCCCGTGGCCATGGCCTACGTCGACGTCCAGTTCACCAAACCCGGGACAGCGCTGGACATCGACCTCCGCGGCAAGGCAGAGCCTTTCGAAGTGGTCGACCTCCCGTTCTACAAGCGCGCCAGGTAGCAAACCCCGGTGGTTGAGCCTGTCGAAACCTAAGGGTTGCGTCCGGGCGCGCCGGACCGGACTTTTCACGCGTGCTGCTCTTTCGTCGCTTTGACGCACGCTTTCGAAAAGCCCGGCTCCGCCAGGCCCTCGAGGTTAGGGAGACGGTGGGGAGCACGCTGCCGGACGCCGCACCCGAAGGGGCCACACTCGTCACCGGGTGTCATGCTTGGGTGCTTCAGACGTGAGTGCCGAGCGCGTCGTCGCGCAGGTCACCACCCCCCCCGGTGGTTGAGCCTGTCGAAACCAAGGCCAGACTGTCACTCATCTGCGCGGATGGAGCCCGTCGAAACTGAGGGGTTGGCGCCGCCGGGCGGTGAGTGTGCTGGTCGAAGGTGGGACGCCGCAGTCTGGCGACGTGTTTGTTTTTCGGGAAACTCCCGGCCTCGCAAACTGAACCTGCTTGAGCGGCTGTGGGGATTCCGGAAGCGTGCGTCAGAGCGACGAAGGAACAGCACGCGGAGGAATCCCCACAGCCGCACCCAACCCAGCCACAGAGTTTCAGAACAACAAAGAGCAAAGGAAAAACACATGGCTAAAGTTGCCGCTGACTTGCAGTATTCCGACGAGCACGAGTGGGTGGCCCGGGAGGGTGGAAACCTGGTTTCGATCGGGATCTCCGCTGTCGCCACGGATGCGTTGGGCGACATTGTGTACGTGGACCTGCCCGAGCTGGGCGCTGCTGTGACGGCGGGAGAGACTTGTGGCGAGGTTGAGTCCACGAAGTCTGTTTCTGATTTGTACTCGCCCGTGACGGGTGAGGTGGTGGAGATCAATACTGGAGTTGTGGATGATCCCGCCCTGATCAACAACGATCCGTACGGAGCCGGCTGGCTCTTTAAGGTAGCTGCCGAGTCCGAAGGACCCCTGCTGTCCGCGCAGGAGTACGCGTCCAAAAACGGCGGGGACCTGTAGAACTTTTCCTGTCGGTCCGGCAAGCTCAACCACCCCTTCTTAGTGAGGAACTGACCATGGCTGTTGGTGTCTTTGATCTCTTTTCCATCGGGATCGGGCCTTCGAGCTCGCACACCGTAGGGCCGATGCGGGCTGCCGCTGTCTTCGCCGAGGAGCTGAAGTCCACCGGAGCCCTGGACCGTGTGGCGTCGCTGCGGGTGGACCTCTATGGTTCGCTCGCGGCGACCGGTCACGGGCACGGCACCATGACCGCCATCCTGCTTGGGCTGGAGGGTTTCCATCCGGAGCTGATCCTGCCGGACGAGGTGGAGGAACGGCTGGCCGCGATCGCCGAGACTGGCATGTTGCAGCTCGCCGGCGCCGTGCCGCTGCCTTATGGGGTGAAGGACATGGTGCTGCGGCCACTGACCATCCTGCCCAGGCACACCAACGGCATGACCTTTACCATCTTTGATGCGGAGGACGAGATCCTCCATACGGCTACGTTCTTCTCGGTGGGCGGCGGCTTCATCGTCCGCGAGGGCGAGGAAGACGCGGCACAGCAGCAGCTGGAGGAGTCCAAGAAGGAGCTGCCGCTGCCCTTCCGCACTGCCGCGGAACTCCTCGAGCACTGCCGGGAAACCGGCCTGGGCATCAGCGACGTGATGCGGGTCAATGAGGAGGACAGCCGCACTGCTGAGGAGATCCGCGAAGGCCTGCTGCACATCTGGTCGGTTATGGAGGACTGCGTGGCCACGAGCCTGAAGCGCGAAGGCGTGCTGCCCGGGGGACTGAAGGTCCGCCGTCGTGCCCCTGATTGGTACGACCGGCTGAAAAAGGAAAGTTCTCGGCCGGACAGTGAAGGCCAGGACCAGGACTTCTACGACCAGAAGTATTGGCAGGAGTGGGTTAACTTGATCGCCCTGGCGGTCAATGAGGAGAACGCCTCTGGCGGCCGGGTGGTCACCGCCCCCACGAACGGCGCGGCCGGGATCATCCCGGCGGTGCTGTTCTACGCGCTGCACTTCGCGCCGGGGATGGAGAACGCCCCACAGGAGGACCGCGACGACGTGGTGGTGAAGTTCCTGCTCGCCGCTGGCGCTGTGGGGGTGCTCTACAAGGAGCAGGCGTCCATTTCAGGGGCTGAGGTGGGCTGCCAGGGCGAGGTGGGGTCGGCGTCGTCCATGGCGGCGGCAGGCCTGGCCGAGGTGATGGGCGGAACCCCTGCCCAGGTGGAGAACGCGGCCGAGATCGCGATGGAGCACAACCTGGGCTTGACGTGTGACCCGATCGGCGGGCTGGTGCAGGTGCCGTGTATTGAACGGAACGCGATCGCCGCGGCGAAGGCGATCAACGCCGCGAAGATGGCCCTCTGGGGCGACGGCTCGCACCGCGTCTCGCTCGACGAAGTGATTGTGACCATGCGCGAGACCGGCAAGGACATGAGCTCCAAATACAAGGAAACGGCCATGGGCGGCCTCGCCGTCAACGTCGCTGTGTGTTAACGGCGGCCTCCAGGCTGTGTGACGGGCCCCATCAGTTGTTGAGGGCTGCCCACCAGTTCAGCGTTGCGGCGAACACCAGCCAGGACACGTAGGGCAGGAGAAGCAGGCCTGCCGTGCGGCTTATGGGTCCGAAGGACAGCACGGTCACCGCGACGGCGGCGATGAGGGCGAGGATGATGGCCAGCGCCAACCAAAGGGCAGCTCCGCCGATGGCGGGATAAAGCCCGAAGAATACCGGTGTCCAGGCAAGGTTCAGGGCGAGCTGGATTCCATAAACCTTTAAGGCACGCGGGGTTCCAGGGGCCTGCTTCCGCCAGACGAGCCAGGCTGCAACAGCCATCGCCGTGTAGAGGAAGGTCCAGACCGGGCCGAAGACAGCATTGGGCGGCGACCAAGGCGCCTTGTCCGCAGTGGCGTACCAGCCGTTCACGTTATCGAAGGTGGCGAGGGATCCGAGACCCGCCACAAGAAACGATGCAGCCAGGAAGGCAACCAACACCAGGACCTGCCTGCCGATGCCTGGGCGTTCGGCATTCTTTTGGGGGGATGATCGGGACTGTCCCGGATACGGCTGCATGCCTCAACCCTTGTCAGGACCCTTCCCGGAGTCAAGGCAACAGGCCCTTCGGCAGTAGCGGTAAGAGCGAGCAGCTCCGGCCAGCTGAAAAGCCCCGGCGCCGCCAGGCTTTAGACTTGAGGCTGCATGTCCGCACGCAGCCACGAGTACAGAACCGCGCACAACCCCCGATTGGACACGGCCCCCTTGCGAGAATTCACCGCACGTTTTGCCACCGCCGAGGAAATTGAAAACTGGGACAAGCACGTCACGGCCAACCCGAATGGCGGCAACATGCTGCAGTCCGCCGCCTACGCGTCGGTAAAGAACGGCACTGGCTGGAAGGTCCGGTTCCTGGTGCTGGAAAGCCCCGGGTCGGCCAGCTACAACCTGGTGCTGGAGAAGAAGTTCCCGATCCTGGGCCGGCTCTGGTACCTCATCAAAGGCCCTGACCTCGCAGCTGCCGGGGACCTGTTGGCGGCACTCGACGCCTGCGCGGCGTTCGTCCGGGACAGGAAGCTCAACGTCTTCACCATCAAGATCGAACCGGACATCGTGGACTCCGCCGATGCCCAGGCCCACTTGGCCGCCGCCGGCCTTGTGAAGGCATCCAACATCCAGTCCAACGACTCCACGGCGCTGCTGGACATCTCCGGCCCGGAGGAAGCCGTCTTCAAGGCAGTCTCCTCCCGGGCCCGCAACGCCATCCGCCGAGCCGAGCGGGAGGGCTGCCAGGTGCTCCGGAAAGAACCGGGCGCCGAAACCTACCGGGCGCTCTATGACCTCATGGCGGACACAGTGAACGCCAAGGGTTCCATGCCCCTGCGGAGCTACGAGTACTATGCCGCGTTCTGGGACGAGTTCTGCAACCGCGGCCAGGGCAATTTCTTCTTCGTCTACGAGGACGGCAAACCCAGCGTGGGCGCGTTCGTGATCAACTACGGAGCCAAAGCCACTTACAAGGACGGCGGTTCCATCCAGAACCGCAAACAGTACGGCGATTCGCACCTGGTCCAGTGGGCAGCCATCCGGCGGATGCAGGAACTGGGCTGCACCGAATACGACTTCTGCGGCACCCCGCCCTCCTCCCGCATCAAGGACAAGACCCACAACCTGTACGGCATGGGAATGTTCAAAACCAGCTTCACGAAAACCGTCACAGATTTTGTGGGCTGCCACGACTACATCCTTGCCCCGCTCCGCCACCGCCTCTGGGTCAATGGCGCAGAAAAGGTCTTCCGCCGGATCGAAACAGCGCGGACCGGCCAGCAGTTCTACTGAGCGCAGTCCCGGCGCAGGCTTAGCCTGCAGGCTGAACTGCCGCAGTGTGAGCCGGCGCCGCGCCCGAACACCCGTCCCTGATCCAGCGGCTGACTTGAAGGCCGCACACCCGTGTAAGGAAATCCCTTGAATCCAGTCACCACCGGCACCGATCTTGAATTTGCCATCCTCAGCGACTCAGAGTTCGAGGCCTTTGCGGTCAAGCACCCGCAGAACAGCTTCCTCCAGTCCGTTGACTTCGCCCGTTTCCAGCGCGCCCGCGGCCAGCAGGTGGAGCTCTTCGGTATCCGGCGTGAGGGCGAACTGGTGGCTGCCGGAAAACTGAACTACACCACCACCCGCCTGGGGTACACGGTGTGTGAATGCGCCAAGGGCCCCCTCATGGACTATGCGGACCTGGAACTGGTGAGCGACGTCGTCGGCCTCCTCCGCCGGCGCGCGGCCGAACGTAAAGCCGCGGAGTTCCGGATTTCCCCCAACCTTAAATACATCGCCCGCGACGCTGACGGTGCTGAACATCCGGAGCTTGAGGACAACCGCCCGCTGGTGGCACAGCTGTCGGGGCTCGGATTCCAGCACCAGGGACTCGACATGAACTTCGTCAACGTGAACTGGATGTTCGTCAAGAGCCTGGAAGGCATCAAGGACCCCGAAGAGCTCATCATGGGCACCAGCTACCGGACCCGCAAGGCCATCCGGAAAGCCGAGAAAAACGGTGTCTTCCTGGAACAGGCCACCCTGGAAACCCTCGACGACTTCTACGGCGCCCTGAGCAAGGCCGGGGAGGAAAAGGGGTTCATTTACCGCGAACGCGCCTACTACGAGCACCTGCTCCGCACCACGTCGCCGGAGTTCACCAAACTCATGATGGCCAAGATCGACATCCCGGCCTACCGGAAATCCATCACGGAGCGGCTGGCGGCGGAATCGGCCACCGCGGCCGGGCTGCGCCGCGAAGTGGAAGAGACCGGCAGCAAGAAAAAGGCCAATCGGCTCAAGGTGGTCCAGGACCTCGTGGACAGCTACGAGCGGAGCCTGAAGGACATCGAGCGCTTCCCCGACTCCGTAGGCGTCGCCACCGTGGCCGCCATCCACTTCGTCTGCTACGGGGACGAGGTGGTGTGCATAATCGGCGGCACCGTGCAGGACTACATCTACTTCAACGGCGCCACCTCCCTGTACTGGGGCATGATGCTGCACGCCCTGGAGAAGGGATACGCACGGTACAACTTCTACGGAACGTTCGGCATCTC
The DNA here is from genome assembly GCF_006715305.1 of Arthrobacter sp. SLBN-100. NCBI lineage: Bacteria > Bacillati > Actinomycetota > Actinomycetes > Micrococcales > Micrococcaceae > Arthrobacter > Arthrobacter sp. SLBN-100. The sequence goes on from NZ_VFMY01000001.1 coordinate 3,859,717, forward strand.
GGGGCAGGACGAGGAAGGCCACGGCGGCTACGCGTTCAAGAAGGGCTTTGGCGGCGAAGTGGTCCAGCTAGTGGGTGACTTCGTGATGCCGGTGCGTCCCGCCGTCTTCCACGCGAACCGCCTGGCCCGGGCCGCGGTGGCCGCGGCCCGCACGGTGCTGGGCAGGCTGCCCTTGAGGCGTTCGGCCTGAAAGACTGTTCACAGCACCCTACTGGGAGGAGGCAACCATGACCGACCGGCCGGAACACCCCCGGCGCAGGCCGCACACGGACGGCCCGCCCAAGACCGAACCCCTGACCCCCTCCCAAGCGCGGCAGAACGCCGCCGCCAAAAGAATGCTGCGGCGGCTGGTGCAGGGCGAAAACCCGCCCACCGCCCCCTTGAGCATCGTGGACCGCCTGACCGGCAGCCCGTACGCCAACCCGATGATCCAGGTGGGCGGCGTTGACACCTCGGCCCGCAAGACCCTCGACTTCGTCCTGCACCTGGCCGAGACGATGTTCCGCTACGGCGCCGGTGCGCTGGAGGTGGAAACCAGCATTATCGCTGTCACTGCGGCACTGGGTCTAAAGAACATCGAAGTGGACATCACCAACCAGTCTGTCGGCATCAACTACGCTCCGAAGGACCAGACACCCATCGCGCTGCTGCGCGTGGTCCGCTCCTGGACGAACAACTACGCCGGCCTGGCAAAGGTCCACCAGCTCGTGACGGACATCGTGGCCGGCGGAGTAGGCCGCGACGAGGCAATCCGCCGGCTGGATGAGGCCATCACCAGTCCCAAGCCCTTCCCGAGGTGGCTGGTCACGGTGGCGTTCGGCACCTTCGCGGCGGTTTTTGTGGGCGTCCTGGGCGGCGGACCGGTATCTTCCGCCATCGCCTTCGTCGCCAACATCGCCATCAGCCTGCTGGCCCGCCAACTGGGCCGGTGGCGCGTGCCGGACTTCTTCATCACCGCCAGCTGTTCGTTCGTGGTGACCCAGCTGGCGCTGGTTCTCTGGCAGTTCGGGCTGACAACTTCGCCGGCCATCGTGGTGGTGGGCGGCATTCTCCTGCTCCTGCCCACAGGGCGCCTGGTCTCCTCCGTGCAGGACGCCATCAACGGCTTCCCTGTCACCGCGGCGGGGCGCTTCCTGTCCACGCTGCTGACGTTCGGCGCCATCGTGGCGGGCATCGCCGTCGCCTTTGTGGTGGGGGAGCTGACCGGGATGCAGCGCATCGACGTGACGCAGACGTTCCCGCCCGCCTACGACCTCTGGGTCCTGGTGATCTTCGTGGCGGTGGCGGTGATGGCCATCGGGGTTACGGAACAGACCAGCTGGAAGCTTCTGCTGCCCACAGCTGCCGTGGGAGTGGCGGGCTATCTCGTCCTGCTCGCTGCCAGCCAGTTGGGAATCGGCGACCGGTTCTCACCCGCCCTCGCTGCGGTGGTCATCGGCTTGCTCGCCCGTGTGGTTGCCCTGCGGATGGGGGCGCCGCAGCTTGTGGTGGCCGTGCCGGCAGCACTGATCCTGTTGCCGGGGCTGACGATCTTCCGGTCCATGTACGTGCTCACCATCGAGGAAGCCGAGATCCTCCTCGGCGCCGGCGGGATGCTCAACGCCGGCGCAATCGTCCTGGGAACAGCGGGCGGGATCGTGCTGGGTGACACCCTTGCGAGGCCGTTGACCCGGAGCCTGGCGAGCAATGAGCGCCGCCGCGCCCGGCGCCGCTGACTTTGTGGTGGCGGCTGGCCGCCGCCGGACTAGATCTGGCCGACCGGCAGCTTCTTCTCCGCCTGGAATACGTCCTCCACCCGGCCCTTCGCCCAGTAGCCCGAAAGCGAGACCTGCTTGCGGTCCAGGCCGCGCTGCTTGAAAAGGACGTCGCGCAGGGCCTTCATGTAGCCGCGCTCGCCGTGGGCGAATACGTCCACGCGGCCGTCCGGCCATTCGGCGTCCGCCACGGCCTGGACCAGGAGGTTGCTCTCGCCGGCGGGGATGCCCTTGCGGGCGAGCCAGTGGAGTTCCACGCCGGCGGGGGCCGCGATGGGCTGGACATCGGCGTCGGAATCCACCTCGATGAATGCCAGGCCGGTTGCATCCCGGGGCAGCGACTCCAGGCATGCCGCGATGGCCGGCAGCGCAGCCTCGTCGCCGGCGAAAAGGTACCAGTCCGCCTCGGGTGCGGGGTTGTAGGCACCACCCGGGCCGGTGAACGTCAGCATGTCGCCCGGCTGCGCGGTCGCCGCCCAGGGACCAGCGAGGCCTTCGTCGCCGTGCACCACGAAGTCGATGGCCAGTTCCCGCGCGGCAGCATCCACCCAGCGGATGGTGTAGGTCCGGGTGAAGGGCCACTGTTCCCGCGGCATGGTTTCCCGGATGCTCCACAGGTCCAGCGGGGAGGGGTATTCGATGCCGGGCTGGGGAAAGACAAGTTTGACGTACCGGTCCACCCAGTCGTTGTTGGTGAAGTCCGCGAAGCCGTCCCCGCCGGCAACAATCCGAACCATGTGCGGGGAGAGTTCTTCCCTGCGGACCACGGTGAGGTTGACCTGCGGACGGCTTTTTTTGGTGGCGCTGGCGGCGGCGGGCATGATGCTCATAAGGCAAGCCTAAGCTAGGGGACTGGCGGGAGCTCCCAGGTTACGTCCAGGGCACCCTGCGCGCGCAGGAGCTCGTTGACACGGCTGAAGGGGCGGGAGCCAAAGAAACCGCGGGACGCGGACAGCGGGCTGGGGTGTGCGCTCGCCACCGCGGGTGCCCCCTCCAGGAGCGGCCGGACGCCTTCCGCGTCCTTTCCCCACAGCACGGCAACGAGGGGCGCCCGTGACCCGTCCGGACGGCGCCTGTGCGCGACGGCGGTGACGGCCGCCGTCGTGATTTTCTCCCAACCTTTGCCGCGGTGGGAGCCGGCAGAGCCCGCCCGCACGGTCATGACGCGGTTCAGGAGCAGCACGCCCTGGTCAGCCCACGCGGAAAGGTCCCCGTGCACCCGGGCCGGAACCCCGAGGTCCGCTTCCAGCTCACGGTAGATGTTCGCAAGGCTCCGCGGGATGGGCCGCGTGTGCGGGTCAACGGAAAAGGACAGCCCCACCGCGTGCCCCGGCGTGGGGTAGGGGTCCTGGCCCAGGATCAGCACCTTGACGTCCGCGAGCGGATGCCGGAAGGCCCGCAGGACGTTCGACGGCGCCGGCAGGACCCCGTGCCCCGCTGCCACTTCGCCGGCAAGGAAGGTGAGCACGTGGCGAAGCTCCGCCTCCACGCCCGCCAGCGCTTCTGCCCAATCGGGGGCCATAAGCTCGTCCAGGGGAAGCCGGGCGAGCTCCGCGAAACCCCCTGCGTCTGCCGGTTCCTGCGCCAGTTCGAACAAGGCATCTGATTCAAACACCGTCCCATTCTTGCAGGGGCGCCCTTGGTAAGGGGCCGCAGCCCTTCCCGGTCCAAATGACATTGGTGTTATTCGCCCGTAACATGGGGGTCAGACATTTTTCGCAACCAGCAAAAGGAGTGTGCAGTGGCGGAACCAGCCCGGGAGCACCTGCCGGAGCAGGAACCACGGCATCCGCTCCTCGCCGATTTCGCCCTCCGTGACTCGGCGCTGAGTGAGCGGGACCAGCAGATGCTTGCCTTGGAGCGGCAGTGGTGGAAGTATGCCGGCGCCAAGGAACAGGCGATCCGGGAGCTCTTTGACCTGTCTGCGACGCACTATTACCAGCTGCTCAATGCCCTTATCGATACCGAGGATGCACTGGCCCACGATCCCATGCTGGTGAAGCGATTGCGTAGACTACGTACGTCGCGTCACCGTGCCCGTACCGCACGGCGCCTGGGATCCGACGCCTAAGACGCTCCCGCTGTGCCCTCCAGCAGCAAACCAACAAGGATGTCATCCACCATGACCAGATACGCCCGCGATGAATTCGACAAGGTCCCGGAGACTGCTTCGCGACAAGGTGTCCACCGCACGGCTTCCACCCCTGCCCGGGTACGGCTTTGGCCGATCCTTGCGGTGGGCGTGGCTGCACTGGCCATCGGACTGGTGTCGTTCCTGATCCTTCCCAAGCTCGGTCTCAACAGCGCCGGCGACCAGGCGTCCGTCAGCCAGGAGGCAGCGCCACTGGCCGGCAGCGGTTCCACGCCCCCGGCGACTCCGGATGCGTCTCCCTCCACCGAGGCAAAGCCCTCCGCTTCGGCTGAACCCGAAGCAAGCGCCGAAGCCGAAGCAAGTGCCGAAGCCGAACCGGAGCCTAGCGCATCATCCAGCGCCCCGGCAGTGATCGACAAGGCGCAGGGCGTCGCCATTTATAACGCCGCGGGGACTGCAGGACTGGCGAGCCGGGTTGGCGGCACGGTCCAGGCTGACGGCTGGACGCTGGGGCAGGTGGGTAACTGGGCCGGCTCGCCGCAGAAAACTTCCATCATCTTCTACTCGGGAGCAGGCCAGCTCGCCAGCGCCCAGGCCCTGGCGGAGCTCCTCGGCATCCCCACGCTGGTGGACAGCAGCGAATTCCAGGTGCCCCTGGTTGTGGTGCTCGGCCCCGGGTACCGGTAAACAGCAATCCCCTTTCCGGGCAAACAGCACGGCGCTGTCCCTGCATGCCGTACCGGCTGTTACGCCTGAATAACTATTGCTGGCTGTCCCGGAGCCATCCCGCCCCGCCGGCACGCAGTTGGCTAGAGTGATTTTCAGGTTCGGTCGGGCCAGCCGGCAGACAGCGGCGTGGGCGCCCGGACACAAGGGAAAGAGTGGTCGGACATGGCACTGGGAACCGTCAAATGGTTCAACGCGGAAAAGGGCTACGGCTTCATCACCGTCGACGGCACGGGTGATGACATCTTTGTCCACTGGTCCGCAATCCAAGGCGAGGGCTACCGGGCCCTCGATGAAGGCCAGCGCGTGGAGCTCGAAGTTGGCGAAGGCGAGAAGGGCCCGCAGGCCGAAAGCGTACGGCCGGCCGAGTGAACAACGCTTTCCTGCGTCCCGCGGACATCCGCCGGACGGTCCTGGCAGCTGCTGCCTGCTCTACCCTGGCTTTGACAGCCTGTGCCGGTGCCGCCGGCAATGCGCGGGTGGAACCGGTGGAGGCGTCCGGAGACGGCATCCTGAGGGTGGGGCTGATCCTGGACAGCACCGGCGACAACGCCTTCCTGAACGCACCGCAACTGGCCGCTGCCAAGCTCGCCGTGCAGGAGATCAACGCCTCCGGCGGCCATAAAGGCAAGCCGGTGGAGCTCCTTCCCGCCGAATCCGGACAGGATTCCGCCGGGCAGGCCCAGGCACTCGTCGCCGCTAAGGCTGACGTTGTTATCGGCCCCACCGATTCCAGCCACGCCGCCGCTGCCATCGACATCCTCTCCCGCGCGCGGACTCCGCTGATCTCCCCCGCCAACACAGCCGCCGGGCTCAGCACCGCCAACAGCGGCGGCTATTACTTCCGGACCGCGGCCGCCGACGTCGCGCAGGGCCCCGTCCTCGTGAAGCTTGCCAAGGACGCCGGCGCCACCACAGTGGCGGTGATGTACCAGGAAGGCTCGTACGGAGCGGCCGTGTCAGCCGCCGTCGCCACCTCTGCCGGGCAGGGCGGCATGGAAGTGGCCGTCACCGCCGGCTTCACACCAGGCGAGGCGGGCAGCGCCGCTGCTGCCGTCGACAAGGCAAACTGGGACGCCGTTATTGTCATCGCCCGGGATGGTGTGCAGGGCGCCCTGGCCGAACTGGGCAATGCCGGGGTGGACGGAAAACGTATCATCCTCAGCGACGGCGCCTTCGCCCGCTACGGCGCCCGCCTGCCAGCCAGGTCCCTCGCCGGCGCCCGCACGCTGGTTGCCGGGCAGCTTCCCGATGCTGACTTCCAAGCCAGGCTGCTCACGGTGGATCCGGGCCTGAAGGACGTATCGTTCGCCGCCGAGGCCTATGACGCCATGACCGTTGCTGCCTTGGCTGCAGCCCGCGCCCAGGATGACGCGGGCCGGTCCATCGCCGCCAACCTGATCGCTGTATCCGGGGGAACGGTGGAAGGATCCGCCGGGACACCGCCAGCTGAACCCTGCCTCACCTACAAGGACTGCCGGGCAGGGCTGATGAGTCGCCCCGATATTAATTACGACGGCGAATCAGGCCCGGTTGCCTTCGACGCCAACGGGGACATCACCACCGCCACCTTCACCGTCTACACCTATGGGGCTGACAACAACCCTGCGCCCAGCGGCCGGGAGACTGCCGGCCGCGCTGCAGGCTGACGCGGCGGGGCTGGTTTCCCGCTGGTCGGCCGCGCCGGTGGGTGGCTTCGCCCTCGGCTAAACAGGTGACCGTCCGGCTTCTTTCGCTTGCACTCTAACCTGTGGAGTGCTAATTATTGAGTTAGCACTCTGACGTACCGACTGCTAAGCAAAGCTGGTTCCGGCCCGCGGCGCGCTGCACCGGTCGAGGAGCGAAGAAACACCTAACTGGAGTGAGATCCGCACCCGGAGGCATACAGAGGCCAACGGCGAAGGATCGTCCGTCGCGGGCACTGCAGCGAAGGTTCATTCTTAACGACTGTCCCGAAAGGACTACTGCCGTTATGGCCAAGATCATTGCATTTGATGAAGAGGCACGCCGCGGCCTTGAGCGGGGCCTGAACATCCTCGCCGACGCCGTTAAGGTCACCCTCGGCCCGCGTGGACGCAACGTCGTCCTCGAAAAGAAGTGGGGCGCCCCCACGATCACCAACGATGGTGTTTCCATCGCCAAGGAGATCGAGCTGGACGATCCTTACGAGAAGATCGGCGCCGAGCTGGTCAAGGAAGTTGCCAAGAAGACGGACGACGTCGCTGGCGACGGTACCACTACGGCAACCGTGCTGGCACAGGCACTGGTGAAGGAAGGCCTGCGCAACGTTGCTGCCGGCGCCGACCCGCTGTCCCTCAAGCGCGGCATCGAGAAGGCTGTTGAAGCCGTCACCGCCGAGCTGCTGAACTCCGCCAAGGAAATCGAAACCAAGGAAGAGATCGCCGCTACGGCATCCATCTCCGCCGGTGACAACGAAATTGGTGCCCTCATTGCCGAAGCCCTGGACAAGGTCGGCAAGGAAGGCGTCATCACGGTCGAGGAGTCCAACACCTTCGGCCTGGAGCTTGAGCTCACCGAAGGCATGCGCTTCGACAAGGGCTACATCTCCGCCTACTTCGTCACCGACGCCGAGCGCCAGGAAACGGTCCTCGAGGATCCGTACATCCTGATCGTCAACTCCAAGATCTCCAACGTCAAGGAACTGGTTGCTGTCCTCGAGAAGGTCATGCAGTCCAACAAGCCGCTGCTGATCATCGCCGAGGACATCGAGGGCGAGGCCCTGGCCACCCTGATCGTCAACAAGATCCGCGGCACCTTCAAGTCCGTGGCCGTCAAGGCCCCGGGCTTCGGTGACCGCCGCAAGGCACAGCTCGCCGACATCGCCGTCCTCACCGGCGGCCAGGTCATCTCCGAGGAAGTTGGCCTCAAGCTGGAAAACGCCGGCCTGGAGCTCCTGGGCAAGGCACGCAAGGTTGTTGTCACCAAGGACGAGACCACCATCGTCGAAGGTGCAGGCGACGCCGACCAGATCGCCGGCCGTGTGGCACAGATCCGCGCCGAGATCGAGAACTCCGATTCGGACTACGACCGCGAGAAGCTGCAGGAGCGCCTGGCCAAGCTGGCCGGCGGCGTTGCAGTCATCAAGGCCGGTGCCGCAACCGAGGTTGAGCTCAAGGAGCGCAAGCACCGCATCGAAGACGCAGTGCGCAACGCCAAGGCTGCTGTTGAAGAAGGCATCGTCGCCGGTGGCGGCGTGGCCCTCATCCAGGCCGGTGCCAAGGCCTTCGCCAACCTGCAGCTCTCCGGCGACGAAGCAACCGGTGCCAACATCGTCCGCGTTGCCATCGACGCCCCGCTGAAGCAGATCGCCTTCAACGCCGGCCTGGAGCCGGGCGTTGTGGTTGACAAGGTCCGCGGCCTGCCCGCAGGCCACGGCCTGAACGCCGCAACCGGCGAATACGTCGACCTGCTGGCTGCCGGTGTGAACGACCCCGTCAAGGTGACCCGCTCTGCCCTGCAGAACGCGGCCTCCATTGCCGGTCTGTTCCTCACCACCGAGGCAGTCGTGGCTGACAAGCCCGAGAAGAACCCTGCCCCGGTTGGCGGCGGCGACGACATGGGCGGCATGGGCGGCTTCTAAGCCCTCCCTGCCGGGCCTGTCCCGCGAATCCAGAAAAGCGGCCCCCTCTTACGAGGGGGCCGCTTTTCTGCGTTTCGAAGCTGCTTACTTCCTGGCGCTGGCCAGCATTCCTTCAACTTCCTTTTTGAAGGCGTCAGCAGCTGCCTGCGGTGTCAGTCGGTCGTACAGGACCTCATCGGTGTACCGCTTGACCACATTCTGCACGCTGCCGGCCCCTACCGGGGGAACCGGCGGAGCATCCTTGATATCGGGGCCGAGATCCTTCAGGAAGCTGACCACTGTTGTGTCCGCCGGCTTGAGGGTGGGCTTGATGCTTTCGACGATCTCCGCATTGGTAGGGACGCCGCGGTCCGTCTTCAGGATGGCTCCGGCTTCGGGGCTGTTGGCCAAAAAGTTGATAAACGTCGAGGCAGCCTCGGGGTGCTTTGACCGCGAGGAAGCGGACCAGAACATGCTGGGCTTGTAGTACATGCCGTTGGCAGCAGCAGAACCGTCAACGCTGGGTGCCCGGAGCATCTTAATGCTGCTGCCGGTAGTAGCCTCGAGCGATCCGAGCTGGTTGGTCCACCACCAGGCCATGCCAACCCTGTTGGTGCCGAAGAGGCTCTCTTCCAGCCCCGCACCGGCGTCCTCGGTGGCGACGGTGGCCGGCGGACTGGCCTTCGAATCACGCTGTTCCTTCAGGCGCTCCCAGAAGGAGGCAGCCGTTGGCGTTTCAAAGTCCAGCTTGCCGTCCTCTGAATAAAGGTTCTCACCGTGCTGCCGCAGCCAGATGATCAGGTCGGCTTCGTTGGTGCCGTACGCCGCACCGTAGTCCTTGCCATCACCTGCGGCGCTGATCTTGGCAGCCGTGGCCATGAAGTCATCCCAGGTCCACTTGGTGTCATCCGGGAGGGGCACGCCCGCTGCCTCGAAGACTTTGGTATTGGCCATGATGACATAGGCATTCTGGCCTGTGCTGATTCCGTACTGGGCGTCGTCGTACTGGCCGGAAGCCAAGCCTTCTTTGTCCAGCTTGGAGGTGTCGATTCCGTCCTGCTTGGACAGATCCAGGAGGGCCCCGCGTCCGCCGTATTCGGCGATGTACTTCTGGTCCATCTGGATAACGTCAGGAGCATCGTTCGCAGCAGTCTTGGTGGCGAGCTTGTCCCAGTAGCTGGCCCATTCGCCAGGCTCTGATTCGATCTTGATATTCGGGTGTTCCGCTTCAAAAGCGTCGATAACCTTTTCCGTCTGAGCGTTGAGGTACTCGTTGCCCCACCAGGCAAACCGCAAGGTTACCTCCTCGTTGTTGCTGGAACCGCCGGAGGTGCCACAGCCCGTTGCGAGGAGGGAAAGGGCGACAGCCACGGCCCCGAGTTTGAATTTCCTCCGGCTACCGGTTGGAATCGTCATTGATATGCCTTCCTTGTTCTTATGAGCACGCATTCTCTTTCCAGCAGGCGTCTTCGCCCGTCTGACACATGTGAGAAAGCGCTTTCTCGTATGACATCCGATTGTGCCGGTCATCGGACATGTTCGTCAAGGGATCTTGGTAACCGCTTTCCGGGTGCGTCGGTGTGCTCAAGTGGCTGGGGAGCGGGCGTAAGCCCGACAGGGGTGTTGATAGCGGGAGGGGCCAGGACCAACGCTTTGCCTGTGTCTTCTGGCAGGATAGACCGGTGACGATTACAGCAGCGGCCGACGGTTCGGCTTTGGGAAACCCTGGCCCGGCGGGCTGGGCCTGGTACGTGAACGACGGCTGCTGGCGTGCCGGAGGATGGCCTCATGGCACCAACAACCAGGGTGAGCTGATGGCTGTCCTTGATCTTCTGCGGGCCACGGCGCACCTTCCCGAGGAGGACCTGCATATCCTCTGTGACAGCCAGTACGTCATCAACTCGATCACCAAGTGGATGCCGGGCTGGAAGCGCAAGGGATGGCGGAAGGCTGATGGCAAGCCCGTGCTGAACGTGGACCTCCTCAAGGAACTGGACCGGGAACTGGCGGGGCGGAAATACAGGTTCGAATGGGTCAAGGGGCACGCAGGGCATGACCTGAACGAAGCCGCGGACGAACGGGCCCGCGCGGCTGCCACTGCCTACCAGCAGGGGGTGGCTGCCCGCTCAGGGCCCGGCTTCCCCGGCGCCCATCACCTGTCCACCTCAGGCGCCCGCTCGGCCGGCACGGTTTCAGCACCTCGGAGGGCCACGGCAGCACCGCCGAGTGAACCCGACCTCTTCAGCCAGCAGGAGCCCACACAACAGAACGTATCGGAGCCGGCCCTTCCCCGGCGAAACACCAGCCAGCAGAAGGCCAGCCAGCAGAACGGTGGCCGGCCGGACTTTGCCCAGCCGGACTCTGCCCGGGCTGACTTCGCCCAGTTGGACTTCGCCCAGCTGGACGATGGGGCCTTTGACCTGGCGGGCGCAGCCGGCCAGGCCCAAACCGCACCGCCCGAAGCGCTGGTGGAGGAGCTGGAGCGGGAACTGCTGGGCCCCCTGGTGCGCGGTGATATCGGCAGGACAGCGGTCCTCCTGCACCCCGACTTCCTGGAGATCGGCAGCTCGGGCCGGGTCTGGACCCGGGACGCCATGATGATGGCTCTGGAAGAAGATCCCGGCGAGCGGACCGATATTGAGATTCTCGGCGCGGACCGTATCGGCCCCGGCGCGGTCCTGCTGACATACCGGAGCTTCGCGCGCTCAGGCACGACGCTCCGAAGCTCTCTGTGGGTGCTCGACGGTGACCGCTGGCGGCTGCGGTTCCATCAGGGCACTCCCGAAGCCTGACCGCCCCGAAGCCTGACGGCCCCGAAGCCTGACGCCGGCACTCCATACGGCTCGCCGCCTGGTTGGCTCAGCTGAACCGCTGGGTGTTTCCCTGCTCCGCCTGGGCGTACGTGGCAGCCGCCGACGCCAGAGCCAGGTTGATCGACGCGAGTGAAGCTTCCACCTTGCCCTGGGTGATGGTCCATTCCGTGACGAGGGCCTGGAAGTTGGTGGCGGCGGCGCCGCGCCAGGATCCCTGGAGCTCGTCCAGTCCCCGTTTCATGGCCTGGACGTCGGCGCTGATCCGGTCCACCGTGGCCTGGACGTTGGCCGACTTGAGCTGCAGGAGTTCGGTGTCGACGGAGATGATGCTCATGGCAATGCCTTTCGCTGTAGCGGTGAGCGTTTGCTCCCATGCCCGGCTGGTCCGGACAACTGCAACAAGCGTATGGATGCGCATTTCCCGGGGCTACGGCCGGAGGCTATATGTGGATAACCTCGCTGTCGCTGCCCTCGGCATTGGCACGCATCGGCGTGTCCTCGCGCGGAAGGCTGACCACCAGGGTGGCCCCGCCGCCGTCCGTATTCTCCACCCGGACAGAGCCCCCATGGGACCCCACGATCGCGGCCACAATGGCCAGTCCCAGGCCACTGCCGCCGGTCTCGCGCGTGCGCGATGTATCAGCACGATAGAAACGTTCGAAGACCTTCGCTGCATCTTCCTCGGAGATGCCCGGTCCATGGTCGCGGACTTCGATAACGGACCGCTCGTGCCCGTCCGCTGCGGCGCGAACGCCAACAGCCAGCTCAATGGGGGTGTTTTCAGGGGTGTAGCGCAAGGCATTGCCCACCAGGTTGCCCACCACCTGGCGGAGTTTGGCCTCATCGCCCAGGACCGGCGCGGGTGCTGCCGGGCCGCCGTCGAGCCCGACCAGTGAAATAACCCTCGAAGGCGAGCTCGCCTGCGTATCCACCACCGAATCATGGGCAATCAACTGCAGGTCCACAGGCTTCTGCTGCAAGGGCCGCTGCTCATCAAGGCGGGCCAGCAGCAACAGGTCCTCCACCATGGAGCCCATGCGCTTGGCTTCGCTTTCGATCCTTCCCATGGCCGTGGCAACGTCCTCGTCCGTGGTGAGGGCGCCGTGCCGGTACAGCTCGGAGAAGCCGCGGATGGTCACCAGCGGGGTCCGCAGTTCGTGCGAGGCGTCGGCAGCGAACCGGCGCATCCTCGCCTCCGAGGCCGTGCGGGCGGCGAAAGCCGATTCGATGTGGGCGAGCATCGCGTTCAATGAACTGCTGAGCCTGCCGAGCTCAGTGCCGGGGTTCTCCACCTCCACGCGGCGGGACAAATCGCCGGCGGCAATCGCGGCTGCCGTCTTCTCCACCCTCGCCAGCGGCCGGAAGGAACGCGACACGGTCCAGCTGGCGATCAGGGACGCCAGCAGCAGCGTCAGCAGGCCAACTCCGGTGACCACAAGCGTTGCGTGCTTCAGCACGTCATCCACGCTCTGCAGCGGCAGTCCGATGACCACCACGGCCGTGGTCTGGTTGGTCTGCACCGTTACCGCAACAACCCGCCAGTTATGCCCGTCCGTGCCCTTGACCTGGTAAGGGACCACGCCGCGTGCCTGGGCTTGTTCCACGGAGATGGAGCTGATGTCCGGATGTTTCTCGGCATCGCCGCCGAACGGATAGGGGTCCTGGCCGGGTACAAAAAGTATCAGCGAATAATCGGTAGGAACCGGCGGGTTTGGGGTCTGGAGTTGCGTAAAGGAGCGCTGTTTTCCCGCCAGTTCGACGGCGGCGTACAGCTTGTCGTCCACTTGGCCCTGCAGGTAGCTGTGAAGCAGGGCCAAGGTGCCTGCCCCGGTCACGGTCAGTGCCACGATCAGCAGTGCCATAATCATGGCCACCAGTTGCGTCCTCAGGGATGCGGACTTCCAACGCTCCAGCAAGGTCAGCGCTTTTCTGCCGTCCGAAGCACGTATCCCACGCCACGCTTGGTCTGGATCAGGGCAGGAGCTTCAGGGTCGATGTCCACCTTCCGCCGAAGGTAGGAGATGTACGACTCCACGATGGAGGCGTCGCCGTTGAAGTTGTACTCCCACACGTGGTCCAGGATCTGCGACTTGGACAGCACCCGGTTGGGGTTGAGCATGAGGTAGCGGAGCAACTTGAACTCGGTGGGGGAGAGCTCGATGACAGTGCCGCCCCGGCGCACTTCGTGGGCGTCGTCGTCGAGCTCCAGGTCGTCCACTCGGATCACGGCGTCGTCATCAAGCAATGGCTGCGTCCGGCGCAGGACGGCGCGGATCCTGGCCACTACCTCGTCCAGGCTGAAGGGTTTGGTGACGTAATCGTCGCCGCCGACGGTAAGGCCGGTGACTTTGTCCTCGGTATCGTCCTTGGCGGTCAGGAACAGGACGGGGAAGTGCTTGCCTGAAGCCCGCAGCCGGCGCGTGACGGTGAACCCGTCCATGTCGGGGAGCATCACGTCCAGGACGGCGAGGTCCGGTGCGTGCAGGTCGGCAGCGGCCAGGGCATCGCGTCCGTTGGCTGCGGAGACGACGTCGAATCCGGCGAACCGCAGGGAGGTGGAGAGCAGTTCACGAATGTTGGGTTCGTCGTCCACCACGAGGAGCTTCGCTTCAGGGCCGTTCTTGTTCATGCTCCCATCATGCTCCCGGATTCTGGGAGTTGTCTGGATGTTCATCGGAAGCACGTTGTGAAAGCCGCCGCGAGGATTCATTGGAAAGGGCGGCCGCTCACCAAAACATCGTTCCCGGCTCGCCCTTGAATGGCCCAACTACCCTGTTGGTGATCCACCCGCCATAGAAAGCGCCGGCTTGGGGACGGACGCGCTCGCCGTCCACCTCGCAAGAATCCATCTTGCCCGGGTACAGTGCCACATGCCCGGCCAATGAGGTGTAGGGCGGCGCAGGCTCCGGATAGAACCATCCTGCCGCAACAGCCACCAGGCCACCACCGCGAACGTTCAGGTACCGAGCTGTCCCCTTGAACTCGCAATAGCTGGTCCGCGAGGCAGGCTCCAGTGCCGCGGGCCTGAAGGCTTCCCGGGGGAAGTAATAGACCGGCGGGTGACTGGTCTCCAGGACGCGCAGTGACTCCGTGACGTCAAGGATGAGCTCTCCGCCAAGGACCACCCGGATCCGTTCCTGGCTCGGCTCAACGCGTGGGGGCCGGGGGTAATCCCAGACAGATTCCTGGCCCGGCTGCGGTACAACGGGTTCCACAGGGCGTCGCATGCTTCCAGTATGCAATGCCTGAGCAGAACCGCGGCGAGTCGCCTGGCCTGGACAACCGTTAAGGCGGCACAACCGCAGATACGGCTACTCCGCCTTTTCCACGTCCTTGGCGTCCATGATCCGGTAGGCATAGCCCTGCTCGGCGAGGAACCGCTGACGCTTCGCTGCGAAGTCCTGGTCCAGGGTGTCACGGGCCACCAGCGAGTAGAACCGGGCGGCCCGGCCGTCCTTCTTGGGACGGAGCAGCCGGCCAAGGCGCTGCGCTTCCTCCTGCCGCGACCCGAAGGAGCCGGACACCTGGATCGCCACCGAGGCTTCCGGCAGGTCGATGGAAAAGTTGGCCACCTTGGAGACCACGAGCGTCTGGATCTCGCCGGCACGGAAGGCATCGAAGAGCTTCTGGCGCACCTTCACGGAAGTGTCGCCCTTGATGACCGGCGCCTGGAGGCGCTCGCCGAGCTCATCCAACTGGTCGATGTACTGGCCGATGACCAGCAATTGCTCCCCGCTGTGCCGGGCCACGAGCTGCTCCACCACCTGCGTCTTGGACTCGGACGTGGCGCAAAGCCGGTACTTGTCCGCGTCCTCAGCCATGGCGTAGGCGACGCGCTCGTCACGCGGCAGGTCCACACGGACCTCCACGCAGTCCGCGGGGGCGATGTAGCCCTGGGACTCGATATCTTTCCACGGCGCGTCGTAGCGCTTTGGTCCGATCAGGCTGAAGACCTCGCCCTCGCGGCCGTCTTCGCGCACCAGTGTTGCCGTAAGGCCCAGGCGCCGCCGGGCCTGCAGGTCCGCCGTCATCCGGAAAATCGGGGCGGGAAGCAGGTGGACCTCGTCGTAGATGATCAGGCCCCAGTCATGCCCGTCCACCAGCTCCAGGTGCGGATACAGGCCCCCGCGCTTGGTGGTGAGCACCTGGTACGTGGCGATGGTGACAGGGCGGACTTCCTTCAGAGCCCCCGAATACTCGCCGATTTCGTCCTCGGTGAGGGAGGTGCGCTTGAGCAGCTCATCCTTCCACTGCCGGGCAGCAACGGTGTTGGTGACAAGGATCAGGGTGGTGGTGGAGCCGGTTGCCATCGCCGCCGCGCCCACCAGGGTTTTGCCGGCCCCGCAGGGAAGCACCACTACGCCGCTGCCGCCGGCCCAGAAATTGTCGCTGGCCATCTGCTGGTAGGGCCGCAGTTTCCAGCCGTCCTCGTTCAGCGCGATCAGGTGCGGAGTGCCGTCCACGTAGCCGGCCAGGTCCTCGGCCGGCCAGCCGATCTTGAGCAGGAGCTGCTTGAGCTGCCCTCGCTGGGACGCGTGCACCACCACGGTTTCGCCGTCAATCCGAGGCCCCAGGAGCGGCTGGATCTTTTTGGACCGGATCACTTCCTCAAGCACCGGGTAGTCGTCCGTCCGCATCACCAGTCCGTGCTGCGGATCCTTTTCCAGGCGCAGCCGGCCATACCGCGACATCGTCTCCTCGACGTCGATCAGCAGTGAATGCGGCACGGGGAAGCGCGAATACTTCAGCAGCGTGTCCAGGACTTTCTCGGCGTCCAGACCGGCGGCCCGGGCATTCCACAGGCCCAAAGGCGTCAACCGGTAGCTGTGGACGTGCTCGGGCGCACGTTCCAGTTCGGCGAATGGCGCTATGGCGTGCCGGGCTTCTGTGGCGAGCTCATGGTCCACCTCGAGCAGGATGGTTTTGTCGCTCTGGACAATCAGGGGGCCGTCGTTCACTCGGGGAAGTCCTTCACTGGCGCAGTTCCTCTGCGGCCTCAATATCGATAATGCGGTGGATGGACAGCACCCGTTCGGTGTCCTTCGCGGGGTCGAAGACCCGGACGCGTCCGCCGCTCACTGAGAGGGGAACAACAATCTCGAGGTTGGCATTCCCCATGCCGTCCACCACATTCATGCTGATCCGCTGCTTCAGCCGGATGGCGCGCTGGAGGGCTTCCAGGCCCAGCTGGGTGGCTGCCTCGGAGCCAGAGTCCGCCTGCCCAGGGTGGCTTACGACGGCGGCAGGGCGGTGGCGGAGCACGTCCAGCTGAGCTTGTATTTCCTCAGCTTCCGGTGCGGTCCGCGGGGCGGTGTACACGGGCCGGGAAGGGGCGTGCGGTGCAGGTGTACGCCGGAGCCTGAGTACGGGCTGTTCGGATTCCCCAAGCGACGGCGAGAGGCCCAGGTTGCGCAATACTTGGGCTGTTTCGCGTGGGGGAGCGGAAGAGATGAGGACCGTGGGAGCAATCCGGACCAGGCCGAGCCCCTCGGTTTTGGGTCCCTGGAGCAGTTCGAGCAGCGCGGCCTCATCCTCGCTCTGGATAAAGCTCGCGGCCGTGCCCACCCGCAGCCGGCCATGCCGGGCAGCTGTATCCTCCACGAGGTACTGCAGCGGCTGCGGCACCGCCGTGGCCGAATGTTCCCGCAGGAACTCCAGCAGGGCCGAGGCGTCATGCCCGGCGTCCAGAGCGCGGCGGATGGAAGCGGGCGAGAACCGGTATATGGTGGCCGGCCCCTGCCCTTCCGCGTCCGCCATCAGCAGCAGTTCCCCGGTCAGGGCCGGGGCAAGGTATCCGGGGGCCACAGCAGTCAGGTCCGCCTGGAGCAGCACGTGGTTCAACTCAGCCGGCAGGTGCTCGCCAAGGATGGCGAGTGCGGCGTCCGGATCATCGCCGGCAATGGCGCTTCCCAGCTGGCTCAGCGCTCCGGAGCCCAGCAAACCGAGAATTTCGGCTTCGGCCAGCACCCCGCGGATCAGGGAGCTGAAGCGCCGGGCCATCCGCGGCTGGGCCCACTCCGCGCGCTGCAGGACCGCGGCTGCATCAAGCACCGGCGCGGTCCCGTCCGGTGCCGCCGCTTCCTGGGTGAGTTCGTTGAGAATCTCCAGGATCCGCTTGCGCACTACCGGAGCGTCAGGCCGCTGCGCCTCGGCCGACAAGGCGATGACGGTGCTCCCCGATGCGGCGCGGTGCCCTGCCGCTGCTCCGGACGTTCCACTGATGGGCTGCCCCACCATGGAGGGTACGCGCTCGCTGGCCAGCCAGGCGTTCACCAGCCAGAGCCATTGTTCCTGGCGGGGCAGGACGAGCCACTCCAACTCCGGCGGCTGGATCCAGGACGACGAATCAACGTCCAGCCGGATCAGGCCCGCGAGCCCGCAGAGCTCCAGGAGCAGCCCGACGCGTGGCTGGTCGATCCGGAGCACATCAGCGAGCCGCCTCATCTCGCGAACGCCCACGCCTCCGCTGCGGAGCGTGGCCAGCGGCTGTTCCTTCACGGCATGGAGCATCTCGCCCACGAGCCGCAGGGTTTCTGCGATGGCGCCGAGAGCGGCGTTCCGGCGCAGGGCGGCGCTGGTGTGACCCAGCTCGGGGACCGGCGGTGACAGTGCGAAGTCATTAATGATGGCGCCGCCGCGCAGTGAGAGTCCCACGCTGTGCGGCAGTTCCACGTGGGCGGCGTCCAACGGCACCAGCAGGCCGCGGGCCAGGAGCCAGTCTACGGGCCCGACGTCGGATCCCTCGGTGGCAATGGATGCCTTGCGTTGCGCCTGGGGGACGGCACCCATGGCCCAGTTCCGGAATTTGGCGAGCAGCGCCGTCGTCCGTTCCGGAGCGGTGGACAATATGTCCTGCAAAGCCTCAGGGGAGGACGTCCAGTGCTGCAGCGCCAGCGCTGCCTCCATGGGCGTAGTGGCGCCATGGATGGCGACGCCTTTCCGGTGCAGTTCGGAAACCAGCTGAACGGCCCGCTGCGCGAACGCGGGCTGGAGGCGCACCAGCTCCGTGTAGCTCCGCCCCAGCCCGGCGGGATATATCCCCACCACATCTTTGAGGCTGCCTACGGGGAGGTAGTAGCGCTGCTTGCCGGCCGGAGTTCCGTGCGGGGGTTCGGCCCGGTGTACCAGCGCGAGGTCCTGGAGCGACGCCAGGATCCGGTCCACGGCCGCAAGGGTGGACCCTGAAATCAGGTTGCGGAGGCCCGCTGCTGACGCACTGTGCTTCGTGTCGGTATTCGTACACAGATGGAGGGTTTCCAGGACCTGCATCTGGGGCCGGTTGAGGCGCTCCAGGGCGCGCTGGACGCTGACCCTCCCGCTGGCCCTGGCGGCGAGGGCGGCGAAATCAGGAACGGCGGGGGAGATAAGGTCCGGCCGCGCGTCGAACAGGGACCGCAACGAGTCGTCGCTGCGGGCCTCCAGGTCCTTGCTGAGAGCGCGAATAAGGGACATCAGTCCAACGTTACCGCCCGTCCGGTTTTCCTGCCCGGCGGCGCCCGGCGACGCTGTCCAGGACAAGGAACAGCATCAGGAGGAACGCCAGCGGCAGGCCGTAAAGCGCGGTATAGGTGACCCAGGCCGGAGCTACCGAACCTGCGAAGGCAAACGCCATGACGGCTGCCACCGCTGCCAGCGAGAGCACGGCAATAACCGCGGCGAAGATCGTCAGGGGCCGCCGGTAACGCGAGGGTGTCATGGACGTAACGCTAACAGCCCGGTCGGACACTCTGGGCATGGGTGCTTCGGGGCCGTTACAGGGAGCCGCCGAAAGCAGGATTAGGGCATGGGGCAGGATAACCTTGAGGGATAAAGACCAACACGGTCTCCAGCCGTCATACCCTGAACCCGCACGACAATGCGGATGCGGTGACAGCAGGCCGTGTCTCAAGACGTCAGAACGAAGAAGGTTGATTACGTGCCTACCGGCAAGGTCAAGTGGTATGACAAGGACAAAGGCTTCGGATTCCTCGCGGGCGAAGACGGCCAGGAAGTGTTCCTGCCCAAATCCTCGCTGCCCGAGGGTGTAACGGAGCTGAAGGCCGGCACCCGCGTTGAGTTTGGTGTCGCGGACGGCCGCAAGGGTGCCCAGGCCCTGGGGCTGCGTGTGCTGGATAAGACGCCGTCCATCGCCAAGGCGAAACGGCCCAGCGCCCGGGACCTTGCGCCGCTGGTCCAGGACCTGGTGACCGTTCTGGACAACCTGTCCGGAACCCTCTCCAATGGCAAATACCCGGAAGGCAACAAGGGCAAGGCCATCGCCGCCGCCCTGCGTAAGGTTGCCGACGAGCTGGACGTTTAGGCCCTGATGAGTTCGGAAGCTGATCAGCAGGAGCCGGCAGTGAAGTCGCCGGAGTTGGTGTCCCGGGAGCCGGTGTCGCAGGAACCGGAGCCGACTGGCCCTGTTTCGCCGGCCTCCGCCGCGGCTGGAGTGAAGACTGTGAAGCCGCGTGCCGGCGTGCCGGCATGGCGGACTGGAAAGCCCGACGCGTTCCTTGCCGCCGCCGTTGAAACTGCCCGGAGCGCGATCGAAGGCATTACGGCGCCGTCGAATATCGGGCAGCATCTGGCAGCCAAGAGCGAAGGCGACCGCCTGGTGACGCATCTTTTTGAATCAAGGTTGCCCGGCTACGGCGGCTGGCAATGGTTCGCGGTCCTGACCCGAAACTCACGCTCCAAGGTGGTAACCGTCAACGAGCTGGGCCTGCTGCCGTCCGAAGACTCCATCCTGGCCCCGGAATGGGTTCCGTGGGCGGAGCGGGTCCGGCCCGAAGATGAACAGGAACCGGAGCGGGAACACGAACCGGAAATGGTGGAGGCCGAGTCGCCGGAATCGGGTGCTGCGGAAGATTCTCTGGCAGGGACTGCCGGTCATGAAGCTGAGGCAGGTGCCTTTGCCGCCGCTGAACCGGACCAGGCCGCAGACCACCCCGCCGGGAACACTGCCGGCAACTCCTCGTCGGACGCTCCTCAGGAGCGCTCCTTCTAAGACAGACAAAAAGGCGCCGCCCGGGAAAAACCCGGGCGGCGCCGTCGTGCTTAATATCCTACTTGCGCAGCTCGCCCACCACGTAATCGATGGTGGCCAGCAGGGCGGAAACGTCCGCGGGCTCGATGGCCACGAACGTTGCGATCCGCAACTGGTTGCGGCCCAGCTTGCGGTAAGGCTCGGTGTCCACCACGCCGTTGGCGCGCAGGACCTTGGCAACCACGGCCGCGTCCACGGACTCATCGAAGTCGATGGTGGCGATGACGTTCGAGCGCTCGTCCGGGTTGGTGACGAAGGGAGTGGCGAACCCGGAGGCGTCAGCCCAGCTGTAGATGCGGCCGGCGGAGTCAGCCGTGCGGGCGGATGCAAAGTCCATGCCGCCGTTGGCGTTCAACCACTGCACCTGCGCGTCCAGCGTCACGAGGGTGGACAGCGACGGGGTGTTGTAGGTCTGGTTCAGGCGCGAGTTGTCGATGGCCGTCTGCAAATCCAGGAAATCCGGAATCCAGCGGTCGCTGGCCTTGATCCGTGCTGCCCGTTCCAGGGCGGCCGGGGAGAACAGCCCAAGCCAGAGCCCGCCGTCGGAAGCAAAGTTTTTCTGCGGAGCAAAGTAGTAAACGTCACTTTGTGCCACATCGACGTCCAGACCGCCTGCGGCAGAGGTGGCGTCCACCAGGACCAGCGCACCTTCGTCCACGCCGGCAACGCGCTGCACGGGGGCCGAAACGCCTGTGCTGGTCTCGTTCTGCGGCCAGGCGTACACATCCACGCCTGCTTCTGCCTGCGCTGAGGGGCGGGTGCCGGGTTCGGATTTGATGATGGAGGACGCGTCCAGGAAGGGGGCCTTGTTGGTTGCTGCGGCGAACTTGGACCCGAATTCACCAAAGGAAAGGTGCTGGGCCTTCTTCTCGACCAGGCCAAAGCTGGCAATATCCCAGAAAGCGGTGGAGCCGCCCACGCCGAGCACCACTTCGTACCCGTCAGGTGCCCGGAAGAACTGGCTCAGGCCTTCGCGGACAGAGCCCACCAGGTTCTTAACCGGGGCCTGGCGGTGGGACGTGCCGAGGATGTTCTTTGACGCGGCTGACAGCGCATCAATCTGTTCCTGCCGGACCTTGGAAGGCCCGGCGCCGAACCGTCCGTCCTTGGGCAGGAGGTCGGCGGGAATAGTGATGCTGGTTTCGCTCACAGGTGCTCCAATTTCGGCATGGACATAACTTTGGTCCGGACGGTTGTTGGCGGCCGGCAGTCGGCGGTGACTGCAACCAGGGCCTTCCCTATTCTGCCTGAAGCGCTGTTTCGGCGGGAACCTGGGCCACCATAGTCCAGCCAATGAGACGCCCGCGCAGCACAGGGGTGAACTATTCGGACAAAGTCAAAATAGGCTAAGCTTTTCCACGGACTACGTCGCAGTGAAGGCGATACGGTGGGACAACGCAAGGTACTGCGCTCTAGGAGCTGAGCTGGATGACGGATCTGATCGACACAACGGAAATGTACCTTCGGACCATTTTGGAGCTTGAAGAAGAGAATATCGTCGCTCTTCGTGCGCGCATCGCCGAGCGGCTCCGCCACTCAGGGCCCACCGTCTCCCAGACCATCGGCAGGATGGAGCGGGACGGCCTGGTGGTCGTCTCCGGAGACCGGCACCTTGAGCTCACTGAAACGGGACGGAAGCGCGCCACGGAGGTCATGCGCAAGCACCGCCTTGCCGAGCGCCTGCTCGCGGATGTTATCGGACTGGACTGGGCCTACGTCCATGACGAAGCCTGCCGCTGGGAGCATGTCATGAGCGAACGGGTGGAGCGGCGCATCTATGAGATGCTCAACCACCCCACGGAGTCTCCGTACGGGAATCCGATTCCCGGTTTGGCGGCCTTGGGCGGTACGCCCTCATTGGGCTTCGCCGACGGTGCCATCAGCCTCCTTGAAGCAATGAAATCCTACGGTCCGGCATCTGAGGTGACCGTGAGCAGGCTCGCGGAGCCCATCCAGGTGGAGCCGGAACTGCTGTCCCAGCTCGATGAAGGCGGTATCCGTCCGGGTGCAGCCGTATCGCTGGAACGGGTGGGCGACTATATTTCCGTCCGGGTTGCAGGGATTGAAGGGGCCCTGGAACTGCCGCCCGAGGTTGCCGCACACGTGTTTGTTGCCATCCGCCAGCCTGCCGGCTAGCGGCGCGTTACCCTACGAGCGGCCACTTACGCGAAGATAACGGAATTGTTACCAAGCGGCTTAAGCCTCTATAGTTGAACCAAGCGTTGATATTAAAGCGTTACCTGATCTGGAGCCGAGCTCTGCCAGCGGATCAGGAGTGCGAGTCGTAACTGGCAGAGGCGGGGGAACCACAACCGGCAGCGGGGGACTGCCTTGGGGTGAAGTCCGTCAGCAGCAAGCCTCTTCCAGCGAAGGATCCTTAACGGGATATCTCTGTGCCGAAGCTTGCTTACGGCGGACCGGGTCTTTGAACTCTCTGACCCGAATCCGACAGCTAACTCCGCAGGCTTTCCAGAGAGGAACCCTTCTTGACCATGCAGAATTCCAGGGGTCGCCGCCGCGCGGCGGGCCCCGCTTCGACACCGCGCGTTGTCGAAGTCATCACCTCGGAGCGCCCCCGCGATCCGCACCGTGATGCTCGCCGGCGTCGGGGTCCCTTCCGCCAGATCACCGAGTTCGCCGGGGCCAGCGGCATCGGCCAGAAGGCCGGCATGGCCCTTGCCGCCACCGGCCTGGTCCTCACTGTGACAGTTCCGGCCACCAGTCCCGTCATGGCCACCGACGCCTCGGGCGCCACCCCGGTAGCCGCCTCCTCTGTGACGCCCCAGCCCCAGGTTTCCGCGGAAGCCGGAGCCCAGATTGACTTCAGCCGCTCCGCCGTTGTCACCCAGGCTGACCCCGACGGCAAGCTGAAGCAGCTGCTGAGCGCCCAGTCGGCCGGCGCCATCAGCCGCGCCGCCTCGGCCGGAAGCCTTGGCGCCCCGCTCACCGTGATGAGCACCGCCTCGCCGTTCGGCTACCGGGTCAGCCCCATCACCGGCGGCACGGGAGACTTTCACCGCGGACAGGACTATGTGGCCCAGTGCGGCACCTCGGTCATGGCTGCGGCAACCGGAACCGTTACGTTTGTGGGCTGGCACCAGTTCGGTGGCGGCAACCGCGTTGTGATTGACCACGGCAACGGCCTGGAAACCACCTACAACCACCTGTCGTCCTTCAACGTGAAGGAAGGCCAGACGGTATCCCGCGGGGAAGTTGTCGCGCTCAGCGGCACTACGGGGGCCTCCACGGGCTGCCACCTGCACTTCGAAGTCCAAGTCAATGGTGAAGTGGTTGACCCCACTGGCTGGCTGTAGTCAAGTGACAATGAGCTATCAGATGCTCTTGAGTTGCCGTGACCTGAATGTGACATTCAATCAAAACTGCTGTACCGTCTAACTCGCGTCAACTTTTCCGAAGTTGACGCTCTTGTGCGGATTGCCTAGCTCTGCCACCGCTCAAGGTCCGTTCGCATGACATCGTCTGGCAGGGGCGGGGGAACCAATTTTGGCCTTTCCATGGGAAGGCCTTGGGGTTAAGTCGCAAAGCTTCCTTGGAAGCCGCGTGGCCGGGTGACTCCCATCCGAATCCGACAGCTCACCTCGCAGGCATTGGGAGAGGCTACCTTCGTGTCTTCACGCCATAATTCTGCGCGCCACCGTGCGCAAACGGTTCGCACCAACCCTTTGGACACTGTGTCCAAAGCTGTTAGTGCCAATGCCGGGACAGTTGGTCGCCAGGCTGCCGTTATCGCAGCTGCCTCCGGCCTCATCCTGAGCATGGGCTTGCCGGCCACCGCCGCAGACACCACCCCTGGTGTGTCCGCCTCCGCCGAGTCCGGTTCAGCGCAGAGCGCCCTTGCCGTTACTGCGGCGCCCACGGCCACCGTCTCCTTCGAGCGCCCGGTGGTCAAGACCACTGCGGCTCCCAGGGTGCAGGCCGTACGTACCCAGTCCACTGCCTCAGGTAACGGAACGGCTGCCACCGGAACCGCTGCCTCCACCGTGGAGAAGCTGGCCGAAACCGCCTCTTCTGCTTCCACTTCAGGCATTGCTGCCATCGCGTACACCGGCATTGGCCGCTCCTACGTCTGGGGCGGCACCAGCCCCGTCACCGGCTGGGACTGCTCGGGCTTCACCCAGTGGGTCTACGCACAGGCCGGCATCAGCATTCCCCGCACCAATGCGTGGACTGTTATGAAGCCGACTTCCACTCCACAGCCTGGTGACCTGGTCATGCAGAACGGCGGCGCGCACGTTGGCATCTACGTCGGCAACGGCATGATGATCAGCGCACTGAACCCCTCCCAGGGGACGCTGCTGCACGCGGCTGCCGCCACCGGCTCCTCCGCATTCTTCACCATGAACTAGTTCTTCGACCTCCGGGTCCAAGAGCTTTTTCTTTGCCCAAACGCATTTTCGCTATACATCCCCGTTCGTGACGTGCCGGCGTACCCCCAAGATGCCGGCACGTCCAAACCCCCTGTCTGCCTACAAGGCGACCGGGGAAAACGAAAGAGAGAACTGATGACTACTCGTGCAACCGCACGGCATCGCGCCGAGGTCACCAAAACCAATTCGCTCGCCATTATTGCCAAAGCTGTAGGCGGCAATGCAGGAGGCGTTGGACGCCAGGCAGCAGTGATCGCAGCCGCTTCCGGCCTGGTCCTGACCAGCGGCCTGGC
The DNA here is from genome assembly GCF_006715305.1 of Arthrobacter sp. SLBN-100. Taxonomy (NCBI): domain Bacteria; kingdom Bacillati; phylum Actinomycetota; class Actinomycetes; order Micrococcales; family Micrococcaceae; genus Arthrobacter; species Arthrobacter sp. SLBN-100. Next base: position 3,884,388 of record NZ_VFMY01000001.1, read on the forward strand.
AGCCAACGCTGCTGACGCCAACGTCCAGCGTGACTCCGCTCCGGCTTCGAACCTGGAAGTTGAATCAACGGTTGAGGCGCCGATTTCGGCTGAGTCCACCATTGCCATTTCCTTCGAAAAGCCCGCAGTGACCACCACTCCGGCTCCCGTTGTGGAAGCGCCGGAGCCCGAGGTTGAGGTCCAGGAAGCCCCCGCTCCGGCCGCCACCCCTGTTGTAGCCGCCAAGGTGACGGCCTCCGCTCCTGCCGCAGCCCCCGCCGCTTCGGCGAGCGGCAAGGGTGCAGCTATCCTTTCGGCCGCCTACGCCCAGCTCGGTGTGATGCAGGACTGCACCATGCTGGTTACCAACTCCCTGGCCGCCGTCGGCATCAACTTCCACGACTGGCCCGCCGGCTACCTTTCCCTGGGCCGCACCGTGAGCGCCGCTGAAGCGCAGCCGGGCGACCTGATCTACTACGCCGACGGTGGCGCCGGTGTGGCACACATCGCTGTCTACGCCGGAAACGGCCAGGCAGTGCACGGCGGCTACAACGGCAACCAGACGGTTGTTTTCAGCGCCAACGTTGGCTCCGGCCCGGTCTTCATCCGCGTGAACTGACACTCCCGGCCCGTTTATGCCGCTGACCGGATCGAAAACGGCCCCTGCCCTTGCGGCAGGGGTTGTTTCGTTTAACCGCGCAGGTCGCGTCAGTCGCTGCGGCCGGACACGGCGGATCCGCACACACCGGAATTAGCCGATAGCGCACTTCTTTGTTTACTCTTGTGGTGTCGATCCATAGCCCGGACATGCCGAGGGCAGCCGGCCCTCGTGCCCCTGACGGGTGCGGCCGTGAAGAGGTACGTGCATGCGCACTCTCGTTCTGAATGCTGGATATGAACCGCTGGCGGTTATTTCTTTCCGCCGGGCGCTGGTGCTTGTGCTGACGAACAAGGCGAGCGTTGTGGCCGAAGGGGACGATCCCGTAGTGGGTCCCCAGGAGATTCTGGGCCGCCCGTCCGTGATTCTCCTGAACCGCTACATCCGTCCCAGATACAACCAGTCCACGGCCGTCAGCAGACGCGGGGTGCTTCGCCGTGACGGGCACAAATGTGCCTACTGCGGGAAAGCTGCGCACACGATCGACCATGTCCACCCCAAGTCCCGCGGCGGAGCCGATTCCTGGGAGAACCTTGTGGCTGCATGCCTTCGGTGCAACAACGTCAAAGGTGATCACACCCCGGCGGAGATGGGTTGGAAGCTGCGGTTCGTGCCCGAGCCTCCGCATGGCACCATCTGGCAGATCAAGGAACTCGAGAAGCCCACGCCTGCCTGGGATCCCTTCCTGCTTCCGGAACGCGCTGCCTAAGAGACGTCCCGCGGTATCTGGGCTTGGCCTTGGCCCGCTCCGGATTAGGCTGGGGGAGTGGAACAGAACAGGTTGGACTTCGACGCCCTGGTGCTTGCCGGCGGCCGGTCGTCCCGCTTGGGCGGGGTACCCAAGCAAGGGCTGGTTTTTGAAGGCGTACCCCTGCTGCAGCATTCACTTGCGGCCTGCTCCGCCGCCTCCCTGACGGCGGTGGTGGGCCCGGATCCGGGACCGCTGCCTGCGCGGGTAGTCGCCTGCCGCGAGCAGCCGGAGTTTGCAGGACCGGCTGCTGCTGTCGCTGCCGGACTGGAAGCGCTCGCCCAGGCGGGCGGCGGACGCCATTTCACCCTGGTGCTCGCCTGCGATATGCCCAGGGTCGCCGGCGCGGTCCGGGTGTTGGCAGAATTCCTCGACTCGCCGGGTTACACCGGAGACGGAGTGATGGCCTGTTCCGAAGACGGTAGAGCCCAAATGCTGGTGGGTTTTTACCGCACGGATGGGTTAAAAAGCGCCGTGACGGAGCTGGCCTCCCGGGACGGCTTAATCGACGCGTCCATGCGCTCCCTCCTTGCTAGTCTTGACCTGCAGCTTGTCACCGTCCCCGCCGGTACCACAGCCGATGTGGATACCTGGGATGATGCCGCCGCATTAGGAGTTGACGCGGAGGCCGGACGTGCGCCGGGACCGGCGCGGCAGCATGAATTGGGAGGCGAAGAGTGAAAAGCCAGGATGAAACGCTGGAGGAGTGGTGCAGGTCCCTCCTCCAGGCTTATGAGCTTGAGGACGTCCAGGTGGACGTCAATGCCATCCTTGCCCTCGCGGGCGTCGCTGCGCACTCCGTTGTGCGGCCGGCAGCGCCGCTGACCACCTTCATTGCCGGCTACGCCGCCGGTCTTGCCTCAGGTTCGGGGCAAAGCACGGAGGCTTCCTCGATGGAAGACGCCTTGGCCGTGGCACGTGCCCTGGCTGCCGACTACGATGCCGAAGCCGCCGGGGCTCCCGGCGAATGACTGAAGAACCCGGGAAAGAACGGAGTTCAGCAGACCCGCCGGAGGTGAAGCGGCACCTCGCCCATACGTGGGAGGAAGCCCGGCAGGCTGCCTTCGAGGCCGCAACGCCGATTCCTGCCGGACCTGTCCCACTGCATCTGGCCCTGGGCCGCATCCTGGACCACGACATCGTGGCACTGCAGGACATGCCGCACTACGCGTCCTCGGCAATGGACGGCTGGGCGGTCAACGGGACCGGGCCGTGGATCCTCGTGGAAGCCGGCACTCGGCTGGCGCCGCACCAGGCAAGCCCTATCGTGACCGGCGGGCTCATTCCGCCCGGCGGGAAAGCCGTGCTTCGCAGCGAGAGCGCCCTGCTGGGCACGGACGAGGACGGACTGCCGGTCCTGATGACCGGCGGAAGCGCCAGGCCCGGTGAGCCACGCACCGGCCAGCACATCCGGAAAGCCGGTGAGGAAGCTCTGGAAGGGGACATCCTGGTGAACGCGGGAGTGCTCCTTAACCCTGCCCACCTGGCCCTGGCCGCCCTGGCGGGCTACGACGAATTGCCCGTCCAGGGTAAACCAGTGGTCCGGCTGCTGCTGACCGGTTCCGAAGTGATTGGCGAGGGTGTGCCGGTTCCGGGCCAGGTGCGGGACACTTTTGGTCCGCAGTTGCCGGCCGTGGTGAACATGCTCGGAGGAATAGCCAGCGGACAGCAGCGGATTGGCGACTCTTATGCCGAGTGGCTTGGCGCCCTCGAGGACGTGGTTCCGGAGGTGCCCGGCGCGCCGGACCTGCCGGCCGACGTCGTTATCACCACGGGCGGGACGGGAAGGTCAGGCACGGATCACCTCCGCCAGGCGGTGGCTGAGCTGGGCGGCCGGCTCGTCATCGATGGGATAGCGATGCGGCCGGGGCACCCGGCGGTCCTCGCGGAGCTGCCGGACGGGCGGTTTGTGCTGGGCCTGCCGGGGAATCCCCTCGCCGCGATGATGGCGCTGTGCACAGTGGGGGCGCCGCTGCTCGCTGCGCTGGGCCACGGCACACTGCCGGAGATCCAGGAGGTGCCCTGCGGAACCATCATCGAGCCCGATCCGGGGCGTACCCGCCTGATGCCGTTCCGCCTCGTATACGGGATGGCTTCGCCGGCACAGCACACGGGTCCCGGCATGATGCGCGGACTGGCCTCGGCCCACGGCGTGATGGTGGTGCCGCCGCATGGGGTACAGCTCGGCGAACTGGTGCCGGCCTTCGCGCTGCCCTGGGGGCCGCCCATCCTGCCGCCTGCGGAGCCCGGTTCGAAAGCAAAACCCAGGAACGCGGGCCGGCCGGGCCGGACGGCCGCCAAGCCGGCAGCCGCTGGCCCCGTGGACTGGAGCGCACTCCTTGGCTGACCACCGCTGCGCGGGCGCGTTCCCGCTGGTATCCGGCTCCGGCAGTTGTCATGATGGACCTATGAACACGCAGGGGTGGCCATGGGCCGAGTGACCCAGCGCCGCAAGGTGCACAAGTATGTCCTCGATGGTTCTCCAAAGGCCCTCGAATTTCCGGTACGGCACCGCGAGGATGTCCTTGCGGTGGAGGAGCCGTTGGAGATCCGGCTGGGCCAGCTGTCCTTCTCGGTGACCATGCGCACCCCCGGCGACGACTTTGACCTGGTGGCCGGCTTCCTGGTGTCGGAGGGCATCATCTGGAGCGCGGAGCAGCTCGTGTCGCTGCGTTTCTGCGCCGGCGAGGACGAGAACGGCGTGCAGACCTTCAACGTGGTGGAGGTCCAGTTGCGGCCTGACGTCACCATTCCCTCCATCGGGCGCCACATCTATACGTCCAGCTCCTGTGGCATTTGCGGGACAGATTCGGTGGAGTCCGTCCGGAAGTCCTCGCGCTACAGCCTGGACGAGGATCCCCTGAGCATCGACGCGGAACTCCTGGCTTCGCTGCCGGGGTTGTTGCGGAAATCGCAGCGCGTTTTTGAGGATACCGGGGGAGTGCATGCGGCCGGGCTGTTCAAGATTACGGACGACGGCGGCGCGGAACTTTTGTGCCTCCGCGAGGACGTGGGCCGCCACAACGCCGTGGACAAGGTAGTGGGCTGGGCACTGCGTGAAGGACTGCTCCCGCTGCGCGGAACTGTACTGCAGGTGTCCGGCAGGGCCTCCTTCGAGCTGGTGCAAAAAGCAGCGCTGGCAGGAATCCCCGTACTGGCTGCCGTCAGCGCGCCCTCGAGCCTTGCCGTGGAACTCGCGGAAGCGAGCGGCATGACCCTGGCCGGATTCAGCCGCGGAACCAGCCTCAACATCTACACGGGGGACCAGCGGATCGTCAGGCCCGCTGTACACGTTCCGGCCCGCACGCTGCCCTGATCCAGCGGACCATCTTGCAGGTTTGTCCACAAACCGCTTCCGGGTTGTTCCCCCCTGAGCAGTTGGCTAGTAGGCTACCGGTGGGTAGTTAATCTACCGAATGGACACCTTGGTCCACATTTCCAGCGTTTAAGAGGGCCAACATTGCATGACGACCGACGGATCACGGAAGTCCGCCTCGAAAGGTTCGTCCGCGAACGTATCGCCCCTGCCGTCTACAGCCGGAGCCTGCCCCTGACCTTGAGCAGCTGGGATGTTCCCGACGAGCCGGTCCCGGCCCTCGAAGCCATGCGGCAGGACTTCCAGCCGCAGGAACACGGCGCCGGGTGGGGGAAGCCGTGGGGCACCAAGTGGTTCCGCCTCCAGGGCGAGGTGCCGGAATTCTGGGGTGCCGGGCCGGACACCACGGTGGAAGTGGTGGTGGACCTTGGCTTCACCACTGAGGTCCCGGGTTTCCAGTGCGAAGGCATCGCCTGGCGGGCCGACGGCACCATCATCAAAGCGGTCTCGCCCCGCAACCAGTACATCCCGCTGAAGCTGCTCGGCGGCGGCATGGCCGTTGACTTCTACGTGGAGGCAGCCGCCAATCCCGACGTGGCGCAGGGCTGGACTTTTGCCCCCACACCACATGGGGACAAGTCGACGGCGGGAACCGAGCCGCAGTACCGGCTGGGAACGATTGCCATCGCAGAGCTGAACCAGACCGTGTGGGAACTCCAGCAGGACATCTGGACGCTGTCCGGGCTGATGGCTGAGCTGCCCTGGCAGCAGCCACGGCGGCACGAGATCCTCCGGGCCCTCGAGCGCATGATGGATGTGATGGACCCGGATGACGTTGCCGGGACGGCAGCAGCCGGACGTGGAGCGCTCGCCGAGGTCCTGGCCAGGCCCGCCTATGCGTCGGCACATCAACTGGTGGCTACCGGCCATGCCCACATCGACTCCGCCTGGCTGTGGCCGGTCCGGGAGACCGTGCGTAAATGCGCCAGGACGTTCTCCAACGTGGTGGCCCTGATGGATGAATACCCGGACTTCGTTTTCTCCTGCTCCTCCGCCCAGCAGCTCGCCTGGATTAAGGAGTTCTACCCCGAACTTTTTGGCCGGATCCGGGAGAAAGTGCGTGCAGGCCAGTTCGTCCCCGTCGGCGGCATGTGGGTGGAATCCGATACGAACATGCCCGGCGGCGAGGCCATGGCCCGGCAGTTTGTTGAGGGCAAGAGCTTCTTCCTGGCCGAATTCGGCGTGGACTGCCAGGAAGCCTGGCTTCCGGACTCCTTTGGCTACTCCGCAGCCCTGCCGCAGATCGTCAAATCCGCCGGCAGCAGATGGTTCCTGACCCAAAAAACCTCGTGGAACCAGACCAACAGGATGCCGCACCATACGTTCAACTGGGAGGGCATCGACGGCACACGGATCTTCACGCACTTCCCGCCGGTGGACACCTACAATTCCGAGCTCAGCGGACGCGAACTGGCCCACGCCGAGCGCAACTACCGCGACCATGGCCGCGGCACAGTATCACTGGTGCCCTTCGGCTACGGCGACGGCGGCGGTGGACCTACCAGGGAAATGCTTGCCGCTGCTGCCAGGACGGCGGACCTGGAAGGCTCACCGAAGGTGCGGATCGGATCGGCGGTGAGCTTCTTCCGGCAGGCCGAGGCCGAGTATCAGTCCCTGCCGGTCTGGGTGGGCGAGATGTACCTCGAACTCCACCGCGGCACGTACACCAGCCAGGCCCGGACGAAGAAGGGCAACCGGCGCAGCGAGCACCTTCTGCGCGAGGCGGAATTGTGGTGTGCCACTGCCGCCATACGCACGGACTCCTTCGTTTATCCGGCAGCCGAGCTCAAGCGGTTGTGGCGGCTGGTGCTGCTGCACCAGTTCCATGACATCCTGCCGGGCAGTTCCATCGCCTGGGTGCACCAGGATGCCGAACGCAACTACCAGGCCATTGGCGTTGCCCTCGAAGCACTCATCGCCGAAGCCGCCGCCGCCATGCTTGGCACCGGACAGCGGACCTTCCTGCTCAATGCAGCGCCGCATCCGCGCACGGGAGTAGCTGCGCTCGCGGCGGGGGAACCGGCCGTGCCGGCGCTGCCGGCACGGGCCACCGCCCAGGAGGGCGGCTACGTCCTGGACAATGGCATTATTCGTGCGGTGGTGGATGCTGACGGACTAATCAGTTCCCTCAAGGACTACGCCAGCGGCCGCGAAGCGATCGCCCCGGGGGAGCGCGGCAACCTGCTTGAGCTGCACCGCGACACGCCCAATGAGTGGGATGCCTGGGACATCGACGAGTTTTACCGGCGCAACGTCACGCCTTTGACACGCGCCCAGTGCGTGCGGCTGGCCGAGGACGATGGTGAGGCTGCTGTTGTGGTGGAACGGCTGGCGGGATCCTCTGCCATTACCCAACGCATCAGCCTTGCCGCAGGAAGCCCATCACTGTCCATCACCACTTCTGTTGACTGGCAGGAGCGGGAAAAGCTGTTGAAGCTCGGCTTTGCCCTTGATGTGCGGGCTGACCGGTCAGCCGCCGAGACACAGTTCGGGCACGTCTTCCGCGCCACCCACACCAACACATCCTGGGAAGCGGCCAAATTCGAAATTTGCGCACACCGGTGGATCCACGTGGCGGAGCCGGGCTACGGCGTCGCGGTTTCCAACTCGTCCACTTACGGGCACGATGTCAGCAGGAGCATCAGGGAGGCCGACGGCGGCACCACCACCACAGTGCGCTTGTCACTGCTGCGTGCCCCGAAGTTTCCGGACCCGGACGCGGACCGCGGAGAGCACGAACTGACGGTGACCATCCGGCCTGGCGCTGAGATCGCCGATGCTGTCCAGGAGGGTTACCGGACCAACCTGCCACCGCGCCTGGTCAGCGGAGGCTCCCCGGTGGAGCCACTGTTTTCCCTGTCCAACCCGGCCATTGTTGTTGAGGCAGTGAAGCTTGCAGAGGACGGCTCCGGAGACGTGATTGCCAGGTTGTACGAGTCGTTGGGCCAGCGCTCGGCCGGAAGGCTCACAGCCACCTTCCCTGTCCGGCGCGTCGCTCCAGTGGACCTGCTGGAGCGGACAGTCGAGGCTGCTGGAGTGGTGACCGGTCCCGATGGCGCCGAACTGCTGCTGCGGCCGTTCCAGCTGGTGACCTTGCGGTTTGTCCTCGCGGGCGGCTGAAGGCCAGGCCAGGGAACGGCCAAACCAGGCGGAACAAGACGCGGAAGAATTCGTCAAAGGGCCTTAAATGGCTGAGTGGGGGCGGTCCCCAACGGCCGCCACCACTCATCCCCCCAAAGCATGCAAAGGTCCCCGGGGGCCGCACCGTTCAAGAAAGTATCCCCGTTCGAAAACGCTCGGCAGCCCCGCCTTCACACATCCATGATTATTGCATATTCTAATGATTCTGTGAAAGCCCCTCAATGTTACTTTTCGGTAGGAGTCCTTGGCGCCCGGGGGCTCCTCCGGCTTCTGACCCTCGCGGCCCAGATGAGTGCCAGGCCCACGACGAAGCAGAGCACCGCGGTGTAGTTGATGATGAACTCCAGGGCACCCCATTCCGGCGGCACCAAAGGGAACAGCAGAGTGAGGGCAATAGCCACCCCGCCTACTGCCAACAGCCCGGCGGCAAGCCGGACCAGCACGGGCAGCCTGCTGCGGACCGCACGCACCATGGCCGGCAGCAGAACCAGGGAGACGTAGGAGGGATAGGCGCGGCCGGCTGCGCCGTAGTACTCCACCAGCACAAAATTGCGTTCGCTCTTGCCGGATGTTGCCGACAGTCCTGCAGATGATCCTGCAGTATCCATCAGGAAGAACACGCCAACCATCACCAGGGATATCACCAGCAGGACGGTCATTCCCGTTCTGCCTGTGATGAGCCGGTAGGCGTGGTCCGCACCGAAACCGCGGGTCACCCGGATCCCCACGAAGTAGATCGCGGCGAAGATGATAAAGCGCAGCAGGAGGTTGGCGAGGTTGATCCCGCCCAGGGCTGCATCCACAGCAAGGTACGGCGCCTCGATGCTCAAGAGGATGGCCGCGGTCATCAACGCGAAGATGTAGAAAAGCGACCTGTTCTCACCGCGAATCGCGCTGGGCACGCGGGCTGCGGCGATCAGGCCGCAGGTGGCCAGCGTCGACCACTGAAGGATTTCGATCATCCCAGGTTCTCCCAGATCTTTTCCGTCTGCGCCTGGTCCTGCTCCTGGCGCCGCAACACCTTGCCCATGGCCTGCAGCCGGTCACCGGCCAGAACTGCAAGATCCCCGTCGGACAAGCTGTCCAGTGCGGCCCGGCGGGCCCCCGGGGGCCAGCCGGCCTCCTCTTCGGTGACCAGCCCGGTGGCCACCAGGCCACCGGCCAGTCCAACGCCGGCCGCCCGGGCCGTGGCCACGGCCAGCTCAGCTGTCAGCCGGTTGGCCGTCAGCTGCGCCGAATAATTCTGTGGTGCGATCCCAGTGGCGGCAGACACGCGGTGCCGCACCTCGCCGTCGTCAATTGCCTCGACCCAGTTCTTGACGGAGGTGGCATGCGGCGCCGGCGAAAGGGAGGGCGGCTCAGCGCCGGCTGTACCCTCCGGGTCCATCGCCGGGCGCGCGAGCATGGCGTGCAGCAGGTCGGCGGTGGAGACCTGGCTGACCAGTTCACAGCGCGTGGGCGGCGGCTGGGGATCGGCCAATTGCCGGTAGGCGTCGAAATCCGCCAGGGCGGCCACCGGGTTGATGCCGTAGGCGCGGCTGATGCTGACCAGTGTGGTGACTGATACTTTTCCACGGACCAGCTGCTGGGCCAGGGTGGTCCGCTTGATCCCGGAGATCCTGCAGATGTCAGCCGTGCTGGCCTCCGGCGCAACGCCTTGCAGCCAGCGCTGGAACGCCTTGGCGGGGAGGGTCATGGAGGGCTCTCTGCAGAACGGATGATGTGTTGATTTTACCTGCCGGTTTCCCGCCGATTTTACCCGGGGTTCGGTTTCGACTATGCTTAATGGTCGAGCCCGTTGGTCCGTACACCCCCCAAGTCCGGACCAGCGGGTTCTTTTATGTCCGCCGCCTCCGGCGCCCTCCCTCCTGCGCATCAGCAAGGCTGATGCGCGCCGGAAAGTGGACCACCGGCTGCGGGTGCTCCGGTGAAAGGATGGATCAATGACTGCGACCCTTGTTGCCAAGGAGGTTTCCGGCGGTCACGACCACCGGCAGCTTTTCTCCCGGCTCTCCTTGACCGTTGCCCCCGGTGACGTGGTGGGCGTGGTGGGTGCCAACGGTGCCGGCAAGTCCACGCTGCTGCGGCTCCTGGCCGGCGTCGACCAGCCGCAGGAAGGAACGGTCAGCCTTGCCCCGGCAGATGCATTCGTGGGCTGGCTTCCCCAGGAACACGAGCGGATTCAAGGTGAAACCGTGGCCGGCTATATCGCCCGGCGGACAGGTTGCGCGGAGGCGACAGCCGAGATGGAATCCACCGCCGAGGCGCTTGGCTCAGGTGCGCCTGGTGCGGATGATGCCTACGCCCGGGCCTTCGACCGCTGGATGGCCTCGGGTGCCGCGGACCTGGATGAGCGCATCCCTGCTGTCCTGGCCGAGCTTGGCCTCGAGACCGGGGCTGAGGCTGAGATGACAGGTCTTTCGGGCGGACAGGCAGCCCGGGTGGCGCTGGCGGCCCTGTTGCTTAGCCGGTTCGACGTTGTACTCCTGGACGAACCCACGAATGATTTGGACCTGGCCGGTCTGGCAAAACTGGAGGATTTTGTCCGCGGCCTGCGCGGAGGTGTTGTGCTGGTCAGTCACGACCGGGAATTCCTTGCCCGCTGCGTCACCACCGTGGTGGAGTTGGACCTGGCGCAGAATTCGGTAGCAGTTTACGACGGCGGCTACGACGCCTTCCTGGAAGAACGCGCCGTTTCGCGGCGGCACGCACGCGAGAAATATGAGGAGTTCGCCGCCACCAAAGCGGACCTGGTGTCACGGGCGCGGACCCAGCGCGAGTGGAGTTCCCAGGGTGTGCGGAATGCCATGAAGAAGAACCCGGACAACGACAAGATCCGCCGGGCCGCCAGCACCGAGTCTTCGGAGAAGCAGGCCCAGAAGGTGCGGCAGATGGAATCGCGGATTGCCCGGCTGGACGTGGTGGAAGAGCCCCGGAAGGAATGGCAGCTGCAGTTCTCCATCGGCCAGGCGCCCCGCTCCAGCTCGGTGGTGGCAACCCTCCGCGATGCCGTGGTGAGGCAGGGCAATTTCACCCTGGGCCCGGTGAATCTCCAGCTCAACGCGGGGGAGCGGATCGGCATTACCGGTCCCAACGGCGCCGGAAAGTCCACCCTGCTCCGCCTTCTGCTGGGCGACCTCGCGCCGGAGTCCGGCAGCGCAGCAATGGGCGCTTCCATTGCAGTCGGCGAGATCGACCAGGCGCGCGGGCTGCTCGCCGGGCACCTCCCCCTGGCTGACGCCGTCGAGGCGGTCCTGGTGGACCTGACTCCGGCAGAGGTCCGCACCCTGCTGGCCAAGTTCGGCCTCAAGGCGGACCACACAGCCAGGACCATTGATTCGCTTTCGCCGGGTGAACGCACCAGGGCGGCCCTGGCCCTGCTGCAGGCGCGGGGCGTGAACCTCCTTGTCCTGGATGAGCCAACCAACCACCTGGACCTGCCAGCCATTGAGCAGCTTGAGGAGGCGCTGGAAAGCTACGACGGCGCCTTGCTGCTGGTGACGCACGACCGCAGGCTGCTGGAAAACGTGCGGCTGGATGTACGTTGGAAAGTGGAGAACGGAACGGTAATGGAGCAGCAACAATGAGCATGGAACGGGTTGCCTGGGGCTCCCTCTACAACATCACCAGGGCCAAGAGCGGCTCGAAACCATTCTCCAAGGCCACCCTGAAGCGCGTCCTTGGATTTGCCCGGCCGCACCGGGGCAAGCTGATGGCGTTCGTGGCGTTGTCCGTCGTCATGGCATTCCTGGCTGTGGCAACCCCCGTCCTGGCGGGGCAGGTGGTGGACGCGATCGTCGCGAAGGCAGCCACGGAGGAGGTTGTCCGCCTCGCCGTGCTGATCGCCGTTGTGGCTGTAGCCGAAGCGGCCCTGGGACTGGTGAGCCGCTGGCTGTCCTCCACTATTGGCGAAGGGGTGATCGTGGATCTGCGCACCCGGGTCTTCGACCATGTGCAGAAGATGCCGATCGCCTTCTTCACCCGGACCCGCACAGGCGCCCTGGTCAGCAGGCTCAACAACGACGTCATCGGTGCCCAGTCCGCCTTTGCCGGCACGCTCTCCGGCGTTGTCAGCAACGTGGTGGCACTGATCCTCACGCTCATCGTTATGCTGGGCACGTCCTGGCAGGTGACGGTGCTGGCCATGATCCTGCTCCCGGTCTTCCTCATCCCCGCCCGGCGGATGGGCTCCAGGCTCGCGGACCTGCGCCGCGAGGCGGCGGAGCACAACGCGGCCATGGGCACGCAGATGACGGAGCGTTTTTCCGCCCCCGGCGCCACCCTGGTCAAGCTCTTCGGCCGGCCGGACGAGGAATCCCGCGAGTTCGCCGTCCGCGCAGGCCGCGTCCGCGACATCGGTGTCCGCACTGCCATGCTGCAGTTCACCTTCGTGACCGCCCTGACGCTGGTCTCCGCGCTCGCCCTCGCCCTCGTGTACGGGCTGGGCGGTTGGCTGGCCATCACGGGCCAGCTGGCGGCCGGCGATGTTGTGGTGCTGGCCCTGCTGCTCACCCGGCTCTACGCCCCGCTGACGGCCCTGTCCAACGCGAGGGTGGAAATCATGAGCGCCCTGGTCAGCTTCGAGCGGGTTTTCGAAATCCTGGACCTCAAGCCATTGATCCAGCAGAAGCCGGACGCCGTGCCAGTGCCGCCCGGCCCGGTCTCCGTGGAGTTCGACGACGTCCGTTTCGCTTACCCCTCTGCGGAAAAGGTTTCGCTGGCCTCGCTCGAGGAGGTGTCCACGCTGGACACCCGCGGCGGTGAAGAGGTGCTGCACGGCATCAGCTTCCGGGTGGAACCTGGCCAAACGGTGGCGCTGGTGGGTTCCTCCGGTGCCGGCAAGTCCACCATTGCGCAGCTGCTCGCCCGGCTCTACGACGTCGATTCCGGCGCCGTCCGCCTGGGCGGAACCGCGCCGGGAACCGGCCTGGACCTGCGCGACGCCACCTTCGATTCCCTGCGGGACAGCCTGGGCATGGTGACCCAGGATGGCCATCTCTTCCACGAAACAATCGCCTCCAACCTCCGGCTCGCCAAGCCGGACGCCACGGAGGAGGACATGTGGGAGGTCATCCGCCAGGCCCGGCTCGAAACCATGATCCGGTCCCTGCCGGACGGGCTGGACACGGTGGTGGGTGAACGCGGTTACCGGCTCTCCGGCGGGGAACGGCAGCGGCTCACCATCGCGCGGCTGCTGATCGCCCAGCCGCGCGTCGTCATCCTCGACGAGGCGACGGCAGCGCTGGACTCCACCAATGAAGCGGCCGTGCAGGCTGCCTTGGGCGCCGCGCTCGAGGGGCGCACCGCCGTCGTGATTGCGCACCGCTTGTCCACCGTCCGTGCCGCGGACGCGATCCTGGTGGTGGAGGACGGCAGGATTGTGGAGCGCGGCACGCATACTGAACTGCTGGCCGCCGAGGGCCGGTACGCCGAGCTGTACAGGACGCAGTTCGCCGAAGCCACGGCAGTGGCCCAGGAAGCAGTTCCGGAGTTCTAGTCGTCCCGCGGCTTCAGGCCTGGCGGGCCAGTTCGGGCAGGATATGGTCCGTCAGCAGCGGGGCAAGGTCGCCGGGAAGGCCGGCGCGCCCGTCCACGGGCAGGTCCAACCACCGGATCTCCGCAATCTCCGCGGAAGGGCGGGCCTCCCACGTGCCCGGCGCCATAAACACCGTTGCCTCAATATCCGTGGCAGCTTCATTGGCGGCGTCAGCAATCCAAACGCCCATGAGCTGCAGTTGGCTTGGATCGAGGACGATGCCCACCTCCTCAGCCAGCTCCCGGGCAGCGGCCTGGACGGCGCTTTCGCCTGCTTCGGGCTTGCCGCCGGGATGCATAAACATGGCGGTGCCGCGCTTCCTGACGGTCAGGAGCCGGCCGGCCTTGTCAAAGACGCAGACGGCCGACACCACAATGCGGTTTTTCATGCTTCCTGTTCCGGCCGCCGGACCAGCCCCGACGTGAGCAGGAGGTCCTTCCGCGGCCCCAGGACGCTCCAGCTGTAACTGAAGCTGTTGGCGTCCCCGTACTCGTAGGCCACGCGGTAGGTGTCGGGATCGCACCAGTGCCGATCCAGGTTGGCCTCGGGCGTGAAGCTCATGGTGTGGAAAGGGCGGCCGTCCGGGAAGCAGACGTCCAGTGAGTCAGGCCGGGCAGTGGTTTTCAGCACGTATTCGCGGGTGGCGGGACCGGTAAAAGTAGGCCAGCGCATGGTGCCTTCCTCGCGGAGGGCCAGTCCGCCGTCGTTCACGGGCACAATATGTACGACGCCGGTGAAGGTTCCGCGGGTGCCATCGGCGCGGTCCAGCAGGTCACGCCGGACGGTCCACAGCCCGGTCGCCGCAGGTTCGTGCGCGGTGGCGGCAGGGCGGCCGAGCAGGTAGGCGCGGAGGTCGAACTCCGGGGGAGGAAAGTTCAAGTGCCCTCGATTGGAATCGAACCAACGACACCGGCTTTAGGAGAGCCGTGCTCTATCCACTGAGCTACGAGGGCGCGCATCCGTTGGATCGGCAGGGCCGGTCCGGGGCGGACACGGATACAAGCATACAAGGTGCGGAGCCGTACTACGCTCAAGGCATGAGTTCAGCGCCGTCCACGTCTGCCGCCGTCGCCGTTATTCCGGACACCACCTCGACACGGCAGTACATCGGGGCGTGGTCGGTACTCAGTGTGCTGCAATATTTCGCGGCGGAGGCTGCAGTGATCGGAGCGTGGGCCGGGCCGCGCCCGTACGACCTGCGAACGGGCTATATCAGCGACCTTGGTGCCTTGCACTGCGGCGTCTTTGATGGCCGCGAGGTGTGTTCCCCGCTGAACTGGCTGATGAACGCCTCGTTTGTGGTTCAAGGACTCGGAATGCTTTTGGGTGCGCTGCTGCTCAGCTCGGGGCTGCTGCGCGTGGCTGCCTTGGCGGGAACCTGGGTGCAGCGGGGCCGGCGGAGACCCTGGCTCGCTGCTGTCTGGGTGCGCCTGCTCACCGGAACGGCGGGGGCGGGCACGGTGATCGTGGGACTGGTGCCGGAGGACGCCGGCTCCGGCTGGCACTACAGCGGTGCCCTCATGTATTTCATTGCGGGGGCGGCGGCGCTGCTGGTCCTGGGGTTCCTCTGGGTGCGGAAAACAGCCATGGCGTGGTTCATCCTGGCGTGCGGCACTGTGTCCGCTGCCGCCCTGGTGACGGGAGGGCTGACCGGCATGCACGTGCCCGAACCCGGCACCTTGGAGCGGCTCATGGCTTACCCCGTCACGGTGGGCATGGCTACCGCGGGCCTGGTCATCGCACAGCGTGTGCACCGGCACCGGAAGGAACGTGCCCGGCTGCGCGCCCTGGCAGCCCGCTGATGCCCCTTCGGCTGACCAGAAAATCGCTCACTTGAGGAAGAACTCACGGAACCTGCTCAGCGATTTCCCCCCGGAGTAGCCGAGAGTGCCGGCCCCGGCAGATACGGCGTCGTCCGGCGAGAAGATACCGATGGCGAAGGAACCCGACTCAAGCTCTTCAGTCGTGGCGAGAATCGGCGGGAGCGCATCGCCGAGAATTTTTGTGAGGCCGGCCTCGTCATAGCTGGACCCAACCAACTTCACGGTGATGAACTTTCCCGATGTGTTCAGAATGACGTCAACCTCCGCCGACTCAATTCCGGCAACTGACATCGCGGCTTCGTGCATGTCGTTTTCCAGCCGGTCAGCAGTGGAAGGGCCCTTCGCCATGCACGCCGAGAGCCCTAAGACCACCAACCCTAAGGCCAGCACCCTGACGACGGTATGGAGTCGGCGCATCATTACTGCTTTCGGGAGACGTTGGTCACGGTCGAGGTTACCTGGCTGGCATCCGTGGTCAGGAACCGTTGGGTTGACTGCTGTTGGCTGTAATGGGCAATCGGTCCGCCGGCCTCGTACTGCCTGACTGAATCCACGTAACGATAGGCGTCGTGGTAATTGATGCCCGCGATCCCAGCGTCGATGTCGGGATTTGGCAGCTCCACGATGGTGGCCCCGTTGTCCCGGGTGGCGGTGACGATCCCTCCCGGCCACGCCGTGGAGTCGGCCAGGTCCACCTTCGGTACCGGATCTCCGGCATGCTGCAGCGCCAGGACATCGATGGACGGCGGGATGGGCGTGGAATCCACGGGTGAACCGAACGTGACGAGATTGGTGACGTTGAAGCGGTCAGTGAAGCTGCCGTCGGAAGCAAGGGCCGCAGCAATCATTCCACCCTGGGAGTGCCCCGAGAGCATCACCGGCGCACCTTCGGGAATGCCAGCCTGCTCCATGGCCAGCCGGACTGCCTCCGCCGCGGTGGACAGGTTGCCGCCGGCCAGTTCAAGGTTCCCTGTGAGGTCGGTCGGATTTGCCGCACCGTCGGGCAACCACCGAGTGGTGCCGGGGATGCTGACGATATAAGCAGGCGGCTCGCCCGGCTTCTCAATCGTGGTGATACGTACGCCCGTGTCCGGAACCCCGGATTTTCCGGAGTCGGAATAGGCGGTGTCAGTGGCGTCGAGGACTGCGCTGATAGTGGATGGGACCGGTGTGACTAACCGACGATTGCTGTCGATGTCGTTGGGAGTGCCAACGCCAACAGGGATGGGCTCCCCGGCAACCGGCCGGCCGTCGTCCAACAGGTGGGGGTTGAATAAACCGAGGCTGGAGATTGTTGCCTGCAGGTTTTCCACGGTGCCCGCCATCAGCAGGCCGTTCGAGACAAGCTCTGTCACCGATGGCGGCTCGCCGGAAGTCAGCCACCGCCAGCCCATGTCCATCACGTTGCCGGCTTGGCTGACCACATTTCCCTGCGCGTCCATGAGGTTGCGGAGGGGAAGCGGAGCCGAGTCCTGCACAGAGTTCCACAGGTTACCCACGGTGTCCTGAACAGCAGTGGTGAAGTTCCCGCCCGTGTCCCACAGGTCCCCTGCAGTGCCGGCGACGGAGTCAACCAGCGAGTCGAAGAACGATGGAGCCTGCGGAGCCGACGGTTGGCCCGTCCCCTTGCTGCTGGCCGCAACCTGCTCCTCGACATTTCGCTTGACAGCAGTGGAGGCGGCAGCGAGCGCATGGGCTGTGCTGATCAGCTTGGTCCTGTGGCCGGTCCATTCGTCAGTAAACTTCTGCGCGTCTGCACCCTTCCAGGGCGAGCCCTGGATCAGGGGTGTGAGGCTGCGGCTCAGGGCAGCCAGCCGGTCACTGGCGCGGGCCAACTCTTCGCTGAGGCGCCGCCCGCTTTCGACGTCCATTCCATAGAGGGCCATCCTCAGGCCGCCTGTTCCGCAGCGCTGGCGAGGTATTCCCTGGCGCCCAACAGCCGCCACGCGAACCCGAGGCGAATTGCATCCCAGGGAACAGGAGTCAGGGCGGAACCCCCGCCGGATGGACCGGTACTGACTACATACAGGCGCTCTGCCAGCGCCCAAACATCCCAGCTGACATGGTCCGGTGCTGGGGCTGGGGCTGGGGCAGGGACCGGGGCAGACGGCCGCACTGTGCGTGATCCCGTGGGATGAGCCGACACTTGGAGATGGATGGTGTACCCGGCATTGGCGATGATTTCGCTGAGCGCGGCGCCCGGTGCCTTCGGGAGTTCCCTGGCCTCGGGGACTTCCGTAATGTCCGGGAGGTGGCGCTTGAGGGCGGCCCATGCATTTTCCTCAGTGAAGAAGGATATTTCGACGGCGTTGCGGACCTCCCTCACGTCGACGCCCCCGTCACCGTGCCTGATGCGGCGGGCATAAGTGACTCCGATGCCGCGGCCGCCTGCCAAGGCGAGTTCGGTGTGAACGGACGATCCGCCGGACTGGACCACCGCGGTGGCCTTGAGCGGGCCGAATGCTGCGATCGAGACTGCCAGCACCCACTGACGGGTAATGGCACCGTTCGCGTCAACTATTCCCGCCCGGCGCAGTTCGGCCCCGGCCGCCTCTACTTCTTGAGAATCCAGCGCCCGCAACGCCTCGGCCTGGATTGAGTCCCGATAAGCGGACAGGTCCACAGCCGGCTCATGTGCGAGTACCTCAGCCGCCTTGTGGACCGTCAAAGCCCAGGCCACTGCGCTGATCTCAAAGACGTTGAGAGCAACGTCTGTCCGTGATTCCCCCAAGGATTCCCCCGATATTAAGTCCGCAACAGGCACCCAGCGCCTGTATTCAACACCCTATCCGGCCCTCTAAGGAGCGGGAATGGGGAGTTCTATCGGGCCTCTTGCCGCTGCGGCTTCTTCCGCAGGAACACCGCGACCGCGCCGGCGAGCAGGCTGAGGACCAAGAGGACCCAGCCTGTAACGGTGAGGCCGGACGCCAGGGCGACCTGCCCGGCGTCGGGCGCTCCCGATGCCAGCACGCCGTCAATGGCTACGTTGGCCCAGAGCCGGACCACCACGAAAAGCAGCGGAAGGGCCCACAGTGCCCGGCGCAATGCCTTCCTGGCAACGCTTGTCCCGATCAGCAGCAGCCAGGTGAACCCGAAGATCAGCGGGAACAGGGTGCCGGCCGTTTTGTGGACGTAGTTGAGCTGCCCGCGGGCGTCGTCGTCCATGGCTGCGTGAAGCCGGCCGACATAGGCGGGATCGAACCCGCCGATGAGCGAGTCCGGCATGGCCAGGCCGCCGGAGAGCTGCCGCAGCTGGTCCAGCGTGAGCAGATGCAGGTACCAGAACAGGAAGAGGCAGGCCACAACGCCGGCGATCAGGATCAGGTTCCCGTTGTTCTCTGCCTTCTGCGGGGTGCGGGTGGTGGTGGGGTTGACCACGGGCGGAAGGTGGTGCTGCGGTACAGCCGCCTTGGAGCCGTGCTTCTTGATCCGCTGCGCAGGGGTTTTGGCCATGGCACCATTATCCCGCCCCATAAACTGAAGCCATGACCATTGGCCGGCACAGCGCTGTTGAACTTGACCCCTCCCTGGACGATTACGACCTGGCAGCGGCCCTGATCCGCGAAGCGGGGCAGCTGGCGTTGCTGATGCGGATGGCGGGCCTGCAGTCCGAACAGAAGACATCAGTTTCCGATGTGGTGACAGCTGCCGACCACGCCGCCGAGGCCTACGTGCTGGAGCAGCTGCGGCGTTGCCGGCCCGACGACGGCATCCTGGGGGAGGAGGGCGCCTCGGTCCACGGGACCAGCGGCCGGACCTGGGTGATTGATCCGGTGGACGGCACCTATAACTTCCTGCATGGCTCCACTTATTGGTGCTCGGCGATTGCCCTGAAAGATGCCTCCGACGTACTGCTCGGAGGCATCTTCCAGCCGGAGGAGGACAAACTCTGGCTCGGCGGCAGGGCACGGCCGGCCACCCTGAACGGTGAACCCCTCACGGTGTTCCACGACGATCGGGGAGCGCGCAACAGCACAGCCGTTGCGGAGCTGGGTGCCGCCACTTACATCCACCCGAGCTGGCTGATGGACCCCCTGTGCGCGATGCCCTGGCATGCTGCTGCCACGTCCGCCGCCGCCCTGCGCATGCTGGGCTCCGGTTCCTGCGACCTGGGCCGGGTGGCGGACGGGCAGCTGGGCTGCTGGTTCCAGCACAGCTGCCCGGAGTGGGACTGGCTGCCGGGCAAGGCGATCGTCCGGGCCGCCGGCGGCGCCGTGGACACCGTTCGCGTGAACGGCCTGGAGTGGTTCATGGCCGGCGGAACGATGGCGGTACGCGAGTTGCGTGCTGCCCTCGAGTCTGCCTCGGTGGCGTAAGGGATTCACCACAGCACGGCCTGCTGGAAGTGGGCGCGTTTGGGCGCCTTGCTTCGGCTCCGTTGCCTCTGCAGGTGATGATCGCGCGGCAGTGGGTCGCAAGCAGCCACAGCCGCGCCATCATTCACCGGGGACGTGGTCCCGGGCAGGGGTGGCGCGGTTGACCTGTAGGTGTGGCCGGTGGGTGTCCGGGTTTCCACGGAGTGCCGTTGCCCTGGTTGGGGTACCGGGCGGGCTGTCCAGCCGGGTGTTTCTTTGGTGTGGTTGCAGGCTTCGCAGAGGCCTTGGCTGTTGGTGCTGGTGGTTGGGCCGTTGTTGTGCCAGGGGATGATGTGGTCGTGGTGGCGGATGGGCGCGTCGCAGTAGGGGGTGCGGCAGGTGTGGTCCCGTACCTGGATGAACCGTCGAAGCCCGGGCGGGAAGAGCCTCGCCTTGGAGTCCATCGCGACGAGTTCGCCATTGGTGGGTGCGGTGTAGAGCCGGCGGACCCAGACCTTGAACCCGGTGGTGTCCGCATCCCCCGCAGCTCCAGAACCGTGTGCTCCTGTATCCGGATCTTTTGGTTCAGGTGTTCCGGTGGCTGCGACTCCGGATCTTTCACCGGCCATCAGTTCTCCTGTGACTGCTTTCCTGGCCCATTGGCCGGGGACGATGCCGTAGCCGGTGAGGCGGGCGGGTTCGCTGTCGCCTTGGAAAAGGGTGCGGTCGGTCATGACGAGCTGGAGGTCGATGCCGGTGTAGCCGCCGGGGGTGCCGGTGATGCGTTCGACCAGTTGGTCGGCCATGATGGCGCCCTTGAACCGTTCGTCGCCGGATGATTTCAGGGTGTCGGCGTGGCGGGTGAGGGCTGCGTAGGCGGCGACGCCCTGCGCGACCGGGACCAGCGCGGTCAGGTAGGCCATGGTGTCCGGTGCCGGGCGCAGGCTGACGGTACGCTCCGCCATGGCATGGGAAGCCCGTTTCGCGAAGGATTGGGGGTCGCGCCGGCATGCGGCGCCCCGGACGGCGGCGGTGATGGTGCGGTCACCGGCGCCGGCGAGGGTGCCGGTGTCCGCGGCGATTTCCTCGTCCACGGCGGCCCGGTCCTGGGCGGACAGGCAGGCGGTTTCCTTCACGATCAGGGTGGCGCACCACTCGTTCAGCTGCCCGCTCTGAAGCGCTGCGAGGGTGTGGGGCATTTCGACCACCACGGCTTTGGCCAGACCCAGGAGCCTGCCGCCGCGTGCCGGGGACTCGCGCCGGGCCAGGGCGATTTCGGCTCCCACCCCGGCACCGAGCTCACCGACAGGGACACCGGCTGCGGCCTGTTCCTGACGTGTTGCCAGGTCGAAGGCCACGGCGATCCGGGCCTGCTTCGCAGCTGCCGCAGACTTTACGTCCTCCAGCTCCCGCAACTGGTCAATCATCCCCCGGCGGTCAGCAGCGGGACGGACGGAAGCCAAGGTGCGCAGGACGTCCGCAACCCGAGGACCGGGTAGGCTCACTGCTCCCCGCTGCGCCGCCGTCGTCATAGCTTCCATGGACAAAGTCTTCCAGCAGGGTCAGGCAACGGCACGGCCCCACCAGCCTTATGTGGATAACTCCCCGTAATCCACAGGCTGGAGCTGGCTGTCTGTCCCACCGCCTAGACTTGTAGGCACCATGGATATGTTGTTTGACCCGTACTCTGACGGACCGTTCAAAGCCGCTCCCACCGCCGCTGCCCGCACCAAGTCGCCTTCCGAGGGCGCAGCTGCGGCTCCGGGGACGGGCGGCAGCGTCCGGGTAGACCGGGCGCCGGAAGGGCAGGCCCATCGAGGCCACCGCATGGACCCGGCCGAGCTACTGGAGGGGCTCAACCCGCAGCAGGAGGAGGCCGTCAAGCATGCCGGTTCCGCGTTGCTTATCGTTGCCGGCGCCGGATCGGGAAAGACCCGTGTACTCAGCAACAGGATCGCCTACCTGATCGCCACAGGGCGGGCCCATCACGGCGAAATCCTGGCCATCACCTTCACGAACAAGGCCGCCGCGGAGATGCGGGAACGCATTGAAAAGCTCGTGGGCGGACGGGCCAAGATCATGTGGATCTCCACCTTCCACTCATCCTGCGTCCGCATCCTCCGGCAGGAGGCGGCCAACGTCGGCCTGAAGTCGAACTTCTCCATCTACGACTCCGCTGACTCCCTGCGGCTGGTCACGCAGGTCTCCAAAGCCCTGGACCTGGACCCCAAGAAGTTTGCGCCCAAAGCCATCCAGCACAAGATCTCGGCGTTGAAGAACGAGCTCATCGATGCCGATTCATACGCCTCTGCAGCGAACTACAACGATCCCTTCGAGCAGGCTGTGGCTGATGTCTTCAAGGGCTACACGCAGCGGCTGCGGCAGGCGAACGCCATGGACTTCGACGACCTCATCGCGGAAACCGTCTACATGTTCCGGGCCTTCCCTGCCCTCGCGGAATCCTACCGCCGGCGGTTCCGGCACGTGATGGTGGACGAATACCAGGACACCAACCACGCCCAGTACTCTTTGGTGCGCGAGATTGTGGGGGAGGGGCCGGGGGCATCGGAGCTAACGGTGGTGGGCGACTCGGACCAGTCCATCTACGCCTTCCGGGGCGCTGATATCCGCAACATCGTGGAGTTCGAGAAGGACTACCCCGAGGCGCAGACCATCAAGCTGGAGCAGAACTACCGCTCCACGCAGAATATCCTCAGCGCGGCCAATTCGGTCATTTCGCGGAACCCCAACCGCCCGGAAAAGCGGCTGTGGACCGCCGAGGGCGAAGGCCACAAGATCATCGGCTACGTGGGCGAGAACGAGCATGACGAAGCCCAGTTCATCGCCAAGGAAATTGACCGGCTCCAGGACGAGGAGAACCTCCGCCCCGGGGACGTCGCCATCTTCTACCGGACCAACGCCCAGTCGCGCTCCATCGAAGACGTGCTGGTCCGCGTGGGCCTGCCGTACAAGGTGGTGGGTGGTACGCGCTTCTACGAGCGCAAGGAGATCAAGGACGCCCTCGCCTACCTTCGCGTCCTGGTTAATCCGGACGACGACGTCAACCTCCGCCGGGTCCTCAACGAACCAAAGCGCGGCATCGGTGACCGCGCCGAGGGGGCAGTGGCCGCGCTGGCGCAGCGCGAACGTACGTCGTTCATGGCTGCCGCCCGCCGGGCCGAACAGGCTCCGGGCATGGCTACCCGCTCCGTGAACGCCGTACTCGGGTTCGTGAAACTGCTGGATGACCTGGCAGAAGTGGCCGCCGGTTCGGGCGCGGCGGCGGCACTTGAGGCCGTCCTGGAGCAGACCGGCTACCTGGCAGCGCTGCGCACCAGCACCGATCCGCAGGACGAGTCCCGGGTGGAAAACCTGGCCGAACTCGTCGCCGTCGTCCGTGAATACGAACAGGAGAACCCGGAAGGGTCACTGGAGGCCTTCCTGGAGCAGGTGTCCCTGGTGGCTGATGCCGACCAAATTCCCGATGCTCCGGGGGCGGACATCGATGCCGCCGTCGCCGAGGCAAAACGGCTCGGAGTGGTCACCCTCATGACGCTGCACACGGCCAAGGGGCTTGAGTTCCCGGTGGTGTTTCTGACCGGCATGGAACACGGGCTGTTCCCGCACCAGCGTTCAGCGACGGATCCGAAGGAACTGGCGGAAGAACGCCGGCTTGCCTATGTGGGGCTCACCCGCGCCCGGAAGCGCCTCTATGTCACGCGTTCGGAGGTCCGCAGCATGTGGGGGCAGAGCCAGTACAACCCTGCCAGCCAGTTCCTGGAGGAAATTCCCGCCGAGCTCCTGGAATGGAAGCGCGAAGGAACCAGCAGGCAGTCCAACTGGGGCGGCGGATCCATCAGTTCGGGCCGCTACAGCGGATCCTTCTGGGGTGCCGGGACCGCCCGCGGTGCTGCTGCCGACCCTTCGGCCGGTTTCAATGCCGATGTCCCCGCTGTTATTGCCCGGAACCGGGTGCAGCCGCAAAAAGAGATCGTCGCCGTCAGCGTGGGGGACAAGGTCAACCACACGAGCTTCGGCAACGGAACGGTCCTGGCACTGGAAGGTGCCGGGGACAAGACCGTGGCGAAGGTGAAGTTCGACGTCGGCGAAAAGCGGCTGCTGCTGCGGTACGCGCCGCTCACCAAACTCGACGCTTAGGAATGGCCAGGCGCCCAGTAAAGCGCCGCCATGAAGGATAATGGGGCCCATGCGACGGAATGTTCTGGGGATCTTCGCCGCCCTGATCCTGACGGCGGCCACTGCCTGTACCATCACCACCCAGGATCCCGGCTACGTCCCGCCGCCACCGTTGCCGCCTATGGAACAGCTGGAACAGGCCACTGTGGTGGACGCCAAAAGCTTTGCCAACGGTGATGGTGTTATCTCTTTCATTACGGAAGACCGCACCGTTGCCTGTTCCCTGACTGCGGCCAGGGGGGAGCACGTGAACTTGCCTTACGAGCAGAACAACTTTGGCGATACGGCCAACAACAAACTCGCAACCGTACCCGTGGCCCACTGTGAACTGGCCAAGTACCCGCAGCCAAAGGGCGAGGACGTCAAGGACGACTGCGCCGGAATCAACCTCGGGTACCTGGGCGGCGTTGCCCTGCTCACCCCGGACAGTGCCCGGTACGGGGAATGCCGCTCCGGCGTCACACAAATGGAAGCAACGTACGGCCCCAAGGGAAGCAAAGCCGGCGCCATGGCCCAGCTGCAGGTACTCGGGGATGGGCAGAACCTCGAAGGGAACGGCCTGCGCTGTTCTGCCTATAAAGGCGGGGTGGCATGCGGAAACGTCTCCGCCGGCGTCGGATTCTTTGTTTCCCCGGAGCATTACGAGCTGATTTCCGGACCGGAAGAAACTGCCTCCACGGGGCCCGCAGAGCCCTCAAAAACCCCGTAATTCCGCGGTTTTTCTACGCTCCATAGAATAGTGTCCTTACTCACATAAGCGGTAGTCTGGGACGGGCCCGTCCCTTCAAAGGGCTAGAGTTCCCAGTGGAGCATCACGCCGCGTGGCTCGTTTCCAACCGGCCGCCGGTGCGTGCAATTCCGCAGCCCGGTCATCGTCTTTCGATGGTGTCCGACTGTACAGAAACTACTTCGACGTAGAAGGACACTAAACCGTGGACCTGTTTGAATACCAGGCGCGCGATATGTTCGAGGCGCACGGTGTACCCGTGCTTGCCGGCATCGTGGCGCACACCCCAGAAGAAGCAAAGGCAGCTGCCGAAAAGATCGGCGGCGTAACTGTCGTCAAAGCACAGGTCAAGGTTGGCGGCCGCGGCAAGGCCGGCGGCGTGAAGGTCGCAAAGTCCGCTGATGAGGCACTTGAGCACGCCACCAACATCCTGGGCATGGACATCAAGGGCCACACCGTCAACAAGGTGATGATCGCCCAGGGTGCGGATATCGCCGAGGAATACTACTTCTCCGTCCTGCTGGACCGGGCCAACCGCAACTACCTGGCCATGTGCTCGGTTGAAGGCGGCATGGAAATCGAACAGCTCGCCGTCGAACGCCCCGAGGCGCTGGCCAAGGTTGCCATCGACCCCGCCGTGGGCATCGACCAGGCCAAGGCCGACGAAATCGTCGCAGCCGCAGGCTTCGCTGAGGAACTCCGCGGCAAGGTCGCCGACGTGATCCTCAAGCTCTGGGACGTTTTCAAGAAGGAAGACGCCACCCTCGTAGAGGTCAACCCGCTCGTCAAGACCGGCGCCGGTGAGATCGTGGCCCTGGACGGCAAGGTCTCCCTCGACGAGAACGCCGACTTCCGCCACGCCAAGCACGCCCTCCTTGAAGACAAGGAGGCAGCTGACCCGCTTGAAGCCAAGGCAAAGGCGCAGGACCTCAACTACGTCAAGCTGGACGGCGAAGTGGGCGTCATCGGCAACGGTGCAGGCCTGGTCATGTCTACCCTCGACGTCGTTGCTTACGCCGGTGAGAACCACGGCAACGTCAAGCCCGCCAACTTCCTGGACATCGGCGGTGGAGCCTCGGCTGAGGTGATGGCCGCAGGCCTGGACGTCATCCTGGGCGACGAGCAGGTCAAGTCCGTGTTCGTCAACGTCTTCGGCGGCATCACCGCCTGTGACGCCGTGGCCAAGGGCATCGTCGGCGCGCTGGCCGAGCTGGGCCACACCGCGAACAAGCCGCTGGTAGTCCGCCTCGACGGCAACAACGTCGAAGAAGGCCGCCGCATCCTGAACGAGGCCAACCACCCGCTGGTTACCCTGGCCGCCACCATGGACGAGGGCGCCGACAAGGCCGCCGAGCTCGCCAACGCAGCGAAGTAAAGGGACGCACCATGTCTATCTACCTCAATAAAGACTCCAAGGTCATCGTCCAGGGCATCACCGGCGGCGAAGGTACCAAGCACACCGCCCTGATGCTGAAGGCCGGCACCAACATCGTGGGCGGCGTCAATGCCCGCAAGGCCGGAACCACCGTCCTGCACGGCGACAACGAAATCAACGTCTACGGCACCGTCAAGGAAGCCATCGCCGAAACCGGCGCTGACGTCTCCATCGTCTTCGTCCCGCCGGCATTCACCAAGAACGCCGTGGTCGAAGCGATCGAAGCCGGCATCGGCCTCGTCGTCGTCATCACCGAAGGCGTGCCGGTCCAGGACTCCGCCGAATTCTGGGCACTGGCCCAGTCCAAGCTGGACGCCGACGGCAACCAGGTCACCCGCATCATCGGCCCGAACTGCCCCGGCATCATCACCCCGGGCGAGGCCCTGGTGGGTATCACCCCGGCCAACATCACGGGCAAAGGCCCCATCGGCCTGGTCTCCAAGTCCGGCACCCTGACCTACCAGATGATGTACGAACTGCGTGACCTCGGCTTCTCCACCGCCATCGGCATCGGCGGGGACCCCGTCATCGGCACCACGCACATCGACGCCCTGGCCGCGTTCGAAGCTGACCCCGAGACCAAGGCCATCGTGATGATCGGCGAAATCGGCGGCGACGCAGAAGAGCGCGCAGCCGACTTCATCAAGGCCAACGTCACCAAGCCGGTTGTCGGCTACGTGGCCGGTTTCACCGCGCCCGAGGGCAAGACCATGGGCCACGCCGGCGCCATCGTCTCCGGTTCCGCCGGAACCGCCCAGGCCAAGAAGGAAGCCCTCGAAGCTGCAGGCGTCAAGGTCGGCAAGACGCCGTCCGAGACCGCCAAGCTGCTGCGCGAAGTTTACGCAGCACTCTAGTACTTCCCCAAAGCAACGCGGGGTCACTTCCCGCCCATTCCACACGATGGGATGGGCAGGGAGTGACCCCGCGTTGCCTGTTTAAGCAGTACGACGACGGCAGGTCACCTTTTCTGAAAAGGCGACCTGCCGTCGTCGTACCTTTGCGCCCTACACCTTGGCGCCGCTGAGCAGCTCGTCCAGCCGCTCGTAGCCTTCGCTCATGCCGCCCTCCATTCCGGACTGCGCCATCCCGTCCCTCGCCTCCTGGCTGGGGTGGACGGAGTGGCCCCGCAGGCGGGTCCGCCCGTTGCCGAGGTCCTCGAACGTCATGAATTCCAGGCTGACCACATCCGGGTAACCCCCGAACTCGAAGGTCTGGATAGCGAACTCATTGTCCCGGACCGTATGGAAGATGCCCTTGAACTCGTAGGGGATCCCCTCCGGCCCAGTGTGCAGGTAGCTGTAGCTGCCGCCGGTCCGGAAATCGTAGTGGTCGATGTCCATTTTGTAACCCCGCGGGCCCAGCCACTGGACGATCAAATCGGGTTCCTTGTGGGCGCGGAACACGTCCGCGACGGGGAAATCAAACTCGCGCTCGTAATCGATGAAGGGAACGCCCTCAGGAACGCTGAGTTTCAGGGAATTGCTCATGATGACTCCTCGGAGGTTAGCCGCCGCTGGCCGCAGCGTTTGATCTAAGAACGGCGTCGAGGCTCCGGAACTGCCCTTCCTTGACCAACCTGTACTGGTCGATCCAGGCGGTGAGCGCCTCAAGCCGGGCCGGGTTCAGGTGTACGGGCCGGCGCTGTGCATCCCTGGTCCGCGTGACCAGTCCAGCCTGCTCGAGTACCTGGATATGTTTCGAGACCGCCTGCTTGGAAATTTCGAAGGGTTCCGCCAATTCGTTAACAGTGGCCGCGCCCCGGCTGAGCCGGGCGATGATGCTCCGCCGCACGGGGTCGGCCAAGGCCATAAAGGCCAAGTCCAGTGCCGCGCTCTCGGGGTTCATGACGGGCCTTTCATCCTTATTCAACCTGCATCTTTATCAACCTTTCGGTTGATTAAGCGTAGCGCGGACAGGTGCTCATTTCAAGGGTGTTTCATTTCAAGGGGCTTGTAACCCAGAAGCGCAATTTGTTAGTATGTCAGTACAAACTATCGAAGGAGAAGCTCCGTGCCTCTTGTCCGCATTGACGTGAATGAAGGACGCTCTGCCGAGGAGCTCCAGCAGCTCAGTCGCGGTATCCACGATGCGATTCTCGCGGAGTACGGCATCCCGGAACGGGACTACTTCCACATCCTCACCGAACATCGGCAGGGCCAGATCTTCGCCCAGGATGCAGGGCTGGGATTTGAACGGACGCGCGCGGTGGTGATGATTCAGATCTTCACCCAGGGCGGGCGTTCGCAGGAGGCCAAGCAGCGGCTCTTTGCCGCGGTGGCCGGAAAGCTTGCGAGGCTTGGCGTTGCCGGGGAGGACGTCTTTATTGGCTATGTCGAAAACACTGCCGGCGACTGGTCCTTCGGCTTTGGCCGCGCCCAGTACGTGACGGGCGAATTGGCCGTCCCCAAGAAGTAGCCGCTGCGCCCATCTACTGCAGGATGGGCGCCACACCATCGGTTGTAAATATGTCAGTACAAACTTTTGACAGGACATTCAATCTAGGGCAAAGTAGTGGCTGTGGCCCTCACCACGGCCTACCAGTCCCGGAATTCCTGCCGCTTTGAAGGATTCGAGTTCCACATCAGAAAGGTCCACGATCACCGTGACCCACGAGCTTCTTACGATCGGGCGCATCAGCGTTGATATCTACCCGAACGACATTGGGGTTGGCCTGGAGGATGTTAATTCCTTCGGCAAATACCTTGGTGGTTCCCCCTCCAACGTAGCCGTCGCCGCGGCCCGGCATGGCCGCCGGACCGGCGTGATCACCCGCACCGGGGATGATGCGTTCGGTAAGTACCTGCACCGGGAGCTGCGCAAGTTCAACGTCGATGACACCTATGTCACGCCGGTCAAGGACTGGCCCACGGCGGTGACTTTCTGCGCGATCCAGCCGGCGACGGACGAGTTCCCGCTCTACTTCTACGGCCGTTTTCCCACCGCACCGGACCTGCAGATCAAGGCCGGCGAGCTGGACCTGGACGCCATCCGCAACGCGGGGATCTTCTGGTCCACCGTGACGGGCCTGTGCCAGGAACCCAGCCGCAGCGCACACATCGCCGCTCATGAGGCACGTCCGCGGACAGGCCTGGCCGAGGGGCAGTTCACCATCCTGGACCTGGACTACCGGCCCATGTTCTGGGCCTCGGAAGAGGAGGCCCGCGCCGAGGTTGCCAAGATCCTGCCCCACGTCACGGTCGCGATCGGCAATGACAAGGAATGCGCCGTGGCCGTGGGGGAGGGGAGTCCCGATGAGCAGGCGGACCGGCTGCTGGCCGCCGGCGTTGAGATCGCCGTCGTCAAGCTCGGTCCCGAAGGCGTCATGGCCAAGACCCGCACGGAGCGTGTCGTCTCAGCCCCGGTGCCGGTGGAAACCGTCAACGGCCTGGGTGCCGGGGATTCCTTCGGCGGGGCCTTCTGCCACGGACTGCTCTCAGGCTGGCCGCTGGCCCAGGTGCTGGACTACGCCAACGCCGCCGGCGCCATCGTCGCGTCCCGCCTGTCCTGCGCCGATGCCATGCCGACGCCGGAGGAGGTCACCTCGCTGCTGGCCGAACGCGGCCGCCCGGTACCCGGCACCGTTTCCGGCGCCGCCCCGCAGCTTGCCACCGAAGGAGCAGTCCTGTGACCCTCACGCCTCTTACCTCCACCAAGGCGGTGGACGACGATCCCCGCCGCTACGAGCACCTGAGCACCATCCGGCTCGAAGATCCCGAAGCTGTGGCCCGCGCCGCCAAAGCCCGGCGCCGCCACCCGGGAGTCAAAGCGGGAAAGCAGAACTTCATCGTCGCGGCCGACCACCCGGCACGCGGCGCCCTGGCTGTCGGCTCGGATCCGGTAGCCATGGCCGACCGCCGCCAGCTGTTGGACCGTTTGCAGATCGCGCTGGCCAATCCGGCCGTTGACGGTGTCCTGGCCTCGCCGGACATTATGGATGACCTTCTGCTGTTGGGCGCCCTGGACGGCAAGCTGGTGTTCGGTTCGATGAACCGCGGCGGCCTGTCCGGCCTGGTCAACGAGTTCGATGACCGCTTCACGGGCCACACGGCCGCGGCGCTGGCAGCCCTTGGCGCGGACGGCGGCAAGATGCTGACCCGCATCTGCCTGGGCGACCCGGACACCGTTGCCACCTTGGAGGCCACGGCGAAGGCCATTGATTCGCTGGCCGAGCGCAGGCTGATCGCGATGGTGGAACCGTTCCTCTCGGTCCGCGAAAACGGTCGGGTCCGCAACGACCTGTCCACCAACGCGGTGATCAAGTCCGTCGCGATCGCCGAAGGACTGGGCTCCACCAGTGCCTACACGTGGATGAAGCTCCCTGTCGTGGCGGACATGGAGCGCGTCATGGCCGCGACCACCATGCCCACGGTCCTGCTGGGCGGGGACCCGGACGGGTCCCAGGATGAGGTCTTCGCCGCCTGGGAAGCCGCCCTCGCCTTGCCTGGTGTTCAAGGCCTCACCGTGGGCCGGACGCTTTTGTACCCAGCCGACGGGGATGTGGCAGGCGCCGTCGCTCTGGCCGCTTCCCTCCTCAACCACACCGCAGAAGTATCGGAGTAGCCTTCCATGGGAACCACAACAGGAACGCGCAGAATGACGGTGGCGCAGGCCGTCGTCGAGTACCTTTCCCGCCAGTACACCGTTGATGCGATCGATGGTGTTCAGTACCGCGAGCGGCTGATCCCGGGCACGTTCGGGATTTTCGGGCACGGCAATGTGGCCGGCGTGGGCCAGGCGCTGAAGCAGTACCAGCAGCTGGACCCGACCATCATGCCGTACTATCAGGGCCGGAACGAACAGGCCCAGGTCCATCAGGCCGTCGGATACGCCCGGCACACCCGGCGCCGCCAAACCTTCGCGGTCAGCACCTCGATCGGCCCCGGCTCCTCCAACCTGCTGACCGGCGCCGCTTTGGCCACCACGAACCGCCTGCCGGTGCTGCTGCTGCCGAGTGACACCTTCGCCACCCGCGCCGCGGATCCGGTCCTGCAGCAGCTGGAACAGCCCTACGCCTACGACCTGACGGTCAATGATGCGTTCCGGCCGCTGTCCAAGTTTTTCGACCGGGTCACCCGCCCGGAGCAGCTGTTCTCCGCGTTCCACCACGGCCTGCGGGTACTGACCGACCCGGCAGAGACCGGCGCCGTGACCATCTCGCTGCCACAGGACGTCCAGGCCGAGGCCTTTGACGTTCCCGAGGAGTTCCTGGCTGAGCGTGAGTGGCGGATCCGCCGCCCGGACGCGGACGACGACGACATCCGCCGCGCTGCCGACGCCATCCGGGCCGCCAAGCGGCCGCTGATCATCGCCGGTGGCGGCGTCCTCTACGCCTACGCGAACGAGGAACTGGCGAAGTTCGTGGAGCTGACCGGGATCCCGGTGGGCAACACCCAGGCAGGCGTCGGCGTCCTGCCGTGGGACCACCAGTTCTCCCTCGGCGCCATTGGCTCCACGGGTACGACGGCGGCGAACGCCATTGCTGCCGAGGCGGACCTGATCATCGGCATCGGCACGCGCTATGAGGATTTCACCACCGCGTCCCGGACGGCGTTCCAGAACCCGGACGTACGCTTCATCAACATCAACGTCGCCCCGATCGACGCCTACAAGCACGGCACCACCCTGCCCATCGTCGCCGATGCCCGCAAGGCCCTGGTCAAGCTCAACCAAGCGCTGGGCGGCTACCGCGTCGGCGCGGACCTGGAGCAGAAGATCGCGGCCGAGAAGAAGCGCTGGGACGCCACCGTGGACGAGGCGTTCGATACCCGGTACACCCCGCTGCCGGCGCAGAACGAGATCATCGGCGCCACCAACCGGGCCATGGATGCCCGCGATGTGGTGATCTGCGCCGCCGGGTCACTGCCCGGCGACCTGCACAAGATGTGGCGCGTCCGCGACCCGTTCGGTTACCACGTCGAATACGCCTACTCCTGCATGGGGTATGAAATTCCTGGCGGGCTGGGCGTCAAGCGCGCCGCCCTGGCCGAGGCAGCCAGTACGACGGCGGCCGGCGGGACGGGCACGAACGCGCGGGACGTCGTCGTGATGGTGGGGGACGGCTCCTACCTGATGATGCACACCGAACTGGTCACCGCCGTCGCCGAACGCATCAAGCTGATCGTGGTCCTGATCCAGAACCACGGCTACGCCTCCATCGGTTCCCTGTCCGAATCCCTCGGGTCGCAGCGCTTCGGCACGAAATACCGGGCGCTGAACGAGGAACAGCACAGCTTCGACGAGGGCGAGACCCTGCCCGTGGACTTGGCCCTGAACGCGGAGTCCCTGGGGGTGAAGGTCATCCGGATCGAACCGGGGGAGAAGGTCATCGCTGAACTCGAACAGGCCATCCGCGACGCCAAGGCCGCTCCCGAGCGCGGCGGCCCCATCCTGATCCACGTCGAGTCCGACCCGCTCCTGGACGCCCCCAGCTCCGAGTCCTGGTGGGACGTTCCCGTCTCCCAGGTCTCCGAACTGGAATCCACCCAACAGGCCTTCCAGACCTACACCGGCCATAAGAACCGCCAGCGCAAACTGCTCGGCTGACGTTCCCGTTACCGACTGAACCCCTTCGACCACTCAAGGAAGAGTCCCATGACTGCCACCACCACCCAAACCAGCGTCACAAAGACCACTGTCATCAACCACTTCATCAACGGCGCCGAAACTGCCGGTGCGGGAGACCGCACACAGCCTGTCTTCAACCCGGCCACCGGCCAGGCCAGCGGTGAGCTGCGCCTGGCCAACCGGGCCGACCTTGACGCCACCGTCGCGGCCGCCCGCAAGGCCGCCGACACCTGGGGCGACATCTCCCTGGCCAAGCGGACCGCCGTGCTGTTCAAGTTCCGCGAACTCGTCGCCGCCCACGTGGACGACCTCGCCCAGCTGGTCACCGCCGAACACGGCAAGGTCCTCTCCGACGCCAAGGGCGAGATCGGCCGCGGCCTCGAGGTCATCGAGTACGCCTGCGGGATTCCCACCCTGGTCAAGGGTGATTACTCGGACCAGGTTTCCACCGGCATCGACGTTTTCTCCTTCCGTGAACCCCTCGGCGTGGTTGCCGGTATCACCCCGTTCAACTTCCCGGTGATGGTGCCGCTGTGGATGGCCCCCATGGCGATCGCTACCGGCAACGCCTTTATCCTCAAGCCCTCCGAACGCGACCCCTCGGCCTCGATGCTGCTGGCCAAGCTCTGGAAGGACGCGGGCCTGCCGGACGGAGTGTTCCAGGTCCTGCACGGTGACAAGGAAACCGTTGACGGCCTGCTGACCCACCCGGACGTGGACGGCATCTCCTTCGTCGGTTCCACCCCGATTGCCCAGTACGTCCACGAAACCGCCACCAGGCACGGCAAGCGGGTTCAGGCCCTCGGCGGGGCGAAGAACCACGCCATCGTGATGCCCGACGCCGACCTGGACAACGCCGCCGACCACCTCGCCGCCGCCGCCTTCGGCTCCGCCGGGGAACGCTGCATGGCCATCTCCGTCGCTGTCGCCGTCGGCGACGCCGCAGACCTGATCGTGAAAAAGGTCGAAGAGCGGGCCCTGGCCGTGAAGGTCAACAACGGCACCGCGCCCGACGCGGAAATGGGCCCGGTCATCACCCCGGCCTCCAAGGAACGCATCGTCAAGATCGTCACCGAAGCCGAAGCCGCCGGCGCGGCCATGGTGGTGGACGGCCGCGACCTCGTGATCCCCGGACACGAAGACGGCTTCTGGGTGGGCCCCACCGTCATCGACCACGTCAAAACCGAAATGACCGCCTACACCGAGGAAATCTTCGGACCCGTCCTCGTCGTGGTCCGCGTCGACACAATCGAAGACGGTATCAACCTGATCAACGCCAACCCCTACGGCAACGGCACGGCCATCTTCACCTCCTCCGGCGCCGCCGCCCGTAAGTTCCAGCGCTCAGTCAGCGTGGGCATGATCGGCATCAACGTTCCCCTGCCGGTCCCGGTGGCCTACCACTCCTTCGGCGGCTGGAAAGCCTCACTCTTCGGGGACAAGCACATCTACGGCCCCGAAGGCGTATCCTTCTACACCCGCGGCAAAGTCATCACCTCACGTTGGCCCGAAACCCACCACGCCTCCGGCGCCTCCTACAACTTCCCCTCCAACTAATCCCACCTGGGTTTTGCCGGGGCTCAACCACCGATGGTTGAGCCTGTCGAAACCGAGGGCGTGGGCCCAACCAGCAAAGAGAGAGACAACGCTGTCATGACTGAGAACAAACTGATCATCGGCACGGCACCGGACTCCTGGGGCGTCTGGTTCCCGGATGACCCCAAGCAGACCCCGTGGGAACGCTTCCTCGATGAGGTGGCCGAGTCCGGCTACAAGTGGATCGAACTGGGCCCGTACGGCTACCTTCCCACGGACCCGGCCCGCCTGGCGGAAGAGCTCAAGGCCCGCGATCTGCAGATCACCGCCGGCACCGTTTTCACCGCCTTCCACCGAGGCCTGGACCAGTGGGAAACCGCGTGGGAACCCGCCCGCAAGGTGGCGGAACTGACGGCAGCCATGGGCGGCGAGCATGTGGTGGTCATCCCGGCCATGTGGCGCGACGACGTCACCGGCGAAGCCGTGGAAAGCGGCACGCTGAGCGGGAAGGCGTGGAGCGACCTCTTTGCCGGCCATAACCGCCTGGGCAAGGCCCTGCTGGAGGACTTTGGCCTGAAGCAGCAGTTCCACTCCCACGCCGACTCCCACGTGGGCGCGCAGCAGGACATCGAAACGCTGCTGGAAGCCACCGACCCGCAGTACCTGAGCCTCTGCCTGGACACCGGGCACGCCGAATACTGCGGCGCCTCCAGCCTGGACCTGATCAAGAACTACCCGGACCGGATCGGCTACTTGCACCTGAAGCAGATCAACCCCGACGTCCTCAAGAAGGTCAACGAGGACAACATGACCTGGGCCGCCGCCAACCTGGCCGGCGTCATGACCGAACCGCCCAACGGCCTGCCGGACCTGCGCGCGGTCATCGAAGCCGTGGAGGCCCTGAACCGGCCCATTTTCGGGATCGTGGAGCAGGACATGTACCCGGTAGCCTTCGATGTGCCCATGCCCATTGCCAAGCGCACCCGCAACTACCTGCTCTCCTGCGGCTCCCGCACCGCCGTCAGCTAACCCCACCAGAGACACCAAAAGGACAGAACAATGACTGAGAAGCTGCGCGTCGCCGTCATCGGCGCCGGACGCATGGGCGCCGACCACATCCAGCGCCTGAACACCCGTATCCACGGAGCCGAAGTTGCCGCCGTCGTTGACGTCGACCTCGCCCGCGCCCAGGCCGCCGTCGAAGGCATCCCCGGTGCCGTGGCCCTCGCCGATGCCGAGGAGGCCCTCAACAACGGTGACGTCAACGCCGTCCTGATCGCCACCCCCGGCTTCCTGCACGAGGACATCCTGCTCAAGGCAATCGCCAAGGACATTCCCATCCTCTGCGAAAAGCCACTGACCCCCGACGCCGAATCCTCCTGGAAGATTGTCCAGGCCGAAGTGGCGCTGGGACACAAACGGATCCAGGTGGGCTTCATGCGCCGCTTCGACGCCGAATACGCGGCACTGGGCTCGATCATCCGCAACCACGAACTGGGTGAACTGCTGATGCTGCACCACCAGCACCGTAACCCCAGCACCCCTGAGGGCTTCACCAACGAGATGCTGATCAACGACTCTGTGGTGCACGAATTCGACGCCATTCGGTTCTTCACGGGCGAGGAAATCACCAGCATCCAGGTCCGCCTGGGCAAGGCCACCAAGAACGCCCCGAACGGGCAGCACGATCCCCAGCACGTCCTGCTGGAGACCGAATCCGGTGTGCTGGCCGACGTCGAAATCTATGTCAACGCCAAGTATGGCTACGAGGTTGGAACCCAGGCGTCGTTCGAAGAAGGTGTTGTCAGCATTGGGGGCGACAAAGGCCCTTACACCCGCAGCGCCGGCCGCTGGGGCGGGAACGTCACTCCGGGATTCGAGGAGCGATTCGGCGCGGCCTACGACGTCGAAATCCAGTCATGGGTGGACGCTGCACTTAAGGGCGAAATCGGTGGCCCCTCCGCCTGGGACGGGTACGCCACCGCAGCCTGCTGCGAAGCAGGCGTCGAAGCGCAGAAGAACGGCGAAAAGGTCGCCGTGAAGCTGGCTGCAAAGCCCGACCTGTACAAGTAGGACAGGAGAAGGGGACGAAGCCACCCGTCCCCTTCCTCCAGTTCCCCTGACTGATCCACAATGGAGTGTTTTTCGTGAAAATCGCACTTGACCCCACCCCGTTCCACCACTCGCACAGCCTGCTTGAGTTCCCCAGGGTGGTAGCGGACCTTGGCTACAAGTACATGCAGATGACCCCGCACGCGGACTTCATCCCGTTCTTCAACCACCCCAAGGCGGACGACGAACTGGTGGGGCAGCTGAACAAGGCCTGCAGGGATGCGGGAATCGAAATCGCATCGGTCCTCCCGGTGCTCCGCTGGTCCGGTCCCGACGAGGACGCCCGCGAAGCCGCGGTCCGTTACTGGAAGCGCGCCATCCAGATCACTGTGGACCTCGGCGTCAGCACCATCAACACGGAGTTCTCCGGCCGGCCGGAGAAAGCAGAAGAGTCCGAGCGCGCCTTCTACCGCTCCATGGAAGAATTGCTGCCGATCATTGAGCGTGAAGGCATCGACCTGCTGATCGACCCGCACCCGGACGACTTCGTGGAAGAAGGCCTCGCCGCCATCCGGGTGATCCGGGGCCTGAACTCAAAGAATGTGGGCATGGTCTATGTGGCCTCGCACAGCTTCCACATGAAGAACTCCCCGCTGGACATCCTGCGGGCGGCAGGTGACAAGCTGCGCCTGGTCCATGTCGCGGACACGATGAACCACCACGCCTCGCACGGGCTGCGCTACATCACCAACCCGCCCGGGAACCCGGTCCGCGTCCACCAGCACCTGAAGATTGGGGACGGCGACGTCAACTGGGACGAGTTCTTCGGCGGACTGAAGGAAATCGGCTTCCTGGACCGGGACGACACCGTCATGGTGTCCAGCGTGTTTGCCGAGGACGAGAACGCCGAGGACGTCTCCCGGTACCAGCTGGAGACCATGAAGCAGTACGTCCAGAAGGTCAGCCTATGAGTTCGCCGGCTTCCGCTGATCCAGCCGCAAGGCCCGCCGCCAACCATCAGCGGGCCTTGCGGACAGTCACCATCATCTCCACGTTTGGCGGCCTGCTCTTCGGTTACGACACCGGCGTGATCAACGGTGCCCTGCCGTACATGCAGGAGGACCTGGGCCTGACGCCGCTGACCGAAGGCCTGGTCACATCCTCGCTCCTGTTCGGCGCCGCCTTCGGCGCACTGTTCGGCGGCCGCCTGGCGGACCGGAACGGCCGGCGCAAGATGATCATGGTTCTTGCGGTCATCTTCCTGGTGGGCACCCTCGCCTGCACGTTTGCCCCGAGCACCGAAGTGATGATCGCCGCCCGGTTCGTGCTGGGGCTCGCCGTTGGCGGGGCGTCGGTGACCGTTCCCGTGTACCTGGCCGAGGTATCGCCGAGCCACCGGCGCGGCCGGATCGTCACGCAGAACGAACTGATGATCGTCACCGGGCAGTTGCTGGCCTTCATCTTCAACGCCTATCTGGGTAACTCGTTCGGGGAGTCCCACGGCATCTGGCGCTGGATGCTGGTGATCGCAACCCTGCCGGCCATCGCGCTGTGGATCGGGATGAACTTCATGCCGGAGAGCCCCCGCTGGCTCGCTTCGATCGGCAGCTTCGGCGAAACGCTCAGCGTGCTGCAGCGGATCCGGTCGCAGGAGGAGGCGCGCAGGGAGTTCGAAGACGTCAAGGCCATGGCCGTGGAGGACTACAAGTCCAAGATGGGCTCCTGGAAGGACTTGGGCATCCCGTGGCTCCGCAGGATTTTCTTCGTGGGCTTGGGCCTGGCCGTGATCCAGCAGATCACGGGCGTGAACTCCATCATGTATTACGGAACCCAGATCCTGGCCCAGTCCGGTTTCGGCCGGGAGGCTGCGCTGACGGCCAACATCGCCAACGGTGCCATCTCCGTGCTCGCCACGTTCGTAGGCATCTGGCTGTTGGGCAAGGTGGGACGCCGCAGGATGCTGATCACCGGGCAGGCAGGCACGACGACGGCGCTGCTGCTGATCGGCCTGTTCTCGCTGATCCTGCCGGAGGGCTCCGCCCGGGGTTTTGTCATCCTGTCGCTGACGGTCACGTTCCTGGCGTTCCAGCAGGGGGCGATCTCGCCCGTGACGTGGCTGATGCTTTCCGAGATCTTCCCGCTGAAAATGCGCGGCCTGGGCATGGGTGCTTC
This sequence comes from Arthrobacter sp. SLBN-100, assembly GCF_006715305.1. Taxonomy (NCBI): domain Bacteria; kingdom Bacillati; phylum Actinomycetota; class Actinomycetes; order Micrococcales; family Micrococcaceae; genus Arthrobacter; species Arthrobacter sp. SLBN-100. The sequence goes on from NZ_VFMY01000001.1 coordinate 3,922,627, forward strand.
GGCCTTCCTGCTGTGGATCGTGAACTTCCTGGTGGGATTCGGCTTTCCACAACTCCTGGCAGCCATCGGGCTCTCCAACACGTTCTTCGTGTTTGCCGTGTTGGGCGTTGGCGCCATCGCCTTCGCCGCGAAATATGTTCCGGAGACCAAGGACAAGAGCCTTGAGGACTTGGAGCACTACTTCAAGAACGTTGCCGGACAGAAGCCGGAGGCTGCCAGCCCGGTTCGTTAGCAGCCCGCCCGTAAAAGTACTGCTCATTAACAGCCTGCTTTTTGAGAGCCAGGCCGAAGATGCCCCGCTGAGAAGCCCCGCGGGGCATCTTTCGTCTCAGTCCCCGGCGTGCCGTTTGGAACCCTGGCTCCCGGCGGTGGACCTGCGGGCCATCAGGGCGGGCTGAAGTGTGCGGGTTATGGGTTCCCCGCCAGGATTGGCCACCCGGTCCAGCATCACCTGCGCCGCTAAACGGCCAAGTTCCCCGGCGTGTTGATCGATAGAGGTCAGCCCGATCAGCGGTGAGGCGGCCGCCTCGGTGTTGTCGCAGCCCACGATGGCCACGTCATCCGGAACGGCCATCCCATGGGTGTGCAGGGCCTCCATAACGCCAATTGCCGTGAGGTCGTTGTGGGCAAAAATTGCAGTAGGCAGCGCAGTGCGGTTGGCCAGGAAATTCTCCATCACCTGCCGTCCGCCGCGTTCGGTCATGTCACTGTGCACCAGCATCGGCTCGAGCCCGAACTGCTTCATGGCGTGCAGGTAGCCTTCCCTGCGGGCTGTGTAGGGAAGCCAGTCAGAGATATCGATGTGCGCGATGCGCCGGTGCCCCAGTCCGTACAGGTGCTCCACCGCAAGCGCCCCGGAGCGGAAGTCGTCGGTCAGGACGGAATCGACGCCGTCGACCTCCATCTCCCGGGTGATGACGACGGCGGGGGTCCCGCGCAGGGCAGCCGCCAACTCACCGGATGTGCCGGTGTAGCCGGCCAGCAGCACACCGTCCACCCGCAGGTCCACGAAGGACCGGACGGCTTCAAGTTCCGTTCGTGGATCAGCGGAGCCGACGGCGACCATCACCTGGTTGCCGCTGCCAGCCAGTCCTTCCGCGATGCCGTCATAGATATCGGCGAAGACGGAGTTGTGCAGGTCAAGGAAGAGGACGCCCAGGGTTTTGGTGCGGTGGCTGGCCAGACGGCTCGCCAACCGGTTGGGGGAATAGCCCAGGGCGGCGGCGGCTTCCAGCACGGCGGCACGCTTGCCGGGCGACACGTTGGGCGACTCGCGCATGACCAGGGACACCAGGGCGCGGCTCACCCCGGCGTCGCGCGCTACGTCCTCCATGGTGACCGGCCGGGGCGCGGCGGAACTCTGCTTCACAACATGCCACTATGCCATCCGGCCGCGGGCAGCCGGTTCAGGCGCCGAACGGCAGCCGCGGGTCGATATCCTGGCCATCCCAGCTCTGGCGGACCCAGCCGTGGTGCGGGTCGTCACTGATCAGCCATTCCCGCACCGGCCCCGGGCCTGCCATCACGTTCAGGTAGTACAGGTCGTAGCCCGGCGCCGCCATAGCCGGGCCGTGCCAGCCGTAGGGGACCAGCACAACATCGCCAGTGCGAACTTCCGCCGAGACATCGATGGGACGCTCGTCGGAGGCGTAGACCCGCTGGTAGCCGATGGCGTCAGCGTCGGCGGGTGCGGCGGAACCGGCTGCCACTTGGGTTTCGAAGTAGTAGATCTCCTCGAGGTGGGTCTCGCCGTCTTTCTCCTCGTCGTGCTTGTGCGGGGGGTATGAGGACCAGTTGCCAGCGGGGGTGAGGACTTCGCAGACGATGAACCGGTCGGCTTCCAGCGCGGCGGGAGTGCCGAAGTTGTGGACCTGGCGGGAGCAGTTGCCGGCCCCGCGCAGCTCCACGGGCGTTTCGGCCGCGGTCACCAGGCGGGTGGGATACCAGGCATTGGCGGGCGCCGCTGCAACGGCAACCCGCCCGCCGTCCGCAGAGCTGATGGTCACGCCCCGCCCGGTTCCGGAGTACAGGACGTCGCTGGGGCCCTGGAACACCGAGGCGCGGCCCTTCAGGGGGTACCCGGTCCCATCCACCGTCACGGTGAAGGATCCGTTGAGGGGCACCACGATACGTTCCTCACCGGCGGCGGGAAGTTCGACGGCGGCCCCCGCGGCGAGTGTGGCGACCTTCAGTCCGGTGTGTGCCCACCCCTCCACGGTGAGGGAGGAATCGGAGGTTCCGATCGAGACGTCCCATTTACCGTCAGTGGCGGTGCCCAGCGGATAGACCCAGTTGGCCATAAGGTTTTGCTCCTTGCGGTTAGCGCTGTACGAGTGTCATTTCAAAGCTGTAGGAATCGGCGCGATACACGTGCTGTCCCGTTTCCACCCGCCGGCCGGTGTCGTCCACGGCGGTGCGTTCCATGGTGACCAGTGCAGATCCGGGTGCGGCGTCCAGCATGGAGGCCTGGTAGTCGTTGGCGGTCATGGCGCCGATGCGCTGAGTGGCCAGGCGGAAGTTCACGCCCCCGCGGCGGAGGATCGAATATAGGCCTTCGGCGGCCAGCATGGCTTCATCCATGGCCGCGATGTCATCACGTACCCAGTTCTCCATCAGTGCCAACGGCTTGCCGCCCACCTTCCGCAGCCGGGTGAAGTGGTAAACCTTGGATCCGGCCGGCAGTTGGAGTGTTGCCAGGGTTGCCTCGTCCGCCTCTACGTGGGCGAAGCTCAAAACGTCCGTGGTGGGCTTTTTACCGTTATTCGTGAGGTCGTCATAGAGGCTGGAAAGCTCCAATGGGCGGCGCACTTGGCTGGAGACCACCTGCGTGCCCACCCCACGTTTGCGAACCAGCAGTCCCGACCGGACCAGCTCGTCCATGGCCTTGCGCATGGTGGGGCGGGAAAGGTTCAGTTGGGCGGCGAGGTCGATTTCATTCTCCAGCCGGCTGCCCGGTTCCAGTACCCCGCTGTAGATCGCGGCTTCGATACCCTGCACCACCTGGTGGTAGAGGGGCACTGGAGAGGAGCGGTCGATGATGAGACCGAGGTTGTTCGCCACGTTTCATTCCTGTTCTAGGCTGCAGCTCCGGGCCCGATCCGCTAAGGCACAACCGGCCGCTTTGCCACTATATGTTCTCTTGATAGGACATACTTTCCTCTTCGATCGTAGCAGGCGGTTCCGCGGCGGTGAAGTCCCGCACGACTGCCCGCCTAACAAGCCGCTTCCGATCCCAACGCGGGGTCAGATGCGGCCCTCTCCGGGACTCCGGATGGGCCGCATCTGACCCCGCGTTGTTTGGTTCCCCTACGCTGGGTGGATGAGCACCATAAAGGGGTGGCGGTGAATCCCTCCGGAAAACTCGGGCCCAGCCCCCGCATCCTCGATGTGGAGGACCTGGCCAGCTTCGACCGGCTGGTCAGCTCTGGAGCCGAGGACATGGATGGCTGGCACGCCCAGTCCCTTGACCTCCGCGGGCGGTCTGCCGCGCTGAGCCAAATCCGGGTCGAGGGCGCCATCTTCCTGGGCTGCACCTTTGACGAGGGAATGGAGGACGGGCTCCGCCGCCGGGGCGCCCTGATCTTCCCACGCGTCGAGGGCGTGCCCTTCAACCCCTACCGGGCCGGGCTTTACTCGCCGCAGGAGCTGTACGAGGGACTCGCGGATTCGCCGTACGAAGAACTGCCGGACGCGAGGATCTACCAGTGGAGCATCCAGCCCGGGCTGCGGCACCGGCTGGATGCCACCCTGGCCTCGGCCCTCCACGACCATGCCATTGGCGATGCGCTGGACGAGCTTCACCGGTCGGACGGCTGGTCGGGCCGGAAAATGGTGGGCGTGATGGGCGGGCACGCCGCCCAGCGGGGGAGTGCCGACTACGCCCAGGCGGCACTGCTGGGCAGGCTGCTGGCGCGGGACGGCCACATGGTGGGGACGGGAGGCGGGCCCGGCGCCATGGAGGCTGCCAACCTTGGCGCCTACCTCAGCCAAGCCGACGACGGCGCGCTGCAGGCCGCGCTTCAGACGCTCGCCTCCGTCCCGGGCTTTCGTCCCTCGGTGTCCGCGTGGGCTCGCGCGGCGGCTGCCGTCGTCGAACGCTATCCCGGAGGAACAACGTCCCTGGGGATCCCCACCTGGTTCTACGGTCACGAGCCGCCCAACTACTTCGCCACGCACATCGCCAAGTACTTCGCCAACGCCATCCGCGAAGCCATCCTGCTGGAGCTCTGCCACGGCGGCATTGTGTTCCTGCCCGGAGCGGCTGGAACGGTCCAGGAGATCTTCCAGGATGCGTGTGAGAACTACTACGCTCCGGAGCTGAAGGTTACCCCAATGGTGCTGGTGGGCAAGCATCACTGGGAGCATCAGTACCCGGCGTGGCCCATGCTCCGCAGCCTGGCAGCGGGACGGTCCATGGAAGAGCGGATCTTCCTCGTTGACTCGGTGGAGGACGCCGTGGCAGTTCTGCGCGGCTGACCGCCCGGACCGATTCCTGCAGCCGGTCCGGAACTGGTTACAGATCCTTCCGGCACTGCGCTTTGCTCAGCTCGTACAGGCCGTTGAGATCGCCGGCTGACAGGCCCTCCGGAGTGCCAATCTCCGGGTACATCAGCTGGGTGGGATCAGCCACGTGGTCCAGCCCCATCACGTGGCTGAGCTCGTGCAGGATCACGGCTGTGGCGTAGAGATGGCCGTCCGGATCCAGGAGGTCGTCAGCGATCTGCGCCGCGTCCAGGTCGAGGCCGCCGGTTACGAACGTCTTGGGGCCGTCGTCGTAGCCGTAATGGGTGCTGCCGCCCGTGCCGATCACTTTCCCCTTCAGCTGCGGGGCAACCTCCGGGGTGGTCCACGCGATGAGCAGCGGCGCCCAGCGCTCGCCGTACTCGTCAGGCTGGTACGGGGGCCGCTGCGGTGAAGGCTGCTCACTCGTGGTGCCGTCGTAGACAAAGGTGATGCCGGTGGCGGCGGAAATAGTGATGATCGCGTCCGAAACCAGTTGCTGCGCGCCGGCCGGGGCCAGGTCATCGTTGACCACATAGTGCAGCGGCCGGCAGGGGGAGTAGCCCACGGGACTGCCGTCGCCGTTGACCGCAAGGAACTTGTACGAGTCGCTTCCCACAGCCGGCGGCACGGGCTCACCCAAGGGCACTTCCGCTTCTTCAAGTCCCGCCGGTGGGGCTCCGGTCCGTGCCTCGGCCGGTGCATTCGAACCAGCTTCGCCGGTGGGCTGTGCCGGCCCCTCCTGCTGGCCGCCAGGGCCGAGCCGGATATCAAGGAGATCCTTGAACCGCGGGTTGTCCAGCACCATTGCGGCGCCGAACAGTGCTGCGGAGAACAGGGCACCCGTGAACACGAACCGAAGGGCGCCGGTGCTTCCAACGCGCGCCCGTCTTCCGGGATGGCGCGGCGGCTGGCCCTCCACTACTGCACCCCCAATGCGTCCCCTTTGATCCACTGCTGTCAGTGAGTCCTACTGCTAATGGAGCCTACTGCCAAAGATCGGTTGCCAAACAACAAAATGCGCTAACCAACAACGGTGCCGAAGACCAGCCCCAGCAGGTAGGTGACGGCAGCGGCGCCAAGTCCGATCGCGAGTTGGCGCAGGCCGCGGGTCAGGGGTGATGTTCCGGAGAGCAGACCGACGATGCCGCCGGTGACCAGCAGGGCAAGGCCCACGAGCACGCCGGCCACCACGAGCGCAGGTACTCCGGTCAGCCCGAAGATGAACGGCAGGATGGGCACGATGGCGCCGGAGGCAAAGAAGCAGAAGCTGGACAGTGCCGCTCCCCAGGCGGTCCCTACGGCTTGGTGCTCGTCCTCGGCGTCCGGCAGCTCCGGCTGGAGGGAGAGGCTGGGGTCGCAGTCGCAGGACAGGAGGCCCGTGCGTTCGGACACCCGGTGCTGGGCCGCTTCCTGCGACATTCCCCGGGCCAGGTATACGAGCAGGAGTTCGTTGTGCTCGAGGTCAAGCTTTGGCGCCGCCGCCAGGGTGATCTGCGTGGGGCGGGTGGCTGCGAGGAGCTCCCGCTGGGAGCGGACGGAGATGAATTCGCCGGCACCCATCGACATCGCTCCCGCCAGAAGCCCGGCGATGCCGCTGAGCAGCACCACGCTGCTGGCCACGCCGGACGCCGCCATGCCCATCACCAGGGAGAGGTTGCTGACCAGGCCGTCGTTCGCGCCGAAGACGGCGGCGCGGAATGTGCCTGCCAGGCGGTTCCGCCCCCGGGTGGCAAGCCCGCGGACCACTTCCTCGTGGATCTGCTCGTCGGCAGCCATCGCCTCGGTGGCGTTGGGGTCCTTGGCGTAAGGGGAGCGGCCTTCGGCGCGCTGGGCCAGGGCAAGGACGAAGACCGAACCGAAGTGCCTGGCCAGGAAACCCAGCAGCTGGCTGCGGAGGGAGGCCGGACGCGGTTTCCCTGCATGCCCCGCCAGAAGGCGGAGCCAGTGTTCCTCGTGCCGGCCCTCTGCTTCCGCAAGTGCAAGCAGGATGTCCCGCTCTTCGCCCTGCCGGTTCTGCGCCAGATCCCGATAGACGGCGGCCTCTGCACGTTCGTCGGCCAGGTACTGGCGCCAGCGGCGGATGTCCGAGGGCGTGGGCTGGGACCCTTCCCTGGCTGGGGCTTGTTGATGGTTGGGATGGGCGTGCTGCGACACGAAAACTCCTGGGCTGGACGGGGCATGAATGTGGCCCCATTGCCCAGCCAGCTTACCGCGGAATTCGGCGGTTTTTCGGCTGGCTGCCCTTACTCCGGAGTTTCGGCAGCCCTCAAAATCCAGCTGATTTTGAGGGCTCGGGCGGCTGGTCGCCCACCCTTGACCGTGGCACCCTCCGGTGCTGTGATGAAAGTGTGGGCGCCGGCCAGCGCCCACAGGAACGAGCACGTCAGTGGCGAACAAACGGAGGTTGCACCATGAACACCACCGGACAGCACCCGGACATGCCCCACCTTGAATCCGTAGAAGCCGATCCTGCTTACGACTACGCCGAAGATGTACCTGTCAGCGATGAGGACTGGGACACCGAGGATGAATTCCTGGACGCGGAAGAACCTGTGGTCCAGGCGCCTCCTGTAGTGATAGACGCCGAGGACCGGGTGGTCCCGCTGGACCCGGACGAGGTCCGCGAGCCTGAATAAATAGGCACTGGATACAACCGCACTAAAGAGAACGACACCGAATAGAACGGACGACGGCGGCACCTTCCTTCGCTGGGAAGCGAAAGGAGGTGCCGCCGTCGCGCGTGTCCTTGAAGCTGCAGCCAGGGGGGACTGCTTCCCTGGAAGCCTCCCGGGTCTCCTGCCCGGAAGACACGGCGCTGCCAGTTCCGCACCACCTCGGGCTCGGTGGGCTTCGTCAGCAGGGAAACCGCTACATAAACCACGGCCGAGGTGAGCAGGCCGTACAGTCAAGGGGAAACTGGTGCCCGGAGCCACGCCCGCCATCAGACGCGTCACAGAAGCGGCTCGCTATTAGTATTGCTCCAGAGTGGGGGCCGGGCTGCCGGCCATGAAAGGTACGCAGATGAAGGCACTGCCAGTTGAGCCGAGCAACGTGCCCGTTGCCATCGGGTCCAGGATCCGGGCCGCACGGCAGTCCCAGCGGCTCACCATCGAGCAGGTTGCTGACGCCACCGGGCTTACCAAGGGGTTCCTCAGCCGGGTGGAACGGGACCTGACGTCGCCGTCGGTCGCGTCGCTGGTGACACTCTGCCAGGTCCTGTCGATTTCCATTGGAGACCTGTTTGCCGCGCCGGAGACCCACCTCACCAAGCGCAACGAAGGGCCGCGGATCTCGCTCGGAGGCCAGGGGATCGTCGAGCGGCTGCTGACGGCCCGTTCGGAGCGGCGTATCCAGATCATCCAGGCCTGCATCGAGCCGCACGGCCGGGGCGAGTCCGAGCTCTACGCGGTGGACTGCGACGTTGACGTGCTCCATGTGATCAAGGGCAATATCCGGCTGATCCTCACCAACGAGCAGTACGACCTCAGCGCCGGGGATACCGTCACTTTCCCCGGCCGCGAGCCGCACACCTGGGTCAACCCGACTGACAAGCCCGTCGAGGTCCTCTGGGTCCTGGTTCCCGCCGCGAGCCGCTGATTCTGCCGTTGTGCGTTCCTCCCCGGTTCGTGCAGTCACCCAGGTTCACCCTCCCCGAAACTGCGCGGCGCTCGCCAGTCTCCCGCATAGACCGCTCGAGGCAACCGGGCTGGAGCGTCCGCTTTCAGCTGGACCGGGCGGTTCTGAGCGCGAGCGCCGCTTGGATGTCGTCCAAAACTTGTTGCTGGTTGAACCAGATGTGCTCGGGCATATAGCGAAGAACGGCGTAACCCTTGACGGTTGATGAGTTGTTCCGGTCCCTATCCCTGAGCATGTCCGCCCGTTGTGAGTGGAATGCGTAACCGTCAATCTCAACAATGAGGAAGCCGTCCAGGAGGAAGTCAACCCGCCCGATGCCAGGCAGGAACACCTGCGGTTCAAAGCCGATGCCGTTGGTCCGGAACAGGTGCTGCGCGTCTACCTCCACAATTGACTCGGCCCGCAGGTCCAGCACGCGAAGTGTCCGCAGAGCCGGCGCCGACCGGTCTCCACGGAGCTGGTCCTTCAGGAGTTCCACCGGCACCCCATGAAGCCGGATGGCCGAGGTGGCAAGGGCGGTGGACGCCGGCGGCGGCAGGCAGCCCAGTCCGTGCAGCACGACGTCCTCCACTGCCGCGAAGGGCTGGAGCTGGTCTGAGGGGAAACGTGTGGTGCGATGCCGGATGAACCCCGCGCCGTGACCGTGGTTGCAAGCCAGGTGCAGTTGGGCCGGCGGGTTCCGGATCCAAAGTCCGTAATGGGCGGCAGCGCTGGCGCACGTCAGCCTGCCGTTGTGGTGGAGGGCTGCTGCCAGCTCCTCGTTGCAGCCTGGAGCCAGGAAGATCCCGCGCCGCGGTTGCCTGGCCCCTAGCTTCAGCAGCCCGGCAATATTCCTTCTTGAATAGCCGGCATCGAGAAGTTGGCCAGTTCGGGCTGCTCCACCGGCGTGCACGAGGTACTCGAGGATGTCCATGAACACATTGCAGGCCGCATGGCGCGCACTCGGACAGCGGTTTTACTCCTATGTGGGTAACCCGTATCAGCCTTGCCCGTACCTTCCGGCCCGGTTGCTCTTCTCGGGCCCGCTTGTTTGAGAAGTGTGGCCGCGTTGTTCCGGGGGTGACGAGGACCAGGTTGAAACGGAGGGAGGAGTAACGGGGCGGGAGGGTACGCGTGTGCGGTGCCAAAGCCGGGACAAGCGTCATTGGTAAACATGTGGTGCACATATGAAAACAAGCTGTATGATGGCAGTCATATCAGTCCCTGAACTCCGCGAAGGAGAGGCCTCCATTGGAAGAGCTGCGCATCGAAGCCAACGGCAACCTTGGCCCCATCGATTCATCCCGCATCCCCCGTTACGCCGGGGCTGCCACCTACGCCCGCCTTCCGCGCCTTGACCAGGTGGAAAAAGCAGATGTCACCGTGGTGGGCGTGCCCTTCGACTCCGGAGTCTCCTACCGCCCGGGGGCGCGTTTCGGCGCAAACCATATCCGTGAAGCCAGCCGCCTCCTGCGCCCCTACAACCCCGCTTGGGATGTGAGCCCGTTCGAAAACATCCAGGTGGCCGACGCCGGGGACATGGCAGTCAACCCGTTCAACATCAACGAAGCCATCGAAACCATTCAGCAGAACGCCCTGGACCTGACGGGCGCCGGCAGCAAACTGGTGACCCTGGGCGGGGACCACACCATCGCGCTGCCCCTGCTCCGGGCTGCCGCCGAACGCGCCGGGGAACCCATCGCCATGCTCCACTTCGACGCGCACCTGGACACCTGGGACACCTACTTCGGCGCCGAGTACACCCACGGCACGCCGTTCCGCCGTGCCGTCGAGGAGGGCATTCTCGACACCGAAGCCATCAGCCACATCGGCACCCGCGGCCCGCTGTACGGCAAAAAGGATCTCGACGACGACCACCGCTTTGGCTTCGGCATCGTCACCTCAGCCGACGTCTACTACCAGGGCGTCCTGGAAACCGTGGCCAAGGTCCGCGACCGGATCGGCAGCCGTCCCCTGTACATCTCGGTGGACATTGACGTCCTGGACCCAGCCCACGCTCCCGGTACCGGCACCCCGGAAGCCGGCGGCATCACCAGCCGCGAACTGCTCGAAATCATCCGGGGCTTCCGCGGTATGAACCTGGTGGGCGCCGACGTCGTGGAGGTAGCTCCCGCCTACGACCACGCTGAAATCACCGGCGTGGCAGCCAGCCACGTCGCCTACGAACTGGTGACCCTGATGGCGGACAACGCCGTACCCGGTGACCGCTTCGGAGCGGAAACTGGCTACGCAGCCCAGGCGCTCGGCCAGGAAGTCCGCCGCCCGGCAGGCTTCGCAGCTGCCGGCAAGGAGTAACACGAATGATCGATTCCGATCCGGGGACGGCGGCCGCGGGTGCAGGGAGCAACGCAGGGACAGGTGCACGCAACGGCGGGGACCTCGTCGTCGAGACCCTCGAGGCGCTGGGCGCCAAGACCGTCTTTGGCATCCCGGGGCAACACGCTTTGGGACTGTTTGACGCGATGGGCCGGGGAAACCTGCAGTTCGTCTCCTCGCGGGTGGAGAACAACTCCGCCTTCGCCGCGGACGGCTACTCACGCGCCACCGGTGAAGTGGGGGTTCTGTTCCTTTCCACCGGCCCCGGGGCGCTGACGTCCCTGGCCGGGCTGCAGGAAGCGTACGCCACAGGTGTGCCGATGGTGGTGGTGGCCAGCCAGATTCCGCTGGAAGGCCTCGGCGCCCGGCGCAAGGGCATGCTGCACCAGCTCGATGACCAAAAAGCGTCGGCCGCCAACGTCACCAAGAGCCAGCGGCTGATCCAGCATGCATCCGGCATCCCGTCCGCCATCCAGGACGCCTGGACCGAGGCGATCTCCTCGCCCCAGGGGCCGGTGTGGATCGAAATCCCGCAGAACGTCCTGCTCGATCCGATCATGGTTCCGCCGGTGGAGGACGCGCTCGCGGAAGCGGCGGACAACCCGCCGCGCGTTGAGCTGGTCCGCGAAGCGGTGAAATGGCTGCAGGCGGCCGAGCGGCCGGCGATCATCGCCGGCGGCGGAACCCGCCGGGGCAAGGCGGAGAAGGCCCTGCTGTCCATCGCGGAGAAGCTTCGCGCCCTGGTCATCTGCACTCCGGGCGGCAACGGCGCCTTCCCCTGGACCCACGAGTTGTCGCTGCAGTCCTGGATCGAGGACCGCTATATGACCGATGTGCTGGAGGACGCCGATGTCCTGGTGGTCATCGGTTCATCCCTGGGCGAGGTCACCTCCAACTACTTCACCTTCCAACCGCGCGGCCGCATCATCCAGATCGATGCTGAACCCCGCGTGCTGGAATCCAACCGCCCAGGGCTGGGCATCCGCGCCGACGCCGGCCAGGCCCTCGTCGCCCTGGATGAGGCACTGCAGCTGGAGCCGGCACATCCCAGGCCCAACTGGCATGGAGTGTCGCCGGAGGACCTGGTGCAGGAATCGCTGGCCAAAGTCCGCGCCCGCCTGGAATCCCAGGACCTGGCCAAGGAACTGAAGTTCATGGCAGACATCCGCGAGGCAGTGCCGGCGGACATGCAGACCTTCTGGGACATGACCATCGCCGCCTACTGGGGCTGGAGCTGCTGGGACGCCCGCGAGGGCCAGTTCCACTCCGCACAGGGTGCGGGGGGCCTGGGCTACGGCTTCCCTGCGGCGATCGGAGCGGCGGTGGGCCTGAAAACACTGGGCAAACCCGGCCGGGTGCTCGCAGTGTCAGGTGACGGCTCGTCCATGTACTCCATTTCCGAACTGGCGACAGCCAGGCAGCACAATGTGCCGGTCACCTGGCTCATCGTGGACGACGGCGGCTACGGCATCCTGCGCGAATACATGGTGGGCGCCTTCGGCAAGGCAACCGCCACTGAACTGGCACGCCCCGACTTTGTTAAGCTCGCCGAAGCATTCGGTGTGCCGGCCACTAAAGTGGCACCCGAGGATGTGGGGGAGGCGCTGAAGGCGGGATTCGCCGCAGACGGGCCCAACGTCGTCGTGGTGGAAACGCTCCTGAAAATGTTCGCACCCACCCACCTGGCTGAGTGACGAGCCACTTTAACCGAATACCTCAGAAGGGTCCCGGCTGCCACATGCAACCGGGACTCTTCTGCATTCCCGCTCCGGCTCCTTTAGTTTCCCAAAGCAACCAAGTTAAGATATAGTTGCTTCAGGCAAACAAGTAAGGAGCCTGGAAGCAATGGCAGTAGCACCGGATACGGCAGCGGATCTCGTCTACCAGATCTTCAATCTCCAGCGCGCGGTGCGGTGCATCGCCACCGCCAACGTCCGCGGGCAGGAGACGGGAGTGGCCCTTCAAGGGGTCCTGCGGTTCGTGGGGGAGGGGGAAACCCGTGCCACCCGGCTGGCCGAGCGGCTGGGAGTCAGCGCGCCCGTCCTCAGCCGCCACATCGCGGACCTGGAGGAGCAGGGCCTGGTGGTCCGCAGGCAGGATCCCCTCGACGGCAGGGCCCAGCTGGTTGCCCTCACGCCGCTGGGAGTGGAGAGACTCCGCAACATCGAAGAGCAGCGGACCGCGGTCCTCCAGGACTACCTGAGCGACTGGACCGAGGAGGACGCGGGCGACACGGCGAAATCGCTCCGCAGGCTCACCGAATCGCTCAAGAAATCAGCCCGGGCAACGGCGGCCGGCACCACCAATGAAGACAAGACTTTGGAGGAGTCACTTAATGGCTAACGTCACCGCCACCGGGCAGCACGAGCGCGCCCGGGCCGGGAAGCAGGAATCGCGGCAGTCCAAACGCCACGAACCCGGCGTCCCGATGAACCACCGGCAGATCATGGAGGCCCTGACCGGCCTGCTGGCTGCCTTCTTTACCGCTATCCTCAGCAGCACCATCGTGGCGAACGCCCTGCCCACCATCATGTCCGAGCTCAAGGGCACCCAGACCGACTTCGCGTGGGTCATCACGGCGGCGCTCCTCGCAAACGCAGCCACCACCCCCATCTGGGGCAAGCTCGCTGACCTCTTCGACAAAAAGCTCCTGGTCCAGCTCAGCATCGTGATCTTTGTGGCCGGGTCCGTCATGGCCGGTTTCTCAGAAAACATCCCGTTCCTGCTGACTGCCCGCGTGATCCAGGGCATTGCGATGGGTGGCCTGACCGCCCTGGCCCAGGCAATCATCGGCTCCATCATCCCGCCCCGCGAACGCGGCAAGTACTCCGGCTACATGGGTGCGGTGATGGCGGTCGGCACCGCCGGCGGCCCCCTGCTGGGCGGCTTCATCGTGGACAGCCCGCTGGGCTGGCGCTGGACCTTCTTCGTCTGCGTCCCCCTCGCCGTCGTAGCCCTGATCCTGCTCCAGGTCACACTGAAGGTTCCGCACATCAAGCGGCCGGCCAGGATCGACTGGCTCGGCGCCATCCTGCTGACCAGCGGAGTGAGCCTGCTCCTGGTCTGGGTTTCCTTCGCCGGCAAGGCCGACTACTACGACTGGTGGTCCTGGCAGTCCGCAGTGATGGTGGGCGGCGGCGTCCTCCTGCTCGCCCTGCTGGTGCTGGTTGAATCCAAGGTCTCCCAACCGATCATCCCGCTGAAGATCATCTCCGAGCGCACCACAGCCCTGGCCATCGTCGCTTCCGTGGCCGTCGGCGTCGCCATGTTCGGGTCCTCCACCTTCCTGGGCCAGTACTACCAGGTGGCCCGGGGCGCCTCGCCCACCGAAGCCGGCCTGCTGACCCTCCCCATGATTGCCGGCAACCTGGTGGGCTCGGTGGCATCCGGCCAGCTCATCAGCCGCTACGGCAAGTGGAAGCGCTTCCTGATCGGCGGCACCGTCCTGCTGATCGGCGGCCTGGCGCTCGCCGGGACCATGGACCACACCACCGAACTCTGGCTCACCGGCCTTTACACCGCAATCTTCGGCATCGGCCTGGGCATGCTGATGCAGAACCTGGTCCTGGCTGTGCAGAACACTGTCCAGGCATCAGACATCGGCTCCGCCAGTGCCTCTGTTGCCTTCTTCCGTTCCGTCGGCGGCGCCATCGGCGTGTCCGTCCTCGGTGCCGTCATGGCCAACCACGTCAAGGACCTGGCCACCGACGGCCTCACCAAGCTGGGCATCCAGGCTTCCGGGGACAGCAGTGCAACGCTGGACCTGAAGGACCTGCCCGCCCCGGTGGCCGACGTTATGCGCGCCGCTTACGGTGATGCCACTGCGGGAATCTTCATGATCTCGGCCGCTGTAAGCGTGGTTGCCCTGCTCGCCGTCCTGTTCATCAAGGAAAAGCCGCTGCGCCGGACCGTGGACCTGACCCCGGAAGCGATCCTGCAGGCGGACGCCGCCGGCGAAGCAGGCATTACCGCCATGACCGGGCAGCTGCCGCTGGTATCGGCTGCCGTATCCGGTAAGAGTGCAGGCACTGATGCTGGTAACACTGCGGGCAGTGTTGGCAATAAGGCGTACGACGGCGGCACCTCCCGGGTGCCGGCCGCGGGTTCCACAATGCTCGCCGCGGACGATCTTGAGGAGGCCTTTGCCCTCAGCCTCGAGGCCGGTCCGGTTCGACGCGGTATGGCCGAGCGGGTCGCATCGCCTGCCGCGGACAGCGCCGGAAGAGCCGGAGGCTTTGCAGCCAGGGCGGCAGTGACCGCCGCCGCTTCAACCGCCGCCGCAACTGCCGCCGAAACAGTGCAGAAGCTGCAGGACACCCAGCACCTGCTGGCCCGGCAGCAGGTGGAGTTGGGGAAACTGGTGCTGGACATCCAGGAGCAGCTGCGGTCCCAGCGCGAAGTGGCGGCCCAGCAGGCCGCGACGGCGGCTGAGCTCAGCCGGCTGAAGCGCAGGCTCCTCAAGGAACGGAAGTCCCAGGCTGCCGCGGCGCTCTACATCGCCAGCCACGGCAAGCACAGCGCCTCCGCACGGCAGGACTAAGCGCCGCAGGACTAAGCGTCGCAGGGCTCATGCCTGAGGCCACTTAAACCGCCGTCGGGCACCGGAACCAAGCGGTGCCTGGCGGCGGTTTGCGTTGCCCGGAGTTGGATTAATCAATTCCACAGGAAAATAAGCTCCGCGGTCGGCGCGTTGTCGGTGGCCAACACTAGAGTTGGGATCATGCTCCTCACCCTCATCCGGCGCTACTCAAGACCGTATGCGCCGTACATTCTGGCTGTCATTTTCTTCCAGCTGGCGTCCACCATCGCAGCCCTTTACCTTCCCAGCCTGAACGCCCGGATCATCGACGAAGGGGTATCCCGCGGGGATACTGACTTCATCTGGCGCACGGGTGCCGTGATGCTGCTGGTGGCCTTCGTCCAGGTGGGGACGGCGATTGCCGGGGTCTACTTCGGCTCCAAGACGGCGATGGCGCTGGGCAGGGACCTGCGGCGGGCATTGTTCCGCAAGGTCACCAGCTTCTCGGCCAAAGACGTCAACGCCTTTGGTGCCCCCACCCTGATCACGCGCGGCACCAACGATGTCCAGCAGGTGCAGATGCTGATGCTGATGGCGCTGAACTTCATGGTGGCCACCCCCCTCATGTGCATCGGCGGCATCATCATGGCCCTGCGTGAGGACATCAACCTGTCCTGGCTGGTCTGGGTCTCCGTACCCGTCCTGGTCGTGGTGGTGGGTTACCTGGTGGTCCGCCTGATGCCGCTGTTCCGATCGATGCAGAAGAAGATTGACCGCATCAACGGGGTCCTGAGGGAGCAGATCATCGGCATCAGGGTGGTGCGGGCCTTTGTCCGTGAACCGTATGAAACCGGGCGGTTCGGCGAGGCGAACAAGGACCTCACTGACGTCTCGCTGAAGATCGGCGCCCTTTTTGTCCTGATGTTCCCGGTCATCGGCATGATCCTGCACCTGTCCACGGCTGCGGTGCTGTGGTTCGGCGGGCAGCGCGTGGATTCCGGACAGATGCAGGTGGGCGCCCTGACGGCATTCCTGCAGTACCTGCTGCAGATCCTGATGGCCGTCATGATGGGCACCTTTATGGCCATGATGATCCCGCGTGCCTCGGTGTGTGCGGACCGCATCGGCGAGGTGCTCGACGTCGAACCCTCCATCCACGATCCCGAACGGCCGGAGACCCCGGCTGCACTCGCCGGCGTGGTGGAGTACCGGAACGTCACCTTCGCGTACCCGGGTGCGGAGTCCCCGGTGCTGAGCAACATCAGCTTCACCGCCAAGCCGGGCGAGACCATCGCGATCATCGGTTCCACGGGCGCAGGGAAGACATCCCTGTTGTCCCTGTTGCCGCGTCTCTACGACATCGCCGAGGGCGAGGTGCTCCTGGACGGAGTGTCCGCCAGCAACCTGGACCGGGCGGAGATCACCAGGCGCGTGGCACTGGTCCCGCAGCGCCCCTACCTCTTCTCCGGCACCATTGAACATAACCTCCGCTTCGGAAAGACCGAAGCCACGGACCAGGAACTGTGGGACGCACTTGAGGTGGCGCAGGGCGCCGATTTTGTCCGGGAAAAAAAGAACGGCTTGAACTCGCGGATTTCCCAGGGCGGCACCAACGTCTCCGGCGGCCAGCGGCAGCGCCTTTGCATCGCCCGCGCACTGGTCACCAAGCCCCGGGTCTACCTCTTTGACGACTCCTTCTCCGCCCTTGACGTGGCCACTGACGCCCGCCTCCGGACTGCGCTCAAGCGCACCACCGCTGACGCCACGGTCATCATCGTGGCCCAGCGCATTTCCACCATCACCGAAGCGGACCAGATCCTGGTCCTGGACAACGGCCGCATCGTGGACCGCGGAACTCACGAGGAACTCCTGGAAACCTCACCTACCTATCAGGAAATTGTTGAATCCCAGCTGAGCGTGGAGGAAATGGCATGAGCGCCCGCAAGAAGAACGTCGCCGAGGTGAATGGTGCGGCTGTGAAGGAGCAGCTCCATGCCGGGCTGGCGGAAGGCGTGGTGGAGGATGACGAGTTCTTCGAAGAGGAGTTCAAGCCTTCTGAAGCCGACGGCGGCATGTTCGGGGCCATGCCGGCCAAAAAAGCCGAACACTTCTGGCCTTCGGCAAAGCGCCTGATAGGCCTGCTTAAGCCTGAGGCACTGGGGATCTACGCGGTGGTGGGCCTGGTGGTGGTCGCGGTGGTCCTGAACGTCATTGCGCCCAAGATCCTGGGCCAGGCGATGGACGTGATCTTTGGCGGCGTGGTCGGCAAGCAACTCCCGGCAGGCGCCAGCAAGGAAGAGTTCGTGGAGGGACTGCGCCTGCAGGGGCAGGACAACTTCGCAGACATGATCTCCAAAATGGAACTGCTGCCCGGGAGCGGTATCGACTTCCAGAAGCTGTCCTTCCTTATTGCCGTGGTGCTGCTGATGTACTTTGTTGCCAACATCTTCCTGTGGCTGCAGGGCTACGTCCTGAACCGCATCGTGATGAAGGTGATCCGCCGGCTCCGGGATGACACCGAAAAGAAGCTGAACCGGCTTCCGCTGAACTACTTCGACACCCGCCAGCGCGGCGACGTACTGTCCCGGGTGACCAACGACGTCGACAACATCCAGCAGGCACTCCAGCAGGCTTTCGCGCAGCTGATCAACTCGCTCCTGACAGTCCTCGGCATCGTGATCATGATGTTCATCGTCTCCTGGCAGCTGGCCCTGATCGCCCTGATCGCACTGCCGCTGTCCGGTGTCGCGGCGGGCATGATCGGCGCGCGCAGCCAGAAGCTTTTTGCCGCCCAGTGGAAGAACACCGGCTCCCTCAACGGCCAGATCGAGGAATCCTTCTCAGGGCACGACCTCGTGCGGGTCTTCGGCCGGGACGCCGACATGCTGGAACGTTTCGAGGAACGCAACGAGGCCCTCTACAAGGCAAGTTTCGGGGCCCAGTTCGTTTCGGGGATCATCTTCCCCGTGATGCAGTTTGTCTCCTACCTCAGCTACGTGGGCATCGCCGTGGTGGGCGGGCTTCGGGTCGCCTCCGGCTCCATGTCCCTGGGCGACGCGACGGCCTTCATCCAGTACTCCCGGGAGTTCACGCAGCCCCTTGGCCAGATGGCGGGCATGGCCAACATGCTCCAGTCCGGCGTGGCGTCCTCCGAGCGGGTGTTCGAATTCCTGGATGCCGAGGAACAGGGCGTCGAGACGGCCACGGAGCACCTTCCGGCCAAAACCGACGGGCACGTTGAGTTCAAGAACGTTACGTTCAGCTACAACGAAGACAAGAAGCTGATCGAGAACCTCTCCTTCACGGCCGAGCCTGGAAACACCGTAGCTATCGTCGGGCCCACCGGCGCCGGCAAGACCACACTGGTGAACCTGGTGATGCGGTTCTACGAGCTCAACTCCGGGTCCATCACCCTGGACGGGGTGGACATCACCCACCTCAGCCGGTCCGAACTCCGCTCCAAGGTGGGCATGGTGCTGCAGGACGCCTGGCTGTTCGGCGGGTCGATCTACGACAACATCCGGTACGGCAACCTCGACGCCACTGAAGAACAGGTGATGGCCGCAGCCAAGGCCACGTTCGTGGACCGCTTCGTCCGTGCCCTGCCCGAGGGTTATGACACCGTGATCGACGAGGAAGGCAACAACGTCAGCGCCGGGGAAAAGCAGCTCATCACCATCGCCCGCGCATTTGTGGCCAACCCTTCGCTGCTGATCCTCGACGAGGCCACCAGCTCCGTTGACACCCGCACCGAACTCCTGGTGCAGAAGGCCATGGCGGCGCTGCGGACGGACCGCACCAGCTTTGTGATCGCCCACCGGCTCTCCACCATCCGCGACGCCGACACGATCCTGGTGATGGAGAACGGCAGGATCGTGGAGCAGGGCAACCACAAGGTCCTCCTCGCTGCCGAAGGGGCCTACTACCGGCTGTACATGTCGCAGTTCGCGGGCTCGGAAGCCGGGGAAGCGCCCGTGGATGACTCGACGGCGGTGCACAGTTGAGCGCGCAGGAGGTCCCGGTGCAGGAGGACGCCGGAGCGCACCCGGGGATCCAGCACGCAGCCAGCGGCAACCGGATCGAGGTGCTGGTCCCCATGCGCTGGGGAGACATGGATGCCTACGGGCACATCAACAACGTCCAGGTCGTGCGGATGCTGGAGGAAGCCCGGATCGCGGCGTTCGGGCCGCCGCGGGGAGCTGGGCTGCCCGGCATCGAGCCGCACGTGTCCCTGTTCAATGACGTCCCCGAGGGCACCATGGCACTGGTGGCGGACCACAATATCCGGTACGTCCGGACGTTGGAGTACCGGAATATTCCGGCTGTGGTGCAGGTGTGGATCGGCGCCGTCAAAGGCGCCAGTTTCGATATCCACTACCTGCTCCAGGACCCGGTCACACGTGAGGACTGCGTGAAGGCCAGCAGCCACCTGGCATTTGTGGACGAAGCCACGGGCCGGGTGCAGCGCCTCACGCCCGAACAGAAGGAACGGATGGCCCCTTACAGGCACTAAGTCCCTGTACAAGGCCGCACCGCACATACTGGACTTGAAGCGCAACCAACAGCGAAAGGAAGCCCTGATGGCAAAGAACAAAACCCGGGTCGCCAGGAAGAAAAAGACCTGGAAGGAAATGTCCCCGTCCGCGAAGGCCGGGACCATCCTGGTGGGCATCGCCCAAGTGTCGCTGTTGGTGGCAGCCCAGCGGGACATTTCGAAGCGCCCGGCGGCACTGATCAATGGTCCCAAGGCGGCTTGGCGGGCCGCATCCTTCATCAACTTCATCGGTCCGGTGGGCTACTTCACCTTCGGCCGGAAGCGGCCAACAACAGGCATGTAGTCCCTGAAACCGGACGGGCGCCGGCCCGCTCTGAGCGCCCGCCCAGTTTCACCCTGTAAATTTGAATCCATGACCCCCGCCTCCACTGCTGCCATGCCCCGTGCCCTCGGTATCTCCAAGGAAATCGAGGATGCGGCGTGGTTCGTCCTTGGCCCCGGGCTCCTCGGCAAGCCGTCCGCCCTGGACGGACGCACCATGACTTGGACGTCGGAGGCGGCAGGTGAGCTGCTGGACAGGCTGGAGCGGGGCACGCCGGACCCCAAGGCGCCGATGATGACCAACCTGCGGCAGAACCTCGAGGGCGCATCCCGGGAAGCGAAGCAGCTGGCTGTTGAACTGCTGTTCCTGCAGTCGTTGCCCCTGGCGCATGAGGTGAAGTCCCTGAAAGTTAAGCGTGCCCGGGTGGCCGAGGCCGCCTCCTGGCTGGAGCCTCCCCTGGAACTGCCGGAGGAGCTCTACCAGGGACTGACGGACCACGGGGTGATCCGCGACCGGACGGCCGAATTCAACTGGACCATTTGGGACCACCTGAAGTGGCTGTGCCGGTTTGTGCAGCACGTGGACCAGCAGCCCACCGCGGACATCGCCGCCGCGCTGCAGGACCCGCTGGAGTTCCACCGGCTCGCGGCAGCCACGCCGGGGGACCAGCCGGCCATCCGCCGAAGCATCGAGTTCCTCACCTGGCCCAGCTACTTCGAGCCGGTCGTGGCGGACGTGGAGCGCCAGGAGATCCGTGACGCCTTCGCCTCGTTGGTGGGCGGCGCCAAGGGCGACGCCGAGGAAGACATCACCGCGGACATCCACCGCATCCGCCTGCACCTCGATGAACAGGCCGGGCAGCGCATCGACTGGTATGCCCGGCAGCTGGTCAGCCAGTGGCGCAAGGTGGGCGACCCCGGCAGGCGCGCATGGCTGCTCCGGACGCACAGCGACAACACCGAGCTGCTCACAGCGTGGCGGGGCGAGGAGAAGGTGACGCTCGACGTCGAACATCTCCGCCTGCTGGGCCCCGGCGTGACTGCAGGGGTGGTCCAGCACGCCGTGGACGAGGACTACAAGCACCTCGGCTATGTGGAACGCGAGGACACCAAGACCGCCGTTTTTGCCTTCCTGACCGTCATGAAACCCGGGGACTTGGTGCTCTACCAGCACGCAGGAACGGTGCGGCTGGGCGGGGTGCTCGGCGAGCCTGAACACAATGAGGACAACCGGCGGCTGCGCCGGAAAGTCCGATGGTTCGATGAAGGCCACACCACCACCAGCCTTCCCCGGCACGTCCAGCGCCAGCTGGCCACCCCGGGTATCGTCGTGGACGTGACCCGGGTGGTCCAGGCCCTGCAGGGCCTGCTGCCCGCCGAAGCGGAAACCGAGCCCGACGGCGACGCTGAAGCAGCCGCCGTCGCCCCGCCCGTCCAGGAAGGCTTCCGTTCGCTCACCCGCGAGTTCGCCGACTCGCTGCACATGGACCTCGAGCCGCTGCAGGAAATTGCAGAGTTGCTGGAGGAGAACCGGCAGCTGGTCCTGTACGGTCCGCCCGGCACCGGCAAGACCTACCTGGCGAAGCACCTTGCCGCCGAGCTCGCGGATGACAGCACCGACGAGCGGGTCAAGCTGGTCCAGTTCCACCCGTCCTACGCTTACGAGGACTTTTTCGAAGGCTACCGGCCGGACAAAACGGATGAGGGCCAGGTCTCCTTCAAACTCGTCGCCGGACCGCTGCGCCGGCTGGCGGAGGAAGCGGCCAAGCCCGGCAACGAGAAGAAGCCGTACTTCCTCATCATCGACGAGATGAACCGAGCCAACCTCGCCAAGGTGTTCGGCGAGCTGTATTTCCTGCTGGAGTACCGCGATGACCGGATCTACCTGCAGTACAGCCCCAACGAGCCGTTTACGCTGCCCGACAACCTCTACATCATCGGCACCATGAACACGGCCGACCGGTCCATTGCCATGATGGACGCAGCCATCCGCCGTCGTTTTGCGTTCATCGAACTGCACCCCCAGACCGAACCGGTGAAGGGCTCACTGCTCCGGTTCCTTGAAGCCCGCCAGCTGGACACCACCCCGGCGCTGCTGCTGGATGCCCTGAACGGGGCCATCGACGAGTGGGACAGGGACCTCATGATCGGCCCCTCCTACTTCATGAAACCGGCTGCCCAGACCCCGGCCGGGCTGCGCCGGATCTGGAAGTACGAGCTGATGCCCCTGCTTGAGGAGCACTACCACGGCCAGCTGACCCGGGCGCAGCTCGAAGAGCGCTTCGGGCTGGACCGGCTGCTGGAACGCCTTGCAGGCCGCTGATCCACGTGCTTCCGTCCGGCACCTGGTGCTGGACGAACTGTCCCGGGGCATCGTGGAACGGCTGGACCCGGCCAGTGCCTCCTTCCTGAACTCCAGCGGCCTGGCCAAAGCGTCACCGATGGGCATGGGGCTCTACCGGATCGAGCCGGTGGGCAAGGTGGGCTCGGTGCGGACTGCCACAGTGCAGCTGGACGTCCGGCCCAAGGACCGGCTGGGGCTCAGCCGGCTCCTGTTCCTGCTCAGCTATGCGGGCGAACAGGGGTTCCGCCCCGACTCTGTGGCGGCCGTCGAGGAACGGGAGCTGTGGAGCGCGCTGGCTGAGTCCCTGGCCCAACTGGCCGAGCGGGCACTGGGGCGCGGTGTCCTGCAGGGCTACCGCACCGTGGACGAGTCCCTCCGCACGGTCAAGGGTCGAATCCGGATTTCGGACCAGATTTCCCGCCGGCCTGGCATGCTGGTGCCCCTGGAAGTGTCCTACGACGAGTTCAGCGAGGACATCGCCGAAAACCGGATCCTGCGGGCAGCGCTGGAGCGGATGGGCCAGGTGCCGCGGGTCCGCCCCGACGTGCTGAGCCGGCTGCGCCAGCTCAAGGGAAAGCTCGACGCCGCCACCCGCCTTCCAGCGGGCTCTCCGCTGCCGCCGTGGACGGCCACCCGGATGAATGTCCGCTACCACGCCGTCCTCCGCCTGGCGGAGCTTATCCTGCGGAACGCCTCCGCCGAAGCCGGCGAAGGCAACCAGCGGACAGCGTCCTTTGTGGTGGATATGGCGCAGGTGTTTGAGGACTTCGTGGGCAAGGCGCTGCGCGAGGCGATGGGGGAGTACCCGGGGGAGCTCCGGTTCCAGTACAACGCGCTCCTGAGCGAGGCCGTGCGGGACGCGGACCGGCTGTCCGTGCGGCCGGACGCCGTGCACCTGCTGGGCGGGCGGCCAGTGGTGGTGTACAACACCAAGTACAAGGCCGCCTCGGATCTCGGGGGCTCACTGACCGCAGACCACTACCAGATGCTGGCGCACTGCACTGCGCTGGCAGTCCCCACGGCCTGGCTGGTCTACGCGGGTGCGGGGGAGGTCAAACTGCGGCGCATCCTGAATACCGACATTGACATTGTGGAGTTCCCGCTGGACCTGTCCCGGCCGCCGTCGGAAATCCTCGCCGCCATCCAGGAACTCGCCCGGCAGTCGTGGGGCGAAGTGGTTCCCCACCCGCTCCCTAACCTCGCAAGCTCGGCCAGGGAACCCGGCGGGCGTGGGCCCAGGCAGGCCAGGAGCGCGGCCGGTGATTGAGCCTGTCGAAGTCCGGCCCGTCCGGTGATTGAGCCTGTCGAAATCAGACCGGAACCTGGAACGTAAACGTGGTTCCTTCGCCCAGGGTGCTTTCAACGTCGATGGTCCCCCCGTGCGCTTCCACAATTGCCTTGCTGATGGGCAGGCCCAGGCCGACCCCGGGGATGGCGGTCCTGCGGACGTTGCTGGTGCGGAAGAACTTGGCGAAAACCTCTGACGCGTCCTCGGGGGTCATGCCCATGCCGGTGTCTCTGACCCGGCAGGCCAGGCGGCCGTCCTCCTCCGCCAGCGAAACCAGTACATTGCCGCCGTCGGGGGAGTACTTGATGGCGTTGGACACCAGGTTGTCCAGGACCTGGGAGATTCGGGGCCCATCCACGTGTGCTTCCAGCCGGTCCGGAGTCTCAGCGGACAGCACCACACCCGAGGCGGCCGCTTTGGGCATTGCCGAGGAAACGCTGGTGCGCACAAGCTCGGCCACGTCAACGGCATGGGGTGTGACGATCAACTGTCCATTGCGGCTGGCCAGCAGGTCCGAGACCAAGGTCAGGAGCCGCTCCGAGTTCCGGCGGATGATCTCCAGCATGCGCCGCTGCGACTCCTCCGGCTCGCCATCGAGCAGGATTTCCACATACCCGAGGATCGAGGTCAGGGGCGTCCGGAATTCGTGCGAGACGCTGGAGACGAAGTCGTCCTTCGCCGCGAGCGCGTTAACGAGGTCTGTCACGTCGCTGAAGACAATCACGGAGCCGGCGAAATTGCCGTCGTCGTCCTTCATTGCCCGGGCGGTGGTCACGAAGGCCCGCTGGTCGTTGCCTGAGCCCACCCAGACGAGGTAGTCCGTGAAGGTTTCCCCCAGTACGGCGCGGCGGACCGGACGTTCCTCGACCGGGACCAGCGACTTCCGGTCCGGCCCGAAGACCAGGAGCTGGGACTCGTTCGGGTCCGCGATGTCCTTGGGCCGGGCCAGTTCGTGGTTGGTCCGCTGCTTCCGGTTCATCAGCACGTCGTGCCCGTCGGCATCCACCGCAAGGACGCCCAAGTGGACGGTGTCCAGGACCGTATTCAACAGCGACTCCTGGCGCTGGCTGCTGCGCAGACCGGCCTGCAGCTGGGCGTCTTTGTCTTCCAGCTCCCGCTGCTGCCGCATCATGCTCAGCGTCAGGACACTGACGGAAACTCCGATGCCCAGCATCATCACCGGCAGTAGCAGTGACCGGGCCAGGTCCTGTGCCGTAAAGGTCCCCTTGGACAGCAGCGGTACCCAAATAATGGCCAGCGGCGCCAGGAAGGACAACCACAAAGCTGCCCGGGGGTAGTATCCGGAGGCGCATAGCCAGATCACCGGGAACACCGCGAGCAGGCTGATACCGGTGAGGCTTTCCTGCCCGCCTTCCCTGCCGGCGGCGATGGAAATGAAATCCAGCAGCGGAATGACCAGGAAGCTCGTATATGGCAGACGCTCCCAAGGAACCACGTAGCACAGGGCCATGATGGCCAGCTGCGACACAAGGAAGGCGATAAACAGCGGGTTGTCCATGCTGGCGGGGAAAAACCCCCACATCAGGAAGGCTGTCAGGATCGTCGTCACGAACAGCGGCATCTGGCTCATCGCCACCCGCTCCGTCAGGGTGTACTCATGGAAGGGGCGCCGGAAGAACCTTATCCGGCCCGAGGACCACGCCACGGGGTTAGTCATGGCATGGAAACTTGTCGGGCAGGGTGTGCAGGGCCATAGCAGCAGGATATCCGCAGCCAGCTATACTTCTGACGTCGGCTGCTGAGGGGGCGCTATGAGTGATGCACGGGTGGGACTGGTCATCGAGGATGACCATGACATTCGCGAACTGGTTCGTACGGTGCTGACCCAGGCGGGCTTTGAGGTGACCGTCGCCAGCAGTGGCGCCGAGGGCGTCCTGACGGCCAAGACCCTCAATCCGGACGTCATCACCTTGGATCTTGGCCTGCCGGACATCGACGGTTTTGAAGTGTCCCGGCAGATCCGCGAGTTCTCGGACGCCTACATCGTGATGCTCACGGCCCGCACCGAGGAACTGGACACCCTGATCGGGCTTGAGTCCGGCGCCGATGATTACCTCACCAAGCCGTTCCGTCCCCGGGAGCTCCGCGCCCGCATTGCCGCCATGATGCGCCGTCCCCGTTCTGCGCCCGGCCCCGCCGAAGCGTCGGGCGTGGAGGCCTCGGCTGATGCCGCCGCGCATCCCGAGCGCGGGAACTACAGCCACAACGGGCTGAAGCTGAGCTACCCGTCCCGCACGGTCACCGTGGACGGCACGGAAATGAGCCTGACCCGTACGGAATTCGAGCTCCTGCACGCCCTCCTCGAAGCAGGCCGCACGGTCCGGACCAAAGCGGACCTGGTGCGCCGGCTGCGGGACGAGGATTATGACGTCGGGGGCTACATCAGCGAGGCGGACGAACGGTCCGTCGAGGTCCACATGGGCAACCTGCGCAAAAAGCTGGGTGATTCACCGCAGAAGCCGCGGTGGCTCCAGACAGTGCGCGGCGTCGGCTACCGGCTGGCTCCCGACGAGCACTGAGCCTGCAGCCGGTGCATTGTTTGCTGGCTGCACTGGTAAATAGGCCGCAGGTAGGAGCCCGCAAGCCGGGGCAGTACGACGGCGACGTCCGCGTCGTACGCTTCGGTGCGGATCTCACCCTCCAAGGCCATGGCCAGGCGCGCCAGCCGTTCGGCACCCACCATCTGGCTTGACGTTTTCAAACTCAGGACCGCGTCCACTGATCCATCCAGGTCCCCCGTGGTGAGAGCCAGCTGCAGGCGCCCAATCCGATGGGGGAGATATTCGATGAAATTGCCCACAAAGACCTTACAGTAGCCCCCGTCCTCCCCGAGTTCGTCACGGAGCCGGTTCAGGACTGCCTGGTCCACAAGCGGCCTTCCGGCATCATCAGACGGCGCCATTACGGTCCTTTCGGCTGGAGTTTTCCTTCGCGGAAATGGGGCGGTCACGGACGGAATTTCTTCTTCTTCAGATTAGGTGTGTTCCTTTTGCTAATAATGGTTTCGCGGCATAATTGTGGGTTTCTTGATGAGGCTGCGGGTTTCTACCCCTGATGCTTGAGCCAGTGCATTACTGACCAATTGCCGTTGGTCCGGGAATTCCAGCTGTAGCAGTCCGTAGCCGGGACAGCGCATCCATCCTTCTGGAGGCGCATCAAGAACGGCTGGGATAAAGCCCAAAGATTGCCTCAAGAATGCTTTTCCTGAGAAGAGGTTTATTGCGCTGGGCTGGTTGCTTCAAGGAACCGCACCAGCTGGGATTCGAGCGCTGAACCATTCTTGAGCTCGCATTCCCAGACGGTGAGCACCTCCCAGCCGGCGTCCTCCAGTTGGCGGCGCTGGCCGGCGTCGCGCTCCTTGGTGCGTTCCCGCTTCGCCGCCCAAAACTCGGCATTCGCCTTCGGGGCGTGCTGACCGACGCGGCAGTCGTGGAAGTGCCAGAAGCAGCCGTTGACAAAGATGACCTTCCGGCGGCCGGCGAACACGAGGTCGGGGTTGCCGGGCAGCCGGGTTCGGCCTGCCTGCCCGTGCAGGCGGTACCGGTATCCCTTGGCGTGGAGGAGGCGGCGCACCAGCAGTTCAGGCTTGGTGTGTTTGCCCCGGATCCGGGACATGTTCCAGCTGCGCCGCTCCGGGGTGAGCTTGTCCGCCATGCTACCAGTCTAGGAGTTCCTAGATCTCCCGCTCCGGCTGTTCACCGAACTGGAAGTGCCTGCCGCTGACGGATGTGGGGTCAATCTCCACGTAGAAGTCCTTCAGGGTGGGGACCCAGGTCTTCAATCCCAGCGCCTCCACGGCTTCCAGTTCCGACGAACTGCTCAGCACCCGGGCGGTTCCACGCAACACCACCGACCACGCTTCGTCTGGGAGGATGCCGTCCGTTTCGAAGAGCACCGCGGAGTTGATGGTCAGCTGCGCCAGCTTGTTGCCCGGCGCGGTCCGAAGGTAGATCTTTCGGTCCGCCGTGACGTAGTTGACCGGGAAGATGTCCGGCTCGCCGGCAACGGAGACCACCAGTCTCCCGTGCCTGGTGCCCTCCAGGAGGCGCCAGGACTGCCCGTCGTTGAGTTCCAGTACGGGTTGCCCGTCAGCATGTTCAAACATCATGCAGTCATTCTTCTACGTCAGGTAGAAATGCGCTAGGGGTAAGTGGCGGTTTCCTTACCGGACTTTATTGACAGTGTCAGTCACGGATTTACCCCGTCGAAACACCCCTGTGACAGCCTTGTTGCTCGGGCTGGATAGCGTCGCAGGAGGCAAATCCTGCAACGAAAGCGACGCACATAGATGAGTAATGACACGGAAACCACCAATTTACTGGAGCCGGAGGCGCAAGCCGCTGGCGCCGTCGTCGGCCATTCTCCGGCGGGCAATACCGCTGCACTGAATGCCACGAAGGAAAGCCTGGAGGACTACACGCTCCGGTTTGCCCCGCGGTCATACCGGAAGTGGAGCGCGGGAGTGGTGGCCACCAGTGCGCTGGGCGGCATCGCGTACCTGGCCGACTTCTCCATCGGCGCGAACATCGGGGTCGCCTATGGAACCGTGAACGCCATCTTTGGCATCCTGGTGGCCGCCGTGATCATCTTTGCCACAGGTTTCCCGCTGGCCTACTACGCGGCCCGGTACAACATCGATCTGGACCTGATCACGAGGGGCTCCGGCTTTGGCTACTACGGCTCCGTGGTCACCAACGTTATTTTTGCCACCTTCACCTTTATCTTCTTTGCGCTGGAAGGCTCCATCATGGCGCAGGGGCTCGAGGTGGGGCTGGGCGTTCCGCAGTGGCTGGGGTATGCGGCGTCCACTGTCATCATCATTCCGCTGGTGATTTACGGGATGAACACCCTGGCCAAGCTGCAGGTGTGGACCACCCCGCTGTGGCTGCTCCTGATGGTGGTGCCGGTGGGTTACCTGCTGGTTTCGCATCCGGAGAGCATCAACAGCTTCTTTGCGTACACGGGCGAATCGGGCGGCGGCGGGCCGAATCTGGCGTCCGTGATGCTCGCTGCGGGCGTCTGCCTGTCACTGATGGCGCAAATTGCCGAGCTGATCGACTACCTCCGGTTTATGCCGCCGCGTACCGACGCGAACAAGGGTGCGTGGTGGCGGGCCGTGATCCTGGCCGGGCCTGGCTGGGTGATTTTTGGGGCCCTGAAGCAGATCGTTGGGTTGTTCATTGCCATCTACCTGATTGCATCTCTGGATCCCGCTGCCTCTGCCACAGCGAACGAGCCGGTGCACCAGTTCCTGGGTGTGTATCGGGAGATGATGCCCGCATGGCTGGCCATGACGCTTGCCGTGGTGCTGGTGGTCATTTCGCAGATCAAGATCAATGTCACCAACGCCTATTCCGGTTCCTTGGCCTGGACGAATTCGTTTACACGGATTACCAAGACGTACCCGGGCCGGATGGTTTTTGTGGTGGTCAACCTGCTGATTGCGCTCGTGCTGATGGAAGCCAACATGTTCGACTTCCTCAACACCATTCTTGGCTTCTATGCCAACTGCGCCATGGCGTGGGTTGTCACCGTGGCGTCCGATATCGCCATCAACAAGTACCTCCTGAAGATCTCGCCTAAGGTGCCCGAGTTCCGCCGCGGAATGCTGTACGCGGTGAATTCGGTGGGCTTCGTTTCGATGCTGGTTTCCGCGGGGGTCTCGATCGCTGTGTTCTTTGGGGCCTTTGGTTCCGGGATCCAGCCGTATTCACCGATCTTCGCGGTGGGGTTGGCCCTGGTTCTTCCGCCTGTGTTGGCTCTCCTCACGAAGGGGCGGTATTACCTCCGCAGGACCGACGACGGCATTGACCTCCCCATGTTCGACGCCGATGGCAACCCCAGCGACGCCAGGCTCCTTTGCCACGTGACGGGGATCGAGTTCGAGCGGCCGGACATGGTCCGGTCCGCGCAGGACGCCCCCGACGGCGGCCCCCAGTACGTTTCATCCCTGGCCCTGTCGACGGATAAGACGGGGGAGTTGGTACTGCCTCCGAAACCCTAGCTTCTGCATGTGTTCTTAGGGAGGCCGGCGCATCTAATGCGCCGGCCTTCTTTTTGACTTTTTATTTGGATCCCGCACTGGTAGAACCGAGGGCGAAAGCCTGTGGATAACTCTTATCGCTGAAATGTGGTGTGGGCTACCCTTGAGTCACTGTCCGGAGCATGCCGTCCAAAACTACTGGGGGAATAGCGGCCCATGACATCGCACAACAGTCGTTCGTCCCTTGATGGCATTCGCTTTGGCGTTTTAGCCTTCGTTGTTGGAGGCTCACTCCTGCTGGCCGGCTGCTCCGGCGAAGCACCTGCAGATCCCGGCACGTCATTATCAACTGCTGCGGGATCGACTTCGCCGAGTGCAACACCCACCCCGACGCCGACCCCCAGCGCCGTCTACAAACCCGCCGATGCTTCGGGTCCGGCCCAAAACGTTCCCGTTCCCGTCCTGCCCGAGGTGGCAAAGACGGAGACGAAGGAGGGACTCGAGGCGTTTGCCAAGTATTGGTTTGAGCTTCTGAGCTACGGATATGAAACAGGCGATACGGAGGCGGTTTCGGCAATCACGAGCGCAAACTGCGCTATGTGCGAACGCAGCAAGCAAGTGCAGACCGGGTGGCACGAAGACGGTCGATGGCTAGCGGGTGGACAGGTGACAACGCCCGTCGTCAACACCTCATTTAAAAAAGCATCAGATGGCCAGTACCAAGTAGCAGTGCAGGTGTCTCAGGAAGCTATGAGTTACTACAACGCGGATGGGTCACTAGATAGCACTGACCCGAAACCAGCAGACGCGGGAAGCCTTATGCTCGCGGTTTTTAGAGATGGTGCTTGGTATGTAAACACCATCGAACCGATCGCTGGCTGAAAGAAGGCGTCTTGCTTCGCTGCCTGCTTGGAGTCGTAGCCGCAACGCTCGTCCTTTCCGGAATGGGATTTTTTGCCCCTGGGCTTGCTAGCGTGCAGTCAGTTGTGCACTTCAGTGATGACAAAACAGAAACTCCCAAAGCACCCCCACCAAAAGGTGTATGGTCAGCGACCGGAACGGACATTATCGGCTGGGCTCGGGACTCAGTCACAGGTGACTTTGCCCCACTTTCACCCGGAGCAATTAGTACCGACCCCAACGAGTACAAGTACGAACTTCAATGCCATCTCGGCGGAGGAGACTTTGACACTCCCTGCCTGGGTCGGCAGTTGGAGTGCAAAGACGGGCCGGATGGCGAAGACGGAATTCCTGTCATCTGGCACTCGAGGCCGCGCGGTGTTCCTGGAGCCGTTTGGGCAATCCACTCGGGACCTACCTGCCTCTACGACGCCAAGCCGGAGGACCTGCTGCCGCGTATCGCCGCAGACATTCAGCGGCAGTTCCAAAGCTTGCCGGTCAACGCCGGAACGGTGGTGGCACAGCCCAGCCCGCACACACTCAGGGGCGCCGAAACCAACTTCTATGCGGAATCGGTGGAACAGCAGTTCGACGTCACCATGTTCGGGCAGCAGGTGCACATCGTCGCCACGCCCGTCCAGTACACCTGGAGCTACGGCGACGGCACCGTCTTTGGGCCCCAGCCCTCGATGGGAGGCCCCCTGCCGCAGGACCGCTGGGGCGAAAAGACCAGGACAAGCCATGCCTACGGATCCACCGGGGACTTTCAGGTGGTGCTGACCACGTCTTTCCAGGGAACGTACTCGGTCAACGCTGGCCCGCCATTGCCCATCCCGGGCCAAGGGCAATTCAACGCACCGCCACAAACCATCAGCGTATGGCGGTCCCTCACCCGCAACTACGCCGACGACTGCAACGCCAACCCCCAGGGCCAGGGCTGCCCGGGAGTTGGGGCACCGTAGGGCTCCACGATCGAACCCGGGCACCCACAGCGCCACGCGCCGTCAGACGCTGTGTGATTCCGGCCGCATCCGGAATAGTTGCACACGCCCTCCAGTTGGGCCTAACAGAACGTTGGAAACACCGAAAGGAACCGCGCATGCTGTTTTCCCCTCTGGCCCTTGGTGAACTTGAACTCCCGAACCGCCTTGTGATGGCGCCCCTGACGCGGCTGCGTGCAGGCGAGGAAGGTATTCCGGGTCCTCTGCTCGCCGAGCATTACCGCCAGCGGGCCTCCCTGGGCTTGATCGTCAGCGAAGGAACCTACCCCAGCACTGCGGGCCGCTCCTACCCCGGCCAGCCCGGCATCGTCACCGAGGAGCAGATTGCCGGCTGGAAGAAAGTCACTGACGCCGTCCACGCCGACGGCGGACGCATGTTCGCCCAGATCATGCACGGGGGCAGGGTTTCGCACCCGGACATTACGGATGGGCACACGATCGTCGCCCCCAGCGCCATCGCCATCGAGGGCGAGGTCCGCACCCCGTCAGGCAAGCAGCCGTATCCCGTGCCGCACGCGCTGACCACCGACGAACTGCCGCTGGTGATGCGGGAAATCGTCGACGCCTCGCTGAACGCTATCGAAGCGGGCTTCGACGGCGTGGAGCTGCACTCAGCCAACGGCTACCTCCTGCATGAATTCCTGGCGCCGAATTCCAATGTCCGTACGGACAGCTACGGCGGTTCCCCGGAAAACCGGGCGCGGTTCGTCATCGAGACGGTCAACGCTGTGGTGGCAGCCATCGGAGCCAGCCGCGTTGGCATCCGCATCTCACCAGAGCACAACGTCCAGGGCATTGCCGAAGTCGACGCAGCAGACGTCCGCGCAACCTACGAGGTGCTGGTGGACAGCATCGCCCCGCTGAACCTCGCCTACCTCAGCATCCTGCACCATGAACCCGCCGGGGAGCTGGTCCAGGACCTTCGCGCCCGCTTCGGCGGGACCTTCCTGGTCAATACCGGCTTTGGTCTTGTGACCACCCGCGAGGAAGCTGTGGCCCTGGTGGCCGACGGTCACGCGGACGCTGTGGTGGTGGGCCGTCCTGCGATCGCCAACCCGGACCTGGCCCGCCGCTGGAACGAGAGCCTGCCGCTGAACGAGCCGGACCCGTCCACCTTCTATGCCGACGGCGCCGAGGGCTATACGGATTACCCGGTGTACGTAAGCTAGAGGCGCCTTTGACGGCCACCCCTTGAGAGAGACGACGGCGGCACCCGGCTCGGGTGCCGCCGTCCTCTGCTGCTCGGGGTGCTGTCCCGGCAGCGGACACCAAAGGAATCCGACGGCCTTTGGCTAGTGAAGTTGGCCCGCCGGGCTCCTCGGGGAAGCCGGCGGTGATCAGATGCTACTCCAGCAAATGGAGTTTTACCAGAGGCTGGTCTGGCCACTGCACGAAAGGCTAAAGGACCGCCTCCCGGCCGGTTCCTTCTGTCATGACAAGCTTCCCGTCCTGGATATTAACAAGGACGCTTTTAGGCTTTCCGCTGACCTTCGTGATTGCCTTCAAGCCACGGTTGGTCACCTCAACTCCCACATGCGCACCCTTCGCCGGCAGCTCTACGGACACCTCGTTCGCGATGCCGAGGATCGGGTTGGTGGTAACATCCAGGTCCCGCCGCGCCTGCTTGCCGTTCACCGTCACGGTGATGTTTGCCTCTTCGAACCCTTCCTGAAACACAATGAGCAGTTCCCGCATCATGCCCTCTTCCTCGAGCCCTGGGTTGCCTGTGACGGCATTTCAACTACAGCACTTTGCAGGCGGCAGCGGAATACCCTGCCGGCGGGGGCTGCGCCTTCCAGGGCAGTGGAGCCGCGCAGGCGCTTAGGGCAAGATGTTCTGGTGACCCAACTCCCGCAGGCCCCTTCCCTTGCTCCGTCCACGCCCCAGAAACGGGAGGACGGCACCTTCGCCCAGATCGCCACGGAACTGGCAGTCAAGGCCTGGCAGGTGAAGGCGGCAGTGGAACTGCTCGACGGCGGATCCACCGTGCCCTTCATCGCCCGGTACCGCAAGGAAGCCACCGGCACGCTCGACGATACCCAGCTCCGTGAGCTCGACGAGCGGCTGCGCTACCTCCGCGAACTGGAGGACCGCCGTCGTACCGTACTTGAATCTGTTGCTGCCCAAGGCCAGCTGACCGCAGAACTGCACAAAGCTATCCTTGCCGCCGACACAAAGTCCCGCCTCGAGGACATCTACCTGCCGTTCAAGTCGAAGCGGCGGACCAAGGCGCAGATCGCGCGCGAAGCCGGTTTGGAACCGCTGGCTGAGGCCCTGCTGAAGCGTCCGGAGCTCCGGCCGGAGCACGAGGCTGCCAAGTACCTGAACCCGGAACATGCTGTTGGTGACGCCGCTGCTGCGCTCGCAGGAGCCCGCGCCATCCTCGTTGAACGCGTCGCCCAGGACCCTGACCTGGCCGCCACCCTGCGCGAGCGGCTGTGGACACAGGGGCGTATGGTGTCGCGCGTGAAGAAGGGAAAGGAAGCGGACGGGCAGAAGTTTGCCGACTACTTTGAGTTTGCACAGGCTCCGGCTGGCATGCCGTCCCACCGGGTGCTCGCGTTGCTGCGCGGAGAGAAGGACGGCGTCCTTGAGCTGGACCTCACCGAAGCAAATCCCGCGGACGACGCCGCCCTCGCCGCCGCCCGTTCCCGGTACGAGTCAGCGGTGGCCAGGTGCCTCGGGGTCGCCGACCGCGGCCGTCCCGCCGATGGATGGTTGATGGAGACGGCCCGGGTGGCATGGCGGTCCCGCGTGTTGGCCCGGCTCACCGCTGACCTGCGCGGCAAGCTGTTCGCCGCAGCAGAGGACGAGGCGGTCCGCGTTTTCGCTGCGAACCTTCGGGATGTCCTGCTCGCAGCGCCGGCCGGGAACCGGGCAACGCTGGGCCTGGATCCGGGGCTTCGAACCGGCGTCAAAGTAGCTGTGGTGGATGGGACCGGCAAGGTCGTGGCTACCGACACCGTCTACCCTCACGCTCCCGCCCGGAAGTGGGACGAAGCACTGGCAACGCTGGAGCGGCTGGCGCGGCAGCACGCCGTCGAACTCGTGGCAGTTGGCAACGGCACTGCTTCCCGGGAGACCGACAAGCTCGCCGCTGAGCTCATCAAGCGGCTGCCGGACGTTGACAGGACACCACAGAAGCTTGTGGTTTCCGAAGCCGGAGCATCCGTCTACTCTGCTTCTGCCCTTGCCGCGGCGGAGCTCCCTGGGATGGATGTCTCGCTGCGCGGTGCTGTGTCCATCGCCCGCAGGCTGCAGGACCCGCTGGCCGAGTTGGTGAAGATTGATCCGAAGTCCATCGGCGTGGGCCAGTACCAGCATGACGTGACGGCGTCGAAGCTGGACCGGAGCCTTGACGCCGTTGTGGAGGACTGCGTCAATGCCGTGGGAGTCGATGTGAACACGGCTTCCCCTGCGCTCCTTAGCCGAGTGGCCGGCGTCGGCCCTTTGCTGAGCGAAAACATCGTGGCCTACCGCAACGAGCACGGACCCTTCGCCAAGCGCGCCGACCTGAAGAAAGTGCCGCGGCTCGGCGCGAAAGCATTCGAACAATGCGCCGGTTTCCTGCGGATTATCGGCGGGGCCGAACCCCTTGACGCATCGAGCGTCCACCCGGAGTCCTACTCAGTGGCACGCAAGATCCTGGTTGCCGCCGGGTCAGCGCCTGCTTCATCCTTGGATCCCCGAGATTTTGCGGACGGCACCTTCGGCCTGCCCACCGTCAAGGACATCCTGGCGGAGCTGGACAAGCCGGGCAGGGACCCCCGCCCGGCGTTTGCGGCGGCTACCTTCTCCGAGGGGATTGAGAAAATCTCCGATCTCAAGCCGGGGATGATCCTGGAAGGGACTGTGACCAACGTTGCGGCCTTCGGTGCGTTCATTGACGTGGGGGTCCACCAGGATGGCTTGGTCCATGTGTCTGCGCTGGCGAACCGCTTTGTCTCGGACCCCCGCGAGGTGGTGAAGTCCGGGCAGGTGGTCCGGGTGAAGGTTCTGGAGGCAGACCCGGAGCGGAAGAGGATTTCTCTGACCTTGCGGCTCGACGACGAACTGTCCGCTGGCGGGCAGGGTGCCGGAAGGTCCGGTGCGGGGAGGCAGACTTCGGACCGTTCGGGACGGCCGGAGCAGCAACGGTCCGCCAAGAAGCCAGGCCGCTCCACGGACGGACGTAACGCCGCCCCCAGTCCAGCGCCAGTGGATACCGCTCTGGCCGAGGCTCTGCGGAAGGCAGGCCTCCGCAGTTAGCCATTTTTCCTGCGGTGTGAGTTTTGCATCGTTCGAGTAAGGGCTGGAGGCGGCCATTTATTGCGCCACGGCCCGGCCGGACTTTCGACGGCGGTGGCTTTCTGCAAAAGTGGGGTCCATGACCTACTTCCTGGAGTACATCATTCCTGCCGCCTCCGCCGATGCCGAGTTTGAATTTCCCCATGACGAGATCAACTCCGGCACCACTATTCCCTTGAGCGAGACGGATGCGGAGGTGGTACACACTCCGGACCTTCCTGCACGGACAGGAATCATCGGGGCCACCGTACCGGAAGCAAAGCTTGAAGCCGAACAGCTGATCACGCATAGCCGCGCATCCGAGGCGTCCTTGTATTTTGATCCGTCCAACTCCCTCCAAGCGGGCGTGGGCACGCTTGTTGCCACCTTCAGCGAAGGCCGTGGCTGGCAGGACGCCTAGGGTCAACCGGTGGTCCGCCGAGGCTGCTCACCAGCCTTGGCGGTCCGAACTGGGTCCGCACTCCGGGGGAGTAGAGGACTGATTCAGGAGGTCCGCCCGCGGTGATGGCGGCGGACGCGAGCAGTTCATCCTTCAGGTGGTGGAGCTTGGCAGAGAACAGCGGCCACGGTTTATGGGTGTTTGGAACATAGATGCTCCGTCCCCTGAACATGCTGTGCATTCCATACCTCGCAGTGAGAAAGACCGATAACGGGTCGTCGAGGGTGCCCCCTAATTGGGGTACGACGGCGAAGCTGCTCCTTGCTCCCTGCCTGAAACGCCGGACCGAGTAGCCGATGGCCTCAACGCCTGGCGAGTCCGGCCGCGGTTGGGAATAGCGGATTCGCGACCAGACGTAGGGAATTTCCGCCGCCCGCGCTGCCAGGACGACCGGCAGCCGGTTGGCATCCAAGCTCAGGAAGACCACGCCCCTCGTTCCATCAGGTTCCCGCGAGTAGACACGGACGTTGACCTCACTGAAGCTGCCCAGGTACGGAATGCCGGGGCCGCGTCCGATCCCAGCGTTCTTCATGTGGAAACCGATCAACCCCACCCACGAACTGCTGTCGAAAAGGTCCGGTTGCACTCCGGGCGGCATGAAACGGGCAGCTAGGTTTTCCGGGACGCGCCAATGCAGGAATATGGCGTCGGTCCAGTGCTGGTCCATAATGGCAGGCAGTGGCAGTTTAGGCGGATCGGGCCAAAGGGATCCGGCGTTCGAGTTTTGATCCATAGCCAAGTTTCCTTCACACGGCCTGGATATGTTTTTTGTGAACCCGTAACCCCACCACCCCAGCCTCAGCAGGCATAAGCCGCGTGATCAAGCAGCCTTTGGTCCAGCTTTCTGTACGAACCCTCGGTCCACAGGGTGCGGGTAACCCCCCATGTACCTAATAGATCAATCGGCGTTTTCCCTCCACCCCTAGTTCTGGCAGCAAGGGAAATTCCCCACGTAGCACGGGATATAAAAGCAAGTACTCACTACTGATGTTTACATAGCCGGGCCTACCATACGCTCAATTCACCGAATTAGTCCCCAGGCCACAATCGACCATACACACGCATGAAGCGGTGAGGCATTTTGTCTATTTCCATTCAGCCCCCAATTTCATTCTCCAAGCTGGCGGCAGCACCGGAGAGGGCCTCCATAAGCGTCGTAATCCCAACTCTAAACGAGGCCAAAAACGTCCCGTGGGTCCTCCGGCGTATGCCTGCATACGTGGACGAGGTGGTGATTGTTGATGGCCGTTCCACGGACAATACAGTTGGCGTGGCGCGGGCAATCCGCAGGGACATCGTGGTGGTGAACGAGCAGCGCAAGGGCAAGGGTGTCGCGCTACGGTCAGGATTTGCCGCAGCAACGGGCGACATCATCGTCATGCTGGACGCCGATGGAAGCATGGATCCCCAGGAAATTGGCTGGTTCGTTTCTCCACTCCAGCATGACTATGACTTCGTCAAAGGTTCCCGATACGTCACAGGAGGGGGGTCCGAGGACCTGACGTGGCTGCGGCGTACGGGAAACCGGGCGCTCACCGGGTTGGCCAACACGGTTCTGCACAGCAACTACTCGGACCTGTGCTATGGCTACATCGCTTTCCGGCGGGAGTGCCTGGAAATTCTGCAGCTCGAATCCGATGGGTTTGAAATTGAGACGGAACTGATCGTCAGGGCTGCGAAGGCAGGCCTCCGGATTGCCGAGGTCCCCAGCTTGGAACTGGACCGCATCTCCGGGGCATCAAATCTCCAGACTTTCCGGGACGGCTGGCGAGTGCTGGGAACCATGGCGCATGAGTGCCTTTTATGGGAGGCACCTACTGCCGGCGCACGCCCCGAGGCGCTGCGCCGGGTGAAGTACGCCTACGCCAACGTGAGCTTCCCGCGAACGCCCACAGATCCGAAAAGCGTTCTTCCCGTAATAAGCGTGGCATGACATGACGTATGTTCCTTCCCCAAGTGTGACCGTGATCGTATGCGCCTACACATCTGAGCGCTGGGGCTTGCTGCTGGGCGTCATCGAGTCCCTCCGCACGCAAACCTGCGCACCTAAAGAAGTAATCGTGGTCATTGACCACAACGAGGAACTTTACGAGCGGTTGGCCAAGACCGCAGTTGACGTCACCGTCGTCAAGAACACGGGCCCGCGCGGACTCTCGGGGGCACGCAACACTGGAGTGGGGCTGGCGGACTCAGAAGTTGTCGCCTTTCTCGATGATGATGCTGAAGCCGCGCCGGACTGGCTTGAACGCCTTACGGCGCTCTATGACGATTCTGAAGTGCTCGGAGTGGGGGGTCGGGTGGAACCTGTGTGGGCGGCGGGGCGTCCCGGTTACTTCGCTGAAGAGCTCGACTGGATCGTTGGCTGCAGCCATCGGGGCTTGCCACGGGTTGCATCCGAAGTCAGGAACGTGATCGGTGCCAACATGTCATTCCGGCTTGACGTTATACGCACGGTGGGCGGTTTCAACATCTCCTTGGGCCGTCAGGGTTCCACCCCCTTGGGCTGCGAGGAAACCGAGATCTGCATCCGGTCAAAGATGGGCGCCCCCTGGTGTCGGATTGTTTACGAACCTGCCGCGCTGGTCCGCCATCATGTGCCTGCAAGCAGGGGAACGATCCGCTACATGCTCTCAAGGTCCTGGTCTGAAG
Organism: Arthrobacter sp. SLBN-100; assembly: GCF_006715305.1. NCBI lineage: Bacteria > Bacillati > Actinomycetota > Actinomycetes > Micrococcales > Micrococcaceae > Arthrobacter > Arthrobacter sp. SLBN-100. The sequence goes on from NZ_VFMY01000001.1 coordinate 3,961,329, forward strand.
GGATTTCGAAGGCCCAAGTCAGTCAGGTCGTCGGGCACAAGCGGGCCCTCGGTCCGGAACGCCGGTACGTCCGCAGTATCATCCCGCGGGCCGTCTTTTCGGGCATGAATGACTGGAGGCGTGGCGATCCTGATGGACTTGGCCGCGCGGCTGCCTTAGTGGCGGTCGTGGCATGTACGGCGGCAGGCTACATCCGTGGGCGTCAGCTTGCGCGTGTGCCTGGACGGCCCCTGAACCACCCGGCCCTGGCCGGAGTCAGTCCGTGGCGGGAAGTGAAGTGACCGGGAGTTTGGGGCCTGGGATCGTCACGGGCAGACACCTGCATGGTTGCGTCGCCACCGACCCACTCACCACCACCGCGACGCCACCGCGGACAGCGTCGATACGGCCAACCCGGACGACACCGTCCACAGCAGCAGCACCATACGACCGAGAACACTCAGACAGGGGACGATCATGAGCACCAGGCAAACCAAGGCACTTCACTTCGACATCCACGGCCGCCTCTCGATCCGCGTAGACGCACAGGCACCGGCAGCGCACCAGCTCCGGACCATGTTGGGCTGCTTCGCCACCGATGCCGAACGGCCAGCCGATATCATCGTCGATGACCGGCCGGAGGCAATGCCGGATGCGGGTCTGCTCGAGCACGAGCTGGCGTACACGGAGAACAGCGTGCGCTTTAATGCCGACCGGGTCCAAATCGTGAGGGACGCAGAGCAATGGCGCGTCCACGGATCGGGCGAGCTGTTGACCTCGGTGGTCCCGGTTCTCGATGCCGCCATGATCGCTCGAGGAGCTGCCATGATCCATGCGGCAACGATGGCCTACCGGGGCCACGCGATCGCCCTTCCGGCGGCCGGAGGAACCGGTAAGACGAGCACCGCCGCCAAGCTGATGCGGCGTGAGGGGTGGTCGTTCATGGGTGATGACTGGGCCTTTCTTGCCGAGGATGCCACGTTGCTCGGCTATGCGAAGCCGATGTTCATCAAGCCGCACCACCGGGCCATCTACCCGCACCTGTTCGAAGGTGTCCGCAAGCCCCTCGTCCCCCCACGGTTCTCGCAGAGCGTCGGCCGTCTCACCACGCTGGTGCACCCGTACGTCATCCGTTATCCGCGGCTCGCGGACTTCTCCCGCCGCTGGTCGCCCGAGCACCGCATGGTTGACGCGGGCACCGCGTTCCCCGGGCAGGAAGTGACCACCACGGCCCCGCTCGCGGCCGCCATCTATGTTGAGCGCTTCGAGGGTACGAGGACCCGGATTGTCGAGCGGACCAAGGATTGGATGGTCGACCGCATGATCGGAAACTTCCACATCGAGATGGCGGGCTTCTCGCAGCAGGTTGTCACCGGCCTGGCGGCCACGTCGGTCGTCCCGTGGCGGGAGCACTTCGCGGCCAAGGGGCTCGTACTGAGCAAAGCGCTCGACGGACGCCCCTGCCACCTGCTGCAGGTGCCGTCCGCGTACTCGGCGGACGAGGCGTCGGATGACATCGTCCGGCATCTTGAGGAACTGCTGCCGTCAGTCCTCGATGACCAGGCCTGAGGGGGGTGGGACACAATGAGCCACAGTCCTGCCGAAGTTACCGCCGTCGTTCCGGCCCGCAACGCGGAGGATATGCTCCCGCGCTGTCTGGAGGCCCTGCGTCAGTCCGGTGTGGCCGAGATCATAGTGGTGGACGGATTGTCCACAGACCGCACCGTCGACCTCGCCCTCGCGGCCGGTGCCCGGGTCCTGAGTGATGAGGGCCGCGGCCTGCCATGGGCCCGAACGCTGGGGGTGCAAAGCAGCACTACCCGTTGGGTCCTGCTCGTCGACTCAGACGTCGTGTTCGGGCCCGAGGGGGTCGCCCAGCTGCTCACTGAGCTGGTGGAGGACGGCTACGACGCCCTCCAGGCCGGTCTGGAGAGTGTCGCCGGCCCGGGCTACTGGGGCCAGGCGCTCGCAAATCACCATCGCACCGGCCGCAGCCGCAACTGGTTCGGGCTCGTGGCGACGATCGTCAACCGGGACCTGATGCTGGGCGTGGGCTTCGACGACACGTTCAAATCGGGGGAGGACATCGAACTGCGCTGGCGGATGCGGAATTCGGGGATGCGAACGGGGGTGTCGCACCGGACCGTCGTCGAACATCGTTTCGCAGCGGACGACTTTGACTTCGCGCTCGACCAGTTCCTCATGGATGGAACGGGACTGGGACGGATGATCCGCAAACACGGCTGGCGCGGTGCGAGGTTGGCGCTGCTGCCAGCCGCCGCGGCAGTCCGGGGCAGCGCCTTGAGCCTCGCGGCTGGCCAGCCCCGGTGGTTGCGCTACTATGTCGCCTTCTGCTGGTACAACTACGCGGGTTTGGTCAAGGGTTTCGGGTCGTGAGTACTGTGAGGGGGGACCCGGCCGTCGACGCCTCGCCCGTCCGGCACTCCGCACTGCGCAGCTCACTCGGCCTCATCCTGGCCAAGGGCGCCCAGACCGGCTCGGGTTTCGCCTTCTGGGTCGTGGCCGCGCACGCGGCGTCCGACCGTGAGGTCGGGCTCACCACGGCCGCGGTCTCGGCGGTGTTGATCTGCGCGCAGCTCGCGGTGCTGGGCGCAGGGTCGGCCGTGATCGTTTCGGTGGGGCGGGGCGAACCGCCAGCGCGGGTGCTGGACGCGGCGTTTGGAATCGTGGCGTTAGCCAGCACCGTGCTGGCCCTCGGGTACCTCGTGCTGCAGCTGACCGTGGCCCCGGACACGGCCTCGGTATCGGTTCTCTTCTGGCTCATGTTCCTCGTGGCCGCGGTCACCGGGACACTGGGCACCGTTCTGGACCAGGCGCTCGTGGCACTGGGACGCGGTGCCAGCGCGACCTTGAGGTACACGTTGGGCGGCGGGGTTTCACTCGGGGCCGCAGCACTCGTGGCGTGGCAGGCGCACCCCGCCGCGGCGGACTTGCTGATGGCCTGCTGGACTCTCGGGACCGCCTTGACGTGCATCGTGGGTGTGGTCCAGTTGCGAAGACTTGTCGGCTACCGGCCGCGGCCATCCTTGCGCCTGGCGGGCGGCCGTCCGCTGCTGATGCTGGGAATTCCGAACCAGCTCCTCACCCTCACCGAGCGCGCCCCCGGGCTGGTGCTGCCGCTCCTGCTCGCGCACATGGTATCGCCGGAGGCTGCTGCCTACTGGTATCCCGCCTGGATGATGGCCTGGGCAGCCTACACTGCTCCGATGTTGATGGGCATCGTTCAGTTCTCGGAGGGTGTCCGGGAGCCTGGCCGCCTCGTGTCGGTCACTTGGGCGACTCTCCGGTGGTCTCTCGCCATAGGAGGTCTGGGTGCCGCCGTCCTCATCGTCTTCGCCCGCCCTCTGCTCCACCTGCTGGGGGATCAGTACGCCGAAGCGTCAGCAGGCGCTCTGCAGTGGTTGGCGGCCGGCGTGGTGGCCTATGCGGTGCTGCAGGCCTACAACGCCGTGTGCCGGGCCCGCGGTCGCTACGCGGAAGCCATCGTGGTCGGCGTGGTGCTCGCCGTCGCCCTCTGCGTTTCAGCACTCTCCGCCGCCGAACAGGGCGCCAGCGCCATGGCCCTTAACTGGCTGGTGGTGCTCTCCATCGGAGCCCTGGCGGTCGGCCTTCGGCTGGTCGCAATCCTCCGGCGCGTCAAACAGGAGGTATTATGACCAGCACGCTTGATACGCCCAGCCGCCTGGACCGGCGCTGGAAGCCCCGTGACGTGTGGTGCGCACTCGCGGGAGTCGTGTCGCTAGCGCTTGCCGCGGGGGCCGCTTCCACAGTGGCCGTGCCCGTCAACAGCGACATCGGGCTCGTCGGCGTCCTGCCCTACCCGTTCTGGATGGGGGTCCTGCTTCTGAACGCCGCCTTCTTCGTGGCCCTACGGGGGGACGCGGCGGGCCCGGCGCGCCGCCCGGTGATGATGTGGCTCGTCGTTGTGCTGGTCCTCGTGCTCTTCGGGACCGCAGCCTTCGTCACAGAGGTACCGCGGGGTGAGGTCGCCTTCCGGCATCTCGGCATCGCCGACGCCCTCTCGGACATGCAGCGGATCGATCCGAACATCGACGCCTACTTCAACTGGCCGGGTTTCTTCGCCCTCCTGGCAACGGTGCTCGGCGCGACCGGTCTCGACCCTGTCACCCTTGCCCTGTGGGCTCCAGTGCTCAACGTGAGTCTGTGGCTCGTTGCCGTGGCCGTGCTCACCGGTTACCTGACCCGGGATCCGCGACGGCGCTGGCTCGTGCTCTGGATCTTCTGCCTTGGCAACTGGCAGGACCAGGACTACCTGTCTCCCCAGGCATTCGGCTTCTTCCTGTATCTCGTTGTGCTTGCGATGCTCCTCGGTCCGTTGGCCGCGCGGTCCGGTAAGCTTCACGGCTTCCGGCGTTCGGACCTGGCGGAGTGGTGGCGGGGACGGACGCCAGCCGACCCCCGACCGGCATACCGGCTGGCCGCTCTCGTCGTGACCCTCTTGCTCATTACGGTCATGACCGCGAGCCATCAGTTGACGCCATTTATTTTGCTCATTGTCATTACCGTCCTCACCCTGAGCGGACGTGTATGGCCCAGCAGACTGCCCCTGATCGCCGGTCTTGTGCTGATGCTCTGGCTCGTCTACCCAGCGAGTATTTACCTCGCCGGGCACCCGCTCCTGCAGGACGCAGGACTGCAGATTGCGGCCGAGGCCAACGTGGCCGAGCGCGTGAGCGGGACCCCTGGCCACCTGCTCGTGGTGCAACTCCGGGTCGGCCTCACCGTCCTGCTGTGGGCGCTCGCCACTGTCGGGGCGGTGCGCGACTGGCGCAGAAGGCGCCTCGACCTCCGGGTGGTCCTCCTCGCCGTCACCCCATTGCTGCTCTTCCCCGCACAGGCGTACGGCGGTGAAATGCTCATCCGCGTCTCGCTGTTCGCACTGCCCTTCATAGCCCTGCTGGCCTGCTCGGTGCTGCTGCCCGGCGACGGCAGCAAACGCCCGTCAAGCCGCGCCGTGGGAGGCCTGGTCATCACCTGCTTCCTGCTGGCCGTGTTGACCGTGACCGGCCGGTTCGGAAACGCCCAGTATGACGTCTTCACCGACAACGAGATTGACGCGGTTGCCGCAGCGGAGCAACTGGCGCCCCGGAGCTCGTCGATCATCTCGGCTGCCCACCCGACGCCATGGCGCAGCGAGTCCTACCTCGAACACCGTTACCGGACAATGGACGACCTGTGCCGGGAGAACCTGTCGGCTGAGACGTGCGGTCCGATCGTCTACAACTACGCCCTGCAAAACCCCGCCGGCGCCCACATGATCTTCATGCGCTCGTCGGAGGCGAGTGTCGTGCTCCAGGGCGACAACGGTGCGGGCGAGTTTACCGAGCTGGAGGAGTGGTTAAGCATGCAGGACCGTGTGGAGCTCGTGTTCAACAATGTTGACGCACGTGTGTATCGGGTGGCGCCATGAGTGCCATGAGTATCGTCAAGCGGCCCACCATGGCGCTCGGCCTCGCCGCCGCCGCGCTGGTGCTCCTAACGCTTGTGGGGCTGCCGACACCGCTGCAGGCGGTCGCCGCGGCAGCTGTCCTCATCCTGCTCCCGGGGCAGGCGCTGGCCCGGCTCACGCCCGTTACCGACCTCGCGCTCGCCGCGCTGCTCGTCCTGGCGCTTGGCCTCGCCACCCTCACCGCGGTGTCCACGGCGATGTTCTACCTTGCTGTCTGGTCGTGGCAGGCATGCGTCGTCTCGATGGGCGTCATCACCATCCTCGCGTGTATTGCACGCGCACGGCAGGAGGCTGCGTCATGATCGATCTGGCAGGACTGCTGGTGGTTACCGCCCTGCTCGTCACCCTCGTCACGCTCGAGGTTCGACACGCCGGACCAGACCCCAGGCAGACCGCACCCCCGAGGTTCTTCGGCCGGGCGGTGAGCCGCGGGGCCATTGCCCTCATGTGGATGATGTGCCTGCTCCTCTTCCTTCCACGTCTGCTGGAACTGCTCACGTGAGTGGCGCAGCCAGGTGGTGGCTCCTCAGCGACCTCCACCTGGGCGTGGCGGACGAGGACCCGCGACGCCCCGGCAAGGTGCTGCCCGAGTTCCTGCACCGCGAGGTGCTTGGAGCCTCCGGTCAGCAGCACGTCGTCTTTGTCGGTGACACGTTTGAGTTGGTCGGGTTCCCCGAAGACGAGAGCTTGGCCCGGCTGGAGTCCATCCTCGCCCGCCACCCCGACACGCTGCAGGCGCTCCAGGCGTGTGCGGCGCGCGGCGTGCAGTTGCACTTCGTCTGCGGAAACCATGACGTGGAGCTGGCCCGGCCCTCGGTCGCCGCCCGCCTGTCATCGCTGCTGTCACCCGTCAAGCCCGCGCAGGTCCGGGTGCATCCCTGGTTCCTGCACGTGCCCCACGTACTCGTGGCGGAGCACGGGCACCAGCACCACGCGCTGCACCGGATCCCCGAGCTGCTGCGCACCGCGGTCAGCGGTACCGACGAGCTGGACCTGCCACCGCTCGCCGCGTGGCACGCCCAGCCGTCGAACTCGCGCCTGAGCCGCGCCGGTGCCGTTGCCCGTGCCTGCCTTGCGTCTGAACGGGCGGAACGCCGGGTCCGGGAGCTCGAGTACGGCGAGCTGTTGCAGGCCGAGTCACTGCGGCTGGAGCTCGACGGGGCGGCCGTTCGGGACCTGGCGCGCCTGTCCCGGTTCCGGACGGTGTCAGTGCTCCCGCGCACCGCCACCCGCATGGTGCTCGCGGCCGCCGGGCGCAGCATAGCCAGCGAGGAGACTCCTGCTGCTGCAGGCCGGGTTGCGCGCACCCTCGAGGCGCATGGTTCCGGGGTTGCCTGGTACGTCTCGGGCCACACCCACCGGGCCCTCGAGTCAGCGCTCGAGGCCGGCTCCACCAGGTACGTCAACACCGGTACGTGGTGTTCTGACGTCCGCGGTCGGGGGCCTGACCAAGCGGACCGCGGGGCGTTCCCGTACGCCGTGGTCGACGTCGGTCAAGACGGCGCCACCAGCGGCGGGCTGCGGTACTGGCGTCCGGACGGCCGCTGAGTGAGGAAACCTCCTGTGCCCGCCCCCGGAGTTCCTAGTCTGCAGGTGCCTCCGCAGGAGCGCCGGATTCCCGGGACTCCTTCTGCCACGGCCAGCGCCCGGTGATTTCGAGCTCAAGGGAAAAACTGAGGAACGTCCGGATCAGCACGATGATGGCCAGGACTCCGACTGTCTCGAAGGTCGGCGTGACGGCGACCGTGCGGATGATGTCGGCGGCAACCAACAGCTCAAGCCCCAGCAAGATGGACCTGCCCAAGAGCTGGCGGTATAAGCGGTAGAAGCTGAGTTTCCCAGTGCCTGCAGGGAGGTTCCGCGGCTGATGACCGCGAAGCGCCAGTGGGACGGACACCAGGGCGCCAATCACCATCACAGCCACTCCGGCGAAATCGACAAACTGCCCGGCAGCCTCAATAACTTCCCGAAAATCCATGTTTCCTGCCCTACGTATCCCGCGTCACGCTGCGTTCAAGGGACAGCCTACGGGTGGCGGACGCCGTTGCCAGCCAGGACGTCCCGGTACCCTTCACTGAAGGACGGAAAAGCGAAGCCAAATCCGGTGCTCCGAAGCAAATCATTGCGGCAGCGTTTGTTGCCGCCGCGCGACGGTCCTGCCTCGCCAACAGGCGGTTCCACCAGACCCATTTCCTGGGCCAGGAATCGGAGCACACTGCCCAGGTCGGCCGGGTTATCGTCCACGCCGATGTAGGCGGGAGCCGGCGCAGCCGTCATGGTGGCGAGGTGGACAATGGCCCCCGCGGCGTCGTCGCGATGGATACGGTTGGTGTACCGGATGTCCTCGGGAATGACGGCGGAACCGCTCCGCACCTGTTCGATCAACCTGGTGCGGCCCGGGCCATAGATTCCGCCCAGCCGAAGGGACACAGCAGTTGTCGGAGTTCCCTCGAGCCTCTTTCGGAGCAGCTCCTCCGCCTCCATCAGGATCCTGCCGGAAAAGCCACCGGGCGCAGGTGGAGTATCCTCATCCACCCAGCCCCCTCCGGCGTCGCCATAAACCGCGGTGGAGGAGACAAAGAGGACCCGGGCCGGCGTCACGCCGTCGCGCTCCAAAGCGTCCAGGACATTGGTCACCCCGCGCACATACGCGGCCCTGTAGGCATCCTCTGACGGCGAATCGGCAGCGACGGCTATAACGACGGCGATCGTGTCCGCCGGGACCGGCGGAAGGTTAGCTGCGCTCAGGTCAGCCGCCACGCCTTCAATGACAGCAGGCAGTTGCGCGGGGGAGCGGCGCCAGCCTACGACGCGGTGCCCCTGGGCGGCGAACCGCAAACCCGCCTCGGTGCCCAGGTCGCCGCATCCGGCCAGGAGGATTGTCATGGCTACGGTGCCTCCACCGGGAAGAACACCCGGGGATCCTGCAGGAGTGCCGGGTAGGTGAAGGCCGACCGGTCAATGATCTCCGTGACCGTGAAGTTCCTGCCGAACCTGCCGTCTTCCAGCGTGATGGGCCGGCCCACCACCTGTCCCACGGCAAACTTGTGGCCGTGTTCGAACGGGACGGCGACCGGAGTTTTCCCGGGGAGGGTAGCGAAGGCTTCCTCCTGCGCCAGGCGCTTGCGGGTGGGCTTTTTCAGCTGCGGCTTCGGTGGCGCCTTCCGGGGCTGCTTTGAGGGCCGGCGGGAGCCGTCGTCGATGTAGACAGGGGAGTAGCCGTCATCCGGCTCGTCCGAGACGGCCGCGGCGGCGGGGAAACCATGCACCGGCGGCAGAGCCACGGTGTCCAAGGCCTGGGGATCGACGTCGTGATGCGGGGAACGGAGGATCCACAGAATGTCGCCCTCGGGTTCCTGGGGCAGGAATTCGTGCTTGGGTTCCGGCCAGATGTAGTCCATGTCCGGTACCGCGTCCGCGAAAACGGAGGTGTAGAACTTGGGTTCCTTGCGCACCAGCTTGGAGCGGTGGCTGAGGTGGAAGTCGGGGTCTCCCAACCAGGGCGGCATCGGAATCTTGGCCGCATAGTCGGGGTGGGCTGCCTGCGGCGCGAACTCTGTGATGTTCTCACGCGTCTTATCCGGGTGGCCGCGCCCGGTCCATTCGTCCACCATCGCCAGCCCGTACATCGTCAGGGCTGGCACATAACCCATCCACATCCGGATCGCCGGGTGGGTCTGCCAGCCGTATCCGGGAATCACCAGGGCGCGCAGTGTCTGCAGCGCTTCGACGCGCTGCTTGCCGAGGCGGGCAGTGTCCAGGGCGGCGGCGCTCTGCCGGAAATCAGGGTACGGGAGGAAGGTTTGCATCCCTTCAGTCTGACGGCAGCTCACGGATGTGCCAATTGCAGTGCCCGGCGCCACACGTCCTTCGCCGAAGTGTTCACATCGTGGACTCATGCATACAGCGGGTAGGCGAAGCCACTAAGATCGCCGCAACAACCCACCATTTTGGAAGCCCAATCATGACATTAACACCTCACAAAACCGCCGGAATCCCTCACTCCTTCGCGCCCCGTTACGGGCAGATGCTGAGTCCGGAAGCTAAGGGCATCCTGGTCCTTGACGAATTTACCCTTGATCCCGAGACGGCACGGAAGGACCAGCACCGTTTCCGCGACGGCATTGCCACCGTTGCCCGGATGGTACGCCGCATCGCAGCCCTTCGCGTGATCATCGCGATCGTGGCCATCGGCAATCTTCCACTGTTCCTGCTCTCCAGCGGATGGTGGATTTACGGCGTTTCGCTCGCCCTCGTCGTCGGTGTGCACACTGCGGTCACGTTGCTGAACCGGCACGAGCCGCGCCTCAAGCAGCAGTCGGCTCTGGAGCTGCACATGCACCGGGAGAAGAGCGCCAATTACCGCAAGGTCCGCGACGCCGTGAAGTACATGATCGACACTCCCGGCCGCATGAACGAGCACCTGTACCTGGAGCTCCTGGCGGTCAAGCGCGTCGCCCTCAACCTGGCCCACGGCACCGTAGCCCTGCTGGACACGAGCGACGACTCTGCCTGGAAGGTGCGGATCGTTCGCGAGATTCCCGCCAGCAGCTAAGGCGCACCTCAGCAGCAGCAAAGGTACGACGCCGGCGCGCCCCTTCTGGGGGCGCGCCGGCGTCGTTTTTGGTCAACGGAATTTGTCTATCGCCGACCTGTTTGGGGAGGCCGTGACGGCCTCAGGCACTCACTATCGTGCCGTTATTCCGCGGGCAGTGATTTACGCGGGAAGCTGGATGACCTGTCCCTCGAAGACGAGGTTCGGGTCGGAAATGGTGTCGAGGTTGGCGTCGGCAAGGCGCTGCCAGCCGCCCTCGATACCCAGCTTCTCGGCCACGATGCTCAACGTGTCGCCCGGCTGGAGCGTGTGGGTCTCGCCGCTCAGGGCAACCGCCGTGACGTGCTTGGCAGCCGGAGCCGTGACGGGGGCTGCCTGGACAGGTGCGCTCTGAGTCGGGGCAGCCTGGACTGGTGCCGCCTGGACTGGTGCCGCCTGAACGGGAACACTCTGAACCGGGGCACTCTGCTGTGCTGCGCCGGTAGCGCCGCCGCTCAAGCCCAGTTGCGCTGCACAGGAGGGCCAGGCCCCCCAGCCTTGTGCTGCCTGGACCTGCTCGGCGACCGCAATCTGCTGTTCACGGCTCGCGTCTGAGGCCGAACCTGCGCCGCCGTAAGCTGCCCAGGTGCTGGGGCTGAACTGGAGGCCCCCGCTGAAGCCGTTGCCGGTGTTGATGGCCCAGTTGCCGCCGCTCTCGCATTGCGCCAGGGCATCCCAGGTGGAGCCGCTGGTGGTGGCGTTGGCCGCGGTTGCCGAGAGTGCGAGCCCTGCGGCGGAAATGGCGGCCACGGTGGCTCCACGGCGCACGGCAGTACGGAATCCGGTGTTTTTCATGGTGGTGATGCTCCTGAAGGCCACCAGCGCTGGTTCCGTCCCCGGAGATCATCGCGCCACTGCCCGCCCCTGACGAATAGAGGTCAATTTCGGTGTCTGCCTGCTGGGCAGTTCTGGTGGAGGCAGCACCGGGCATTCATGTCGCCCGCTGTCCGGGCATGCATTTCACGCTAGGACATAGCAGTGGCGTTATCAAACTGAGATCTTTTCTGGGTAGAGGCTGGTGGTTTGCTGGATGCCGTCCTTCCTGCGAGGCGCGAATGCGGCCGGGGCACTATCCTGACCGAATGGATAACTATGCAGGCGGTACTGCCGTGCCTGAAACCGAACCCGACGCAGCTGAGCCTGACGTCCCCGCCAAGCCTCTCCCGGTGGCCGAACTGCACCTTCATATCGAGGGGACCCTGCAGCCGGAACTGATCTTTGCACTGGCCGAGCGCAACGGCATCACACTGCCGTATTCCGGGCTGGATGAGCTGCGGGCGCGGTACGAGTTCACCGACCTGCAGTCCTTCCTCGACCTGTACTACGCCAACATGGCCGTGTTGCAGACAGAGGAAGACTTTGCGGACATGACGTATGCCTACCTGGAGCGAGCAGCTGCTGCCGGCGTCCGGCACGCCGAAATCATGCTGGATCCGCAGGCTCACACCTCGCGCGGTATCCCTTTGGAGACCTGCGTCAATGGCGTCGCCTCCGTCCTGGCCACGTCCCAGGAAGACTTTGGGATGTCCACCATGCTGATCGCAGCTTTCCTGCGTGATCTTTCCGAGGAGTCTGCGTTGGAGGTCTTCGACGGCCTGCTGGCAATGAACGCACCACTCGGAGCGGTGGGCTTAGACTCGGCGGAGGTGGGCAATCCGCCGTCGAAGTTCGAGCGGCTCTTCGCCAAAGCCCGCGAAGCGGGCCTGCGCTTGACCGCGCACGCGGGGGAGGAGGGACCGCCATCGTACATCCTTGAAGCGCTGGACATCCTGGGGGTGGAGCGGATCGACCATGGCATCCGCTGTATGGAAGATCCTGCTTTGGTGGAACGGCTGGTGGACGCCCGGATCCCGCTGACCGTCTGCCCGTTGTCGAATGTCCGGCTGCGCGCGGTGGACACCCTTGCGGACCACCCACTGCCCGCGATGCTCGCGGCGGGCCTGAACGTCTCCGTCAATTCGGATGACCCGGCGTACTTCGGCGGCTACGTGGACGACAACTTCAGCCAGCTCGAGGCCGTGTTCGAACTCTCCGATTTCGACAAAGCCCGGCTCGCCGCCAACTCCATTCATTCGTCGTTCGCATCCGAGGAGCGGAAGGCAGAACTGCTGGCCGAACTGAACGGCCTCGACGCGGTTCGGTGACGCCAGCTGTGTCCCAGGCAACAACCGGGCCAACAAGCAGCTAAACTTGGTGCCGCAGGCGTGTCCGGAGGGGTGCAGGGCGGTAGCTGTGAAAGCACTCCAGCGTTATGCAGCCGGCCCTACACCCGATACTCCAGACTCACTTGTCGGAAAGCCCGCTTCATAGTCGGTCACGACACGCAGAGTTAACCAATTTAAGTCGCGCGATGTAACGGGCAGTTGGCATGATGCCTAAGACCGATCGCTTTTATAAAAGGGGAACCATGGCCAAGTCCACCGCAGAAAACACCTTCCTTCGACTCAAGACCGTGCTGGATGTCCTGACCGAAGGCGTGTGGTCCGGTGATGCACTGAACGCGGGGCAGGTCCTCGCGGAGGCTACGGCACGCGTGCCGTTCAACGAGCACGAGGCCGAACTGCTCAGCGGCGGGATTCCCCGCGGGCACAAGACGCTGACTTCCGCCACGGCCAAGCTGGCCAAGGCAGGCTGGCTGGTCAAGGGCCGCTCCGGCTGGACCATCACCGAGGACGGCATGCGCGCCACGGTTGCCTACCCGGACACTGTGTCCTTCGCCGCCGCGCTCGACGCCGGCACCCCGGTCCCTGCCGACACTCCGGTTCCTACGGCTCCCGCAGGGTTCGTCCGCAAGACCACCGCCGTTCCTGAAACCGCGGCGCCCGCAGCGGCCAAGGCGGAGGCCAAGAAGACCACCAGGAAGACTCCTGCCAAGAAGGCCGCTGCGGCCGTGGGCAAGGCTGCCAAGGTGATCGAGGATGCTGTCGAACCGGTGGTGAAGGCAGTGCGCAAGGGCAAGGCTCCGGCCAATACGGATGAGACCGCTGCTGCCGAGCCGTTTGAGGGTCCGGACGTTGAGACGCACCCGCAGCCGGAGGCAGTGGCTGTTGCGGGCGACTTCAACACCATTCTTGGTGCACCCGAGAACTGGGCGCCGCAGTACGATGAAGCGCAGATGGAGTTCGACTTCCTGGACCAGCTCTGGAAGAAGAGCGTGGAACTTCCGGCCGGTCACTACACCTTCAAGATCGCCCTGAACCGGTCCTGGGACGAAAACTACGGTGCGTTCGGCACCTTCGATGGTCCCAACCACGAGCTGTACCACGACGGTGGCAGGGTCACCATCCGCTATAACCACAGCACCCGCGACATCACCATCAACTAGCCGCGCCCCTTGCCCAACCGGGTCGCATTTAAGGCCCTGAAAAGCCGTTTTTGGAGCTTTAAATGCGAGCTGGTTGGGCGGGGACAACGCTGGACGGAGGGGAGGCACCATGGCGAGGCACGCAGGTCCATCATCAGGGGTGCCTGATTCGTCTGACACGGATTCGGTCCGGTTGACTGCCCGTGTTTTTGGCGTGGTGCAGGGGGTGGGATTCCGCTTCTGGACGATGGGCAAGGCGGAAGAGCTGGGCCTCAGCGGCGAGGTGAAAAACCTCGACGACGGTTCGGTTGCCTTGGTGGCTGAAGGGCCGCAGTGGAAGGTCCACGAACTCCGGGAATGGCTGAACTCAAACCGAACACCCGGGCGGGTGGAACGGGTGGAGGACAACATTTCCGAAGCTAAGGGCACCTTCCGCGGCTTCAACGCACGCTGACTTCGCCTGTTTATGCCGGACCGCTTCACTCCCTCGGGCTAAGCCCAATGAAGGCGCCCAACTCCTCCAAGGCTGAGGGCCGATGCGGCATGTAGCTGGTGAGGTCGGGAGAGCGGATGATCACCGCCCGCCACTGGCCGCGCGAGACCGCCACGTTGATCCGGTTCCTGTTCAGCAGGAACTCAGCACCGCGGGGTGCCTCGCTGACCGCAGAGCAGGCCATCGAGACAAGCACCACCGGTGCCTCCTGGCCCTGGAACTTGTCCACGGTGCCTACGCGTACGTCGGGCAGGCCGTCCTCCTCGAGGGCTTTCCGGATGAGGTGGACCTGGGCGTTGTATGCGGCCACTACCAGCAGGTCTTCCTGCCCCAGCGGACGGGACCCGCTGTCCCCGCCCGGCGTCCACTTCAGCCCCAGGTGGCGCCGCACCTGGCGAACCACCTCGGCGGCTTCCTCCTTGGACGCCGTGGCGTTGCCGCTGTGGTTGACGAAGACTGTTTCCACCCCTGGCGGCAGTTGTTCCAGCTGGCGCAGCGAGGCCGCCGGTGCAGCGTGGAGCTTTCCCTCGTAGCTTAGCTGTGAGACGGCGCGGCACAGTTCCGGTTGCATTCGCCAGCTGTCCGCCAGGAAGTAGCCGAGGTTGGCCGGCAGCGTGGCATGACCCGCGGCAAGCCACCCCAACGCTGATTCGTCCACGGGCTCCGGGTGTGCGCCCTGTGTGACCTGCGGCAGTTGCTGGGGATCACCGAGCAGGAGGAGCCGCTTGGCCGCACGGGAAACAGCCAGTGTGTTGGCCAGCGAGAACTGCCCGGCCTCGTCGATGACCAGCAGGTCCAGCGAGCCGGCCGGGACCTCCTTGCCCGTCATGGTCCAGGCGGTGCCACCCACCAGGCAGCCGCGGGGAGAAGCCAACAACCTGCTGACATCCCCCTCAGCTGTCGACTTCCAAGGGACGTCGTGCGGTGACGCGAGCTTCTTCGCCACGACACTCGGATCCACCCCACCGGTGGCAATAGCGCAGCAGACCAGGTTCTCGACCACGTTGTGCGACTGGCCCACAACGCCGACCTTCCAGCCTTCAGAGACCAGCCGCCCGATCACGTGGGCACCGACGTAGGTCTTACCGGTGCCGGGAGGGCCCTGGACAGCGAGGTAGGAGCAGTCGAGGTCGCGGACAGACGCAGTGATCGCCGCGGCGTAATCGGCAGAACCGTCAGGGCAGTGCGGGACGTCCACGGGCTGCCGGAGGATCCGGAAGCGCGGGGGCTGTTTGCGCAGGATGTCCAGTCCCGGCTGTGCCGGCAGCGAGGGCACGGATGCTCCGACGCTGGCGGCAATTTCGGCGATAGCGGCTTCAATGCTGGAGGTAGCGAGGGGCTGGTCCTCAGTGAGCGCAACAGGGAGATGCGGGTAGGCTGCGACTTTCCTGGACTCGCGCTCGGCGATGGTGATGACGGTGAGTTCGGGATTGTCCGGCGCGGGGCTGATCTCGCTGATCCTGGTTCCGAACGTGAACGCCCTGGCGCCCGGAGCGGCAGCGGGATCTGCCATGCCTTCCGGGGGAGGAGCATCGTAGAGCCGGCACCAGCTGGAGTCGGCCCGGAAATCGGACCCCTCCGTCATGGTGCCCTCAAGCCGAAGGACACGGGTCCGCATGCGTTCCCGCGGCTTGGTCAGCGCCCATTCCGAGGTAACTTCGGCCGAAGAGACGACAAAAACGTTCCGTTGCTCCGACCAGTTCTCGATAGGTGCTTCCACCCGGTCGAAGTGCTGCCACCAGAACTGCTTGCGTTCGCGCCGGTGGTAGCCGGTGGCCGCGGCGACCATGGCGATGGCGCGTTCGTCATCAGTCCAGGGGCGGCTGTCCGGCAGGCCCGCCAGGTATTCGCGCAACCGGCGCTCCTCGGGAGTTTCAGGAGTCCCGGCAGTCTCGCCTGGCACTCCCGGGCGTTCATCCGATTCAGCCACGGTGGACAATCCTGCCCGCGCTCCCGGGACAACCGCTTCGGCAGGTGCCGTCCCGGCTGGCCCGGCGATCTCCAGCAGCCAGTCCCGCAAACGAAGTGTGGAGAGGCAGTCGTACCGGTTGTAGTCCGAGATGGACGCCAGGATCGTCGCCGCCTCCGCCTCGTTCTCCGCATCCCGGGCCGCGCAGTACGCGGCGTAGGCGACCACGGAGGCGCCGGCGTCCTTGACGTCCCCGGAGCGGAGGTTGTCTCCCATGTACAGCGGTTCGATCTTCTTGATGGAGTACGACGCTTCGGAAATGCGCAGGGATTGCCGGACCGTGGCGTAGAGGTCCACGAGCAGGCCTTGGCGGAGCCAGGTGTCCACGGTGTCCTCACCGGCCTGGTGCGCGAGGGAAAGGTTCCGCAGGGCCGTCTTTTCGTAGGGAGCGTAGTGGTAGACGTGCATGTCCGGATAGCGGGCCCGGCGCTGCTCCACGTAGTCCAGGAATTCGAGGAAGGCCCGGCGTTCTTCCGAGCGGGAGTGCGCCCAGAAGGGGCGGAAAACGGGATCGCCGGCAGCGCCGGCAACAGGTGCCTCGATTACCCCGAACAGGTACTCGATACCCCATGCCCCTGTGGCCGGGTCCTGCCAGAGTGGATCGCCTTCGAAGTCGAAGAAGATGTCACCCGGACTCGGTACCGGGAGCGCCCCAATGCTGTTCTCCGGCAGGACCGTGAAGGAAACCGTGTGCGGCCGGCCGTCTTTGGTGAACGTCCTGGATCCGGCGGCTGCATCCAAACCCAGCTGCATCCGCGCCTGCGCCCGGAGCCGGACCACCGAGTTTCGGGCGTCTTCTGCAGGCATGGCTGCGAGCTGGTCGATGGTGGTGATGCCGGCAGCGCGCAGTTTCCTGCGCTGCACCACGGACATCCCGGCCACCATCAGCAGGTCCCGGTGCTCGTGCACCTGTTCCACGCAGTAGTCGCAGCGGCCGCAGTGGACGATGCCTGGCTGCTGCCAACGGACGGCGGTATCAGCCGCCCGGTGCTCCGCTGTCAGCTGGCGGAAGCGCCGCCGTCGTTCGCGGAAAACAGGCAGCAGGTCCGGAAGGGAGTGGCTGCTGCGGAGCCAGTCGTCAGCTATACGGGTTCCGAGCACCAGGGTCACGGTGGGGGAGGGTTCCAGGCCCATCCCGAGGAGCTGGTCCCCGTACGCGGCGAGTTGCAGGAGGGCACCCACTTTGGCGTGCCGGGCCAGCTTGGTATCCCAGACTTCGTAACGCCGGAGACTGCCCGTTCCGGCGCCCTCGTTGACGAGGAAGTCCGCGTAGCCCAGGAATTCGCCGTCGAAGAACGTGGCCTGGAAAACGACGTCGGCACCGGAGCGCAGGGCGAGCTGGGTTTCAGCATGCTTGGCCTGGAGCTCCCCGCGCAGGTTCTGCCCGCGCTCCAGCGAGTACACCCCCGCGCCACGGTTGGCGTCCCATTCGCCGTACTTGGCGATCAGGCCGGCCAGGACCGCCTGTTCGTGCTTGTCACCCAGTTCGCCGGCGCGGACCTGCATCTCGTCGGCTTCAAATTCGGCCTTGGGCGAGCGGCCCAGTTTTTCGTCCAGGATCCGGAGCGTGCGGTACTCACACTCGCTGGCAGCCACCAGATCGCTGGCGGAAAACACCAGGTCCGCCGGCGCGCCGGCAACTCCAGCTTCGAGCAAAAACACGGGGCCTCCCCATCGACAGCCGGCCCGGAGGAGGGTTCCCCTGGCCTTGAATCCAACCTATCAAGGGGCCCCGACAATCCCGCCCGGGACCAACAAGCCAGCGGACAGAGGTCAACTCTCCGCGGCCGCGGCGCGCACCTGGGCTTTGTCGTGCTCGATGTGGGCCTTCCGCAGCAGGTCCATGAACTCGGTTTCGTTGCGGATGAGCTTCTTGTACTTCTCGGGCAGCTTGCGGATCTGGCCCTCCTCGCGGCACATGGCGGCGAAGATCTTGTCCCGCTCCACCATGTCCGTCTCGTAGTTGAGGTCCAGGTACTCCACGGCGTGGCGCCGGGCACCGGATACGGCGTTCTTGGCCTTGCCCTTCGGGCTGAAAATGGAAGCCAGGATGGTGACCAGCAGGACGCCGAGGATCACGGCCAGGGAGGCTTCGGTACTGACTTCCACCACATTGACGTGTTCGCCGTCGTTGATGAACGGCAGCGTGTTCTCGTGCAGTGCGTGCAGGATGAGCTTGACGCCGATGAAGCCCAGGATGACGGCCAGACCGTACGAAAGGAAGATCAGCCGGTCCAGCAGCCCGTCGATCAGGAAGAACAGCTGCCGCAGGCCCATGAGGGAGAACGCGGTGGCGGTGAAGACGATAAAGACGTTCTGGGTCAGGCCGAAGATGGCCGGAATCGAGTCCAGCGCAAAAAGGATGTCCGTGCCGCCGATGGCCACCACCACCAGGAGCATCGGAGTGAGGACCCGCTTGCCGTTCTCCATGGTGAAGAGCTTGTCGCCCTCGTAGTGTTCCGAGGCCGGCAGGAACTTCTTGGCGAGCCGGACCACCAGTCCCTCGGACTCGTCGTCGTGGCTGTTGGGGCGCAGCAGGTTGCCCGCGGTGATGAGCAGGATCAGCCCGAAGATGTAGAACACCCAGGCGAAGCTGTTAATCAATGCGGCGCCCAGGAAGATAAACGCGGTGCGGGCTATGAGCGAGAAAACGATCCCGAACAGCAGCACCTTCTGTTGGTCTGCGCGGGGAACCCGGAAACTGGCCATGATGATAAGGAACACAAAGAGGTTGTCCACGGAGAGGGCCTTCTCCGTGACATACCCGGCGAAGTATTCAGTGCCCATCGTATGGCCCCCGAACATCAGCACACCCAGCCCGAAGACCAGCGCGATGCCCACGTAGATAGCGGACCAGGTGGCGGATTCCTTAAGCGAGGGCGTGTGGGCCTTCCGGACATGGAAGAAGAAATCGAAAGCCAGCAGGCCCACGATCCCTGCGACGGTCAGCGTCCAGACATAAGAAGGTACTTCCACGCGGCGGGCCTTTCGTCGGGGTGTGCTCCCAGCCTACCGAAAGCAGGCTTACCTAAGCAGGCCGCAGGAGTTCATGCTCCACGACGGCGGTCCGCGACAGGGTCTTGTACCCCTCCTGCTCGAACAACACCGTGATGACGTCGTCCTCGTGCCGCATCACCAGGCCTGGACCCCATTCTTTGTGGACAACGGCGGACTGGAGCGGGAACGGCTCGTCAGCAGGGCGCTTGAGAGCCACAACGTGCGTTTCCTGAACCGGCGGTCCCTCCTGCGCCGCGGCGGCACACCCATCGCAGTTGCCGCACGGCTCAGGCAGGTCCTCGCCGAAGTAGGCCAGCAGGAACTGCCGCCTGCAGCCGTCCGTCTCGGCGTAGGCGCGCATCATGGTGAGGCGGGACTGCTCCACCCGCTGGCGGGCCTCAGCGAGTTCGACGGCGCGCCCCACCAGTGCGGGCAGCTTGGCTTTGGAGGCGATGCGGATGCCGCGCTTGCCTGTGGCGACGGCGCCCGCCTCCTCCAGCTGGTTGACCAGTCCCGTGACCCTACGGGCCGGGAAACCCGTCAGCTCCGCCAGGGAGGTTTTGGGCGTGGGCGCGGCCGCGGCCTTGAGGACTTTCAGCACCGCCAGCAGCCGCTCCGGATCGGGGGAACTCGTGGTGAAGAACTTCCGCAGCCCCAGGTCCTCGGCGCGGTAATGCAGCACGGCTGAGGCAGGCTCCCCGTCGCGCCCCGCGCGGCCGATCTCCTGGTAGTACGCGTCCAGCGACTCAGGGATGTCCGCGTGCACCACAAACCGCACATTCGGCTTGTCGATGCCCATTCCAAAAGCGGTGGTGGCGACCACCACATCCAGCTTGTCGTCCAGGAACAGCTCGTGAATGCGCTCCCGGTCAGCGGCTGACCGGCCGGCGTGATATGCCTCCGCCCGGAGTCCCTCCTTGGCCAGTTTGGCCGCGTACTTCTCGGTGTCCTTGCGGGTGGCGGCATACAGCAGGCCCTGCCCTTGTTCCCTGGCCAGCGCCGCCACCTGTCCCAGAACGGCCTTCCGCTTGCCCTTGTCCTCCTGGTGCCTGACCACATCGAGGCTGATGTTGGGCCGGTCGAACCCGCGGACCAGGACCAGCGGGTCCTTCATGCCCAGCCGCTCCACGATCTCATCGCGCACGGGAGGAGATGCGGTGGCGGTCAGTGCGGCCACCGGCGGGTTGCCCAGGCGCTCACGGACGCTGCCCAGATTGAGGTAGTCGGGGCGGAAATCGTGGCCCCAGGAGGAGACGCAGTGGGCCTCATCCACCACGAACACGGAGATGTCCAGCTTGGCAATCCGGTCCACGGTTTCCTGCTTGGCGAGCTGTTCGGGCGCGAGGAACAGGAAGGCCGCCTTGCCGGTCTCGGCTGCCTGCCAGCTGGCTTCCAGCTCGGAGTCGCTGTGGGAGGAGTTGATGGCGACGGCGGCTTCGTCACCCAGCTCCCCGGCCAGCCCGTCCTGCTGATCCTCCTGCAGGGCAATAAGCGGTGAAACCACGACGGCGGGGCGTCCGGTTGTGTTTTTCAGGTGCAGGGCGACGACCTGGTAGATGGCGGACTTGCCGTAGCCGGTGGGCATCACCGCCAGGACGTCACGGCCGCCGGCAAGGGCGGTCATGCCGGCCAATTGGCCGTCCCGGAGGTGGGGCAGGGAAAAGGACGACGCCGCGAGGGCGGCGAGGGCACGATCGTCGGACATAGGGGCGGCTCCGCACAGTGGATCCTGCGGCCGCTTGCTTCAGCCGAGGTAACCAGCCTAGCGCGGCCGGGACACGGACGTCGTCGGTGTCCACGGCTATGTGGACAACTTTCCGCTCGTGTTCTGCACATCCGGCGTTGCTTTCCTTGACTTCCCGGCCACCCTGAATAAGTGTGGAAGCAACTGGTCCCACGGCACATGCACCGTATTTCGGGACCAGCCAAGCAAGGAGGATGCAGCGTGGCGCGCAAGAATCCGAAGGTCGAAGAGGCCGACGAAACCGAGCTTGAAGTAACCGGACACCCCAAGACCTGGGCCGCCGGCGTTCCCGGCGTCTATCACTCCATGAAGCCTGCGCTGGAGCACATGGGCCTGGAACGGTCACGGAAAACCCTGCTGGCGCTGAACCAGAAGGACGGGTTTGACTGCATGAGCTGTGCGTGGCCGGACCCGGGCCACCGCAAGACCTTCGAGTTCTGCGAAAACGGGGCGAAGGCAGTCACTTGGGAAGCCACGCCGGTAGTCATTTCTTCCGAGTTCTGGGCCGAGCATCCCGTCAGCGAACTCCGGGAGCGGTCAGAGTACTGGCTGGGCATGCAGGGCCGCCTCACCGAACCCGTGTACAAGCCCGCCGGCGAGGACCATTACCGCCCGGTGGGCTGGGACGAAGCGTTCGGCATCATCGCGGACAAGCTCAACTCCCTGCCGAGCCCGGACCAGGCAGCCTTCTACACCAGCGGCCGCACTTCCAACGAGGCCGCGTTCCTTTACCAGCTGTTCATCCGTGGATACGGCACCAACAACCTGCCGGACTGCTCGAACATGTGCCACGAGTCCTCCGGCTGGGCGATGGGGCAGACCATCGGCGTCGGCAAGGCCACGGTCTCGTACAACGACTTTGAAAAGGCGGACCTGATCATCATCCTGGGCCAGAACCCGGGCACCAACCATCCGCGGATGCTCACCGCCCTGGAGGAAGCCAAGGAGGCGGGCGCCCGGATAGTGGCGGTCAACCCACTGCCCGAGGCGGGCCTCATGCGCTACAAGAACCCGCAGCGGGTGAAGGGCATCATCGGGCACGGTACCGACTTGGCCGATCAGTTCCTGCAGATCCGGCTCGGCGGCGACATGGCGCTGCTGCAGGCGGTGTCCAAGCGGGTGCTGGACGCCGAGGCCGCGGCCCCGGGAACGGTGCTGGACCATCAGTTCCTGGAGGAACACTGCCAGGGGCTTGAGGAGCTCAAGGCGCATCTCGCCTTGCTGGACGAAGCTGCCGTCCTGGAGGCCACCGGGCTGCTCTCAGAGGAGATCGATGAACTGGCTGACCGCTACCTCCGTGCGGAAAAGGTGATTGTCACCTGGGCAATGGGCATCACACAGCACAAAAAGGCCGTGGCCACCATCAAGGAGATCATCAACCTGCTGCTGCTCCGCGGCAACATCGGCAAACCCGGTGCCGGCGCCTCCCCGATCCGTGGGCACAGTAACGTCCAGGGCGACCGGACCATGGGCATTTGGGAGCAGATGCCGCCCGCTTTCCTGGATGCGCTGGGGAAGGAATTCAGCTTTGATCCACCGCGGGACCATGGGGCAGACGCGGTGGAAACCATCCGGCAGATGCGCGACGGCGGCATCAAGGTTTTCGTCGCCGTTGGCGGAAACTTTGTAGGAGCCATGTCGGATACCCGCGCCGCCGAGGCGGCGATGGAAGGCACTGAGCTTTCCGTCCAGGTCTCCACTAAGCTCAACCACTCCCACGCCGTGACCGGCGCCGAGGCTTTGATCCTGCCAACGCTCGGGCGCACCGAGATCGACCGGCAGGAGTCCGGCCCGCAGTTCGTTTCGGTGGAGGACACCGTCTGCGCCGTGCACGCTTCGCACGGCACCGTAGATCCGGTGGCTCCGGGGCTGCTCTCCGAGGTGGCGATCATCTGCCGGCTGGCGCGGCGCGTGCTGGGGAACCGGATCGCCGCCGACTGGGCGGGATTCGAAAAGGACTACGACCTCATCCGGGAACACATTTCCCACGTGGTGGTGGGCTGCGAGGACTACAACCGGAAGATCCGGCAGGAAGGCGGCTTCGTGCTGCCCAACGGGCCCCGGGACTCGCGAACGTTCAACACCCCCACCGGCAAGGCCATACTTACTGTTAATGAACTCGAACATGTGGAGCGGCCTGCCGGTACCCTGATCCTGCAGACCATCCGCTCGCATGACCAGTTCAACACCACCATCTACGGCCACAACGACCGGTACCGCGGCATCAAGAAGGGCCGCGAAGTGGTGTTCGTGAACCCGGCAGACCTCACCGAACTCGGGCTTGAGGACGGGCAGCACGTGGACATTTGGGGCATCTACCCGGACAACGCCGAGCGCGTCCTGCGGAACTACCGGGTCGTGTCGTACCCCACGGCCCGCGGCTGCGCGGCCGCCTACTATCCGGAGGCGAACGTCCTGGTTCCGCTGGAAAGTGTGGCAGAGGGCAGCCAGACGCCCGTGTCCAAAGCCGTGATCGTGAAGCTCGAGCCGGTCCTGGTACTCGAAGAGGAGCCAACGGCCGCAGGATAGCCGGTAGGTGAGCCTGCGGAAACCTGCGTACTCTCAAGCTCGATTTCGACAGGCTCAATCACCGGGCTCCGGCAGGCTCAATCACCGGGCCCGCTGTTACTGGGCCGTATCAGCCCAGCCCTGGCTGGCGGGGCCGCCGTTGTGCCCGTCTTCACAGAGGCCGAAGGCAATGCCCGCTGCCCGAGCCACCGCCGCGCTGGACGCTTCCCTTGACCCGGCGCTCCCGGTCCCGGCCTCCAGGCCCGCGGCATAGCCCACCAGGAACGTGGTGACCGGCGCGGCCGGATGGATCACGGAGTCGGCGGACCTGCGGGCCAGGTCCAGGAGCAGCTCGTTGTCCACGTCCAGGTCCAGGATCTGCAGCGCCTGGGCAAGCCGGTTGCTCCACTGGTCCAGTACCCGGGCTTCTTCGTCACTGACTGCCATGGTTCGCTCCTCCGTAAATATCGTGCCAACAGCTGCGCGGCTGCTTTCCGGTGCCGACACTACAAGGCTTCGCAACGAAAGTCAGGAATTTCATGGCCGTATCGAATGATAAATAACTAAAAGGTGGTCTAAAGGCGCCCTGGCTCTGGATTCGACCCAAGGCCATGCCTAGACTGGGCACACCCCGGCCAAGGCACCAGTTAAGTTGCAGGACGGCAGACTGTCCGGGAACGCATCACCACTCATGGATCAAGTGCCCTGCGAGGCCGGACGCAGACGTCCGGACCGGGGGATAACAGAGGAGAGAGATGACAGGGAACAAAGCCGTTGCCTACAAAGCGCCCGGGAAGGTCGAACTGATTGACATCGACTATCCCAGCTTCGAACTCAAGGACGGACCGGGCGTCAACCCGGCGAACGTGGGCCGTGCAGTCAACCACGGCGTGATCCTCAAGACCGTGGCCACCAACATCTGCGGCTCGGACCAGCACATGGTGCGCGGCCGCACCACCGCACCGCCCAACCTGGTGCTCGGCCATGAGATCACCGGGGAGGTAGTGGAGGTGGGCCGTGACGTCGAGTTCATCAAAGTCGGCGACCTCTGTTCGGTGCCGTTCAACATCGCCTGCGGCCGCTGCCGGAACTGCAAGGAGCGCAAGACCGGCATCTGCCTGAACGTGAATCCGGACCGGCCGGGCAGCGCCTATGGGTACGTGGACATGGGTGGCTGGGTAGGCGGCCAGGCCAACTACGTGCTGGTGCCCTACGCGGACTGGAACCTGCTGAAGTTCCCGGACAAGGACCGGGCCATGGAGAAGATCCTGGACTTGGCCATGCTCTCGGACATCTTCCCCACCGGTTTCCACGGCGCCGTGAGTGCCGGCGTGGGTGTGGGCTCCACGGTATACGTGGCCGGCGCCGGTCCTGTGGGCCTGGCGGCGGCGACGAGCGCGCATCTGCTGGGTGCCGCCGTCGTGATTGTGGGGGACCTCAACGAGGACCGGCTGGCGCGGGCGCGCAGCTTTGGCTGCGAAACGGTGGACCTCACCAAGGGCGGCCCGGCGGAGCAGATCGAACAGATCCTTGGGGTGCCTGAGGTGGATTGCGGCGTGGACGCGGTGGGCTTCGAGGCGCGCGGACACGGGCACGGAAAGGACGCCGAAGAAGCCCCCGCCACAGTGCTGAACTCGCTGATGGAGATCACGGCGGCCGGCGGCGCGCTCGGAATCCCCGGCCTCTACGTGACCGGTGATCCCGGCGGCATTGACGAAGCCGCCAAGAAGGGCGCGCTGAGCCTGAGCCTGGGCACCGGCTGGGCCAAGTCCTTGAGCTTCACCACTGGCCAGTGCCCCGTGATGAAGTACAACAGGCAGTTGATGATGGCCATCCTGAACGACAAGGTGAACATCGCCAAGAACGTGAACGCCAAGGCGATCACCCTTGAAGAAGCGCCCCAGGGCTACGCCGAGTTCGATGCCGGTGCCGCCACCAAGTACGTCCTCAATCCGAACGGGTATTTGAGCTAAGGGGCAGGCGCATCGCGGACGGTGGTTCTTCAAGGGAAACGAGATGCGGAAATAGGGGCAGCCCGGGCCGGGTTAGGCTTTGCAAGGGCAGCAACACGACCGCATCGAAGGAGTTCCCTTGAGTGACATCACCGTCCGCCACAACCCCGGCCGCGAGCGCTTCGAGATCCTGGACTCCGGGAACGTGATCGGCAAGGCAGCGTACAAGGAGTACGACGGCGGCGGCTCACCGCAGCGGATTTTCTACCATACGGTGATCAACGAGGAATACGGCGGGCAGGGTTTGGCGGGCCAGCTGGCCACGGCGGCCCTGGACGAAACGGTCGGCGCCGGGCTGGGCATCGTTCCGGTCTGCCCCTTCATCAGGAAGTTTCTCACCAAGCACCCGGAATACGCGGACAGCACGGTCCGCGTAGCCCCGGCACACCTGGAGTTCCTGGACTCGGCACTGGCTGCCCGCACCCGCTAACGGTCAACCCAGCCCCGGGCCCGGGGGTGCAAAGACCACAAGCGGGTGCGGATTGCCGGCGGCAGATTCCGGGTTCCGCGAGCCTTACAGGCAGCTCCCAAACTTCAATGATCTAATCAGCATCGCATCGGGTGCACTGGGGCCCGCAGGATGCGGATCAGATTGTCGAGTCGGGACAGGAGCCCCTATGCCGGTGGACCAAGAGATGCGTGCGGCGCGGCTGCGTGTCCCTGCGCCCCGGCATGCCCGGAAGAGGCTGGCGCTGCTGTTCACCGCCGTGGCGCTGGTGATCGTTGCCGTCGTTGTTCTGGCCGTGGTGCGGTCAGGGCCGCTCGATGGCACAACCGGCCCGGTCCCGGCAGCTGCTCCCGAGGCTCCAGTGGCTGTAGCCCCGGATTCCCTCCAGGACAGCATCCAGTCCGTCCTTGACGATAATTCGGAGTACCGGATCGGGCTGGCCATGGCCGACATTTCCGGTGACGCCGCGCGCACCTTCGGCGACCAGGAGGCCTTTACCGCCGCCAGCACGGCGAAGATCATCACGGCCGCCGCGTACTACCACCTGGTGGAAACCGGGGAGGCAGGCCTGGACGATCCGCTGGGGGACTATGACGCGGCGTTCCAGCTCGAAGCCATGGTCAACGAGAGCAACAACGATTCGTGGTTGCTGCTGATGGATGCCGTGGGCTATCCCCGGCTGACTGAATACGCGGCATCCATCGGCGTGGCCTACGACCCGGAGGAGAACCTCCTGACCGCTGCCGAGATGGCCCTGGTCCTGAAGCAGTTATACGCCGGCGACCTGCTGAACCCGGACAACACCGCACAGCTGCTGAGCTACATGCAGGACACGAACAATGAGGAACTCATCCCCGCCGGCTCCCAAGCCGGGATTGAGGTGTTCCACAAATACGGCGAAATCGACGGGGAACTCCACGACGCCGCAGTCCTGGCCTACCGTGGCTCCACCTTTGTACTGGTGATCTACACCGAGAATGCTGACGGCACGGAAGATGCAGGACAGGCAGAGGTCATCAGGGAGCTCACCGGCGTTGTCGAAAAGGCCCTCTTTCCTCCTGTCCAGGCAGGCAACAAGGCATCCTAGGGTCATCAAAGTCGATATCGCGCGGATGGTTGGGTAAGACTGTTTCCGTGAGCAACAATCCCCGGACTGCCCTGGCCGTCGCCGGCCTCAGCCTGGGCACGGCACTGAACCCCCTCAACTCCTCCATGATTGCCGTGGCATTGGTGGTGCTCCGTGGCGACTTCGGGCTCGACGTCGCCGCCGTCACCTGGGTGGTCACCTCCTTCTACCTGGCCTCGGCCGCCGGCCAGCCGGTGATGGGCCGGCTGGCCGACAGGTTTGGTCCACGGCAGATGTTTATGCTGGGCATGGCACTGGTCGCCGTCACCTGCGCCATGGCGCCGCTCGCCCCGAATTTCGCCCTGCTCTGCGTGGCCAGAGCCGTGATGGCGTTGGGCACGGCCACGGCCTATCCCAGCGCAGTGGTGATGGTGGGAGCGATAGCCCACCGTGCGAAGGTTGACCCCGCCCGGCCGCTGGGCCGGCTGCAGATGGCCAACACCTCCGCCGCGGCCGTGGGGCCTGTGGTCGGCGGCTTGCTGGTGGGCCTGGTGGGCTGGGAAGCATTGTTCCTGATCAATGTTCCGCTCGCGCTGGCAGCGCTGTTGATTGTGCGGCAGGCAGCCCCGAAGGACGAGGCCCGGGAGCACGGCAGCGTCAGCGAGCTCGTCAGGGACTCGGACATCCCCGGGATCCTGGCTTTCGTCTCCGCCCTGCTGCTGGTGATGATGGCGGCGCTGAATGCGGCGCCCGGCTACCGCTGGTGGATGCTGGGCGCAGGCACCGTGATCGCCGCCGTGTTCGCCTGGCGTGAGCTGCGCTTCAACCGGCCGTTCCTGGACCTGAGGCTGCTGGGCCGCAACCGGCCGCTGATGCTGGTGTACATGGGCTTCGCGGTGTTCAGCAGCGTCTACTATTTCGTTTTCTTCGGCCTGCCCCAGCTGCTGCAGGAGGCAGGCGGGTACGATCCCGGCGTCGTCGGCCTGCTGATGCTGCCGCTCGCCGCGATGTCCGTGGTGGCGACCCCCTGGGCAGTCAGGGCCATGGGAAGGTTCGGCGTGCGCCGCGTGCTGATTGCCGGCGTCGTCCTCCTCACGGCGGTGGCCGCGCTGATGTGGCTGCTGACCGGCACCCTGGTGATCCCGCTGGTGGTGGTGCTGACAGCACTGATGGGCGTCCCGTACGGAACGGTGAGCATCGCCACAAACCAAGGTATGTTCGTCTCCACCCGGCCACAGGAGCGGGGGGTCGCGGCGGGCATTTACCAGACTTGCCGCTACGTTGGCGCCATCACTGCCACCGTGATGATCGGCGTCTTCGCAGCCGACGGCGTGCACCAGGAAAACTGGGCCCGGATGGTCCTGGCCATGCTGGTCCTGTGCGGGGTGACGTTCGGGGTGTTCCTGCTGTGGAGGCAGCGGACGGACTAAGCGGGCCATCCCGGAAAGCGGGTTTATCGTGAAGCTATGGCTTCTCCAAAGGCGCAGCTGTACCTCGACATCACCGCGAAAGGCCTGTGCATCCTGGGCGCGGCCTTGATGATCTTCGGCCGCGGTGCATGGTTCTACGTGGGCGTGGCCACCGTGGTCCTGGGCGTGCTGTTTATCGGCGGGTCGCTCATGGCCACCCGTAAGCTTCGCGGACGCAGGTGGGACGGGACCAACCGGCCGCCAGCCGGGTAGCGTCCCATCCCTTTCCTCCGCGTGCCAGGTTCCGCCGTCGTCCGAACAGCTATTGTTCAGGACTGCAGGGTTGGATTTCACTGGGAACTGATTCCGTGGCGGCAGCCAAGTCCCTGATCTCCGTAATGCGCGCTTTTGTTACCGGGTCCGCCTCGAGCTTGCTGTAGACAGCTGCGCCTGCGTCCTTGAAGGCTGCAACCTCTGCTTCTGTCGCCATGATCACCGTTCCGCCGTTTCGGCAGAATTCGGCGGCGTCGTCTGCCACGCTTGTCATGGCCTGAACTGCCCAGGCGCGCGTGGCTGCGGCTGCCTCTGTAAGCTGCTGGCGCTGTGCCTCACTTAGATCCTGGAAGACCTTGCTGTTAGCAATCAGGGAGCTCACCTTCGGGAACAGGACCAGGTTGGCGGCGGCCGTTGTGGGCCCTGGCAAGCCGCTGGCAGCGCTGAACGACGATTCGGCAGCGACAACTTGTCCGGTTGCAACGCCGTCGGGAAAGACTTCGCCGGCGAGGTCGTCAGGCATGGCTCCAAGTGCTGTGAGAAGAGCATAGGTTGTATCGGATCTCGGGGCGCGTACGGTCTTGCCGGCGAGATCGGCCGGCTTCAGCACCGGGTTGCCGAAGGCAAACAGTGTTCGTGTGCTTTCGGGGAACAGAGCCAGCCCGGAAACCCCCAGCTTGTCCAGGCCTGACAACATCTCGTCAGCAACGCTTGGTTCAACCACCTTGGCCAGGAGTCCATTGCTCGTCACCAGAAACGGGGCATGAAGCGCGGCGAACGAATTGACCCCTTCGGTGTCCCACGCCCGGGCTGGAACGAGACCCATGTCGAAGTCGCCAGCCATCACTCCACGCGCCACCGCCTGGTCCCAGTCGTCCTTGTCCTCCCCGACGGCTTTCCACGCGGGTTCAATGAGGAGTGTGCCCCCGGAGAGTTCTTTGACCTGGCGGGCGAACTCTTCAATCTGGCCTGCGGCAGGCCTGCCGGGTTCATCGTCGGTGGCGACCCGCAGAGTGCGCGACTGGGCTATGGGCTGTGGGCTGGCTGTCGGTGGGGTGCACGCTGCCCCGGCCAGAATGGCAGCGAATCCCAGACCCACCGCAGCACGAGTTGAGCTCCTCATGGCAACGCACCTTCCACTTTGTACCAGTGATGCCGATTAAGTTGAGGAGACCATGACTGGGTGAAGCGGCGGTAGGAAGAAGCGCGCGTAGACGAAACCTACTCTTCGGCCAGGGCACTGGCAACAGCCAACGGGAGGGGAGCTGCCGACGGCGGGACGCGCCCGCCGTCGGCCGTTCCTCAGGTGTACATCAGCGAGCCGGGCGTGGTGAGCTTCTCGCCGGTTTCCAGCCAGGTCTTCAGGCCGGAAAGGATCATGGGCCAGCCGCCGTAGAGTTGTTCGTTGGCGCCTTCGCGGAGGTCGCTATGGGTGACGGTGAGGCGGCAGGAATCTCCCACGGGTTCGATGTCCCACGTGATCTTCGAGGTTCCCTCGGCCTTGACGTCCTCGCCCCAGAGGGCGCGCATCGTCTGGACCAGCCGGCGGGGCGGATCGACCTCCAGGTTCTCGCCTTCGCCCAAGGGCGCTCCGGCTTTGACGTTGTTCATGACGAAACGGCCGCCGGGCGTCCAGTCGGCCTCGAGCGTGTTGCCGAACTGGTATTTACTGCGGATGTCGCTGTCGGTGATGGCTTCCCAGAGCCGCTCGGGCGTGGTCTTGATGTAAATTTCGAAGATTTTTTCCATGGGACTTTCCAATCTGGATTTGAGGTCGCTGAGGCCAGCGGCCCATGGTTCGGCGTATTTGCTCACCCAGCGGTCGTGGACCAGCCGGATGGGTACCGGATTCAGGAAGTGCAGTTTTTCCCGCCCCCGGCGGCGGGTCACCACCAGGCCTGCATCCTCCAGGAGCTTGAGGTGCTTGGCGATCCCGAACCGGGTCATGTCGAAGCGTGCCTCGAGCGCACTCAGGGTCTGGCCGTCCTCGCGGAACAGCTCATCGAGCAGGTCCCGGCGGGTGGGATCGGAGAGCGCCTTGAACACCTCATCCACAGGATCAATGATAGGTGACCATTTGGTCACATATCAAGGGTTGCGGAGAGCAAATTCCCGGTCCTTGACTTCGGCTGGTCCCGGGAGAAGCGTGGATGACAGGGCTGGAAGCATGCCGGGGAGGAACATATGAGCGGCCTCGTTCTCTACATCGACACTTCAGACGTTCGGCCGGGTGCGCTCGGGGCACTCAAGGCCGGCTTGGAGGAGCTGGCGCGCTTCGTGGAGGCCAATGAGCCCCGGATCATCGCCTACAACGCCTACTTGAGCGGGAACGGATCCCTGCTCAGCGTGGTTCACCTGCACCCTGACGAGGCGTCCCTTGACTTCCACCTGAAGGTGGCAGGTCCCCGGTTCGCACCGTTCGCCCGCTACGTCACACTGAAGACGATCGAAATCTTCGGCGCGCCGGACGAGGAACTGCTGCTCCAGTTGAGGAAAAAAGCGGAGCTGCTGGGTGGAGGTACAGTCATTGTCCGGGAACTTCACGCAGGCTTTGACCGGCTATAGTCCCGATCCGTATTTCAGTTCCTCGAGGCCAAGTTCTTGTCCCGGTCCTCGAACACGTCTTCGCCAGGGCCGGTAAAGGCGCGTGAACGCTGGACCGCCTCGATCGATCCGGTGAACAGTTGGGATTCGTGAGGGTCTGCAGGAGGACGGGCGCCTCCGGCGGTGTTCGAACCGAGCCCCCGCAGCGGCTGCTGGCGGCGGGAGGAGGTGCCGCCGTCGGACGTTGCCTCGGTCCAGCGCTGCTGGGGGAGTGCTTCCGGATGGCTGTGCTGCAGGAAGGCGACCATGGCCTCGCGGATGAGGCAGCGCAGGTCGAAAAGCGCGGCGCTGTCCGCGGCGCTGACCAGGATGCGGACCCGGACGAATCCGCCGGTGGCGTCGGTGATCTGCAGGACGCCCACGCGCTGGTCCCACAGGTCGGTTCCGGCGAGGACGCTGCGCAGTTCGGTGCGCATGTCCTCCACGGGGGCACGCCAGTCGAGGTCGAACTCCACGGTGCCCATCACCTCGGACTGGCGGCGTGTCCAGTTTTCGAACGGTGTGGTGGTGAAGTAGGTGGAGGGCAGGATGAGGCGGCGGTCGTCCCAGATGTGGACCACCACGTAGGTGAGCGTGATTTCCTCGATGCGGCCCCATTCCTTCTGGACCACCACAACGTCGTCCACCCGGATGGCGTCCGTGAAGGCCAGCTGCATGCCGGCGAAGACGTTCACCAGGGAGGTCTGGGCGGCGAGGCCGGCGACGATGGAGATGACGCCGGCGGACGCCAGCAGCCCGGCGCCGAGGGCCTGGATGGCCGGGAAGGTCAGCATCACCGAGCCCACGGCCAGGACCACCACCAGGGCAACGCCGATCCGCCGGGCCAGGATCATTTGCGTCCGGAGCCGCCGCGCGCGCCGGTTGTCCGCAACGTCAACGCTGTACCGGCCCAGCACCACCGCTTCGACGATCAGCAGCACGGCCACCCCCAGCCAGGCCAGGGAGCCGATGAGGGCAATCAGGAGCAAATGGTCGACGGCGGGCAGCCAGCTCTCGCTCTCGGCCGTCAGTCCCAGCGCCGTCCGGACGCCGATGAGGCACAGTGCCAGCCGCAGCGGCTGACGGGCCACCCGGGAGGTGGCCTGGAGTTCCTGGCGCTTGCGGTTGAGGCGCAAAACGAGCTTGCGCAGCAGCCAGGACAGGACCAGTCCTGCAGCCACTGCAAGCGTGACGGCAATGAATGGCATGGCGGGATTCAGTAGGTCTTGCATCCATTAACCTCTACCAACTTCCGGTGGAGGGAATGAAATCGGTGCCGGCCCCGGCGTGGTGCGTACGTTCCCGCTATCGTCCGCGCGGCGGCACATCTGCCGGGTGGGGTGAACTGCCGGCATCTTGTCTGCTGACATCCGCCTTGCCGTTTGCCCTGCCGCTACCGGGGGAATCAGGTTTGCCGGCCGGCGGCTGGCCCGCCTTTGAAGGCACCACGGCGGGCCCAGCGGGTGCCTCAGCGGGGTTTCCTCCAGTCCCGCTGATCGTCGAAGGGGGCCTTCGTCCGGAGCCTGGGAACTCCTGGGGTCCGGCGTCGGGAGCCTCCGCGGTCTCCGTCCGTTCACCAGCGGACAGTCCGGGGCCGTGAACCTGGACAGGGGCCGGGGGCTGGGAGGTGGGAAGGCCTGCCGCCGGCGGCGCCTCGGAGAGCGGGGGAACGACGGCGGGCAGAGGCGTGGGTGCCTCCGACTGCGCAGGGGGTGCTGGGGTTGGCCTTGCCGGCGGGGAGAACGACCGGACAATATTGCTGATGGTTCCTTCCGCCTGGCGGCGCAAAGCGTCATTCCCGGCGGCAGCGCCGCCCGCGATGCCTAGCGAAACCGCCACAGCAAGCGTGGTGAAGGCAACGCGTTTCGTCTTCGGGTGCTTGCGGTTCCAGTCCTCCAGCCGGACCAGACCCTCAACCGGCGAGGGCGCCTCAGCCGGCGGGAAACCCATGAGCGCGGCGAGCTCGGGCGATGGCTGCGGGACTTCGGCAGAGCGGAAGGCCCTGAACTCGAGCAACAGATTCCGCAGCTCGGTGTCCCCGGGGAAGCCGCCCTCGGCGAGCAATGCGTCTACGCTTCGCTCGTCGTCGAAGCGGCGCTCGTCCTGCGCCCTGTGGTTGGCGGTCATGACTCACCTTCTGTCAGTGAGGAACGCAGTTTCCTGAGCCGGCACAGAGCCCTGCGTTGCAGTTGCTTGACCGCCCCGGGAGTCTTGCCCATAATTTCTGCCGTTGTCTCCAGGGACAGGTCAGCGATGATCCTCAGGGTGATGACCTCCTGCTGGTCCTGCTGGAGCGTCCCGAGGAGGCTTTTTACCGTCTCTGAGCTCTCCGCTGCCAGCAGTTGCTCCTCGGCTGAAGCGCTGCAGCGCGGGTCTGCTTGGGCATCGTAACCAGTACTTGCGGGGGCCCTGATGCGGCGGCGGTGCTCGTCCACGTAGCGTGCGTGGGCAATGGAAAAGACCAGGGACTTGGCTCCCTGTACCCCGCCGTTCACTCCTTCAAGCTGCGCGTAAAGGGACAGGAAAACCTCCTGCGTCATCCCTTCGGGGTCTTCTACATCACGTGCACGAAGATAGCTCAGCACCGCGGGTGAGAACTCGCGGTACACAGCACAGAAGACGCCAACGTCAGTCTGACCTGGCGTCGCTGCCTCATCCGTGAGCCTTTGCATCCGCCCCCCTGCGGCAGATGCCCCTGCGGGACATCCCGTGGATGGCGCCGCGCCAAGACGAAAAGCCCTTCCAGGCGCGGCCACCGCTCCTGCTGATAGATTACCGCTGTCCGCGGCTGGACTGCTTGTTTCCATTATTTGACTGGTTGCCGGCATTGCCCTTCTGGGCAGGTGCCTGGCCCTGGCCCTGCTGCTCCACCTGCTCCTCACCGGAGCCGGCGGCCGGTGCCCCGGCCGTCTCATCGTCCGCCTCATCCTCCGGCGCCGGAATGGTGCTGCAGTAGGTGCCGATGCTGCTTTCCCCGCCCGCGGCATTCACCAGTGCCTGGTAGGCGGTGGACCTGGAGTTCAGGCCTCCGTGGTCGTACGCGTTGCAGAGGCCAACCGCTGCCGGGCCAGCGGCGTCAGGTCCCACCGGTGTGGATGCCGGCGGTGATTCGGGCTCCTCCGTTTCCGTTGGTGCCGGTTCCGGCGACTCGGCTTCGGTTTCCGTTGGTGCCGGTTCCGGCGACTCGGTTTCGGTTTCTGTGGGTGTCGGTTCCGGCGACTCGGTTTCGGTTTCTGTGGGAGTGGGTTCCGGGGATTCCGTTTCAGTAGCGGTCGGGTTGGGCGACGGGGATTCCGTCTCCGCAACCAGTGCCGCCGGACCGCCGGGCAGCGAACCTGCCACCGCCGCCACACCGGTCCCGCCGACGGCCAGGGCGCCGGCGGCGAGCAAGGTTACTGCGAGTTTGTTGCCGGAAAAAGTGAAGTAGGACATGAGACCCTCCGTTGACGAATTTTATGGATTGCGATCAACTGTGCGGTTTTTCCCCGGCACCTATTGGATCGAAATATGGGTCACAAAGGTTACGGGTTGCGCCAAAGTATTTTGACAGATTTGTCATACGGCCATTCGAAACCGGTGCTTCCGCCTACGCGAGGGAGGGCAGCGCACCCTCGGTACTAAGATCCTCCCTATGGAACGAGCTGAGCAGGTAGTGATGGCTGCACGACGTCAAGCCGGTGGTGCGGGGATGAAAGCGCCACTGCGGGTGGCCCTGCCCGATCAGAAACTCATGGATGCGCTGGAGGCGACTGCCGGCGTCGAGTTTTTTGTCTGGGACTTTTCCGGGCCCGCTCCCTCTGAGCGGTTCGACATCGTGGTCCCGCCGTACATGCGCGGGCCGGAGGTGCTGGCGGCGCTGGAGTCCGTGGATATCGGCCTGGTCCAAAGCCAGTCCATCGGGTACGACGGCGTCGCTGACGTCCTGCCCGAAGGCTGCCTTTTCGCGAATGCGGCAGGAGTCCATGAGACGTCGACGGCGGAGCTCGCCCTGGGGATGATGATCGCCAGCCAGCGCGGCATGGCCGACTTTGTACGCAACCAGGCCAGCGGGACGTGGGACAACAGCCAGCGGCCCAGCCTCGCGGACCGCCGTGTGCTGCTGGTGGGTTACGGGGGAGTGGGGAAGGCCATCGAGGCCCGTCTGCTGCCCTTCGAAACGCAGGTGACCAGGATGGCCAGCCGCGAACGCCAGGACGCGGGCGGAAAGATCTTCGGGATCGACTCACTGTATGAGCAGCTGCCGCTGCACGACATCGTGGTGGTGAGCGTTCCGCTCAGCGAGGAGACCCGTCAGCTGGTGGATGCAAAGTTCCTGGCCGCGATGCCGGACGGGGCGCTGCTGGTGAACGTGGCCCGCGGCCCGGTGGCGGACACTGCTGCGCTGGTGGCGGAGACGTCGTCGGGCCGTTTGCGGGCGGCTTTGGACGTGACGGATCCGGAGCCCCTGCCGGCCGACCATCCGCTGTGGACCAACCCCGGTGTGCTGGTCACTCCGCATGTAGGCGGGGCGAGTTCGGCGATGTTCCCGAGGATGGTCCGGCTGGTCAAGAAGCAGATCGGCCTGATGCTGGAGGGCAGGGAGCCGGTGAACGTGGTGCTGGGCGGCGGGTCGCGCCAAGCCTCCGTAGCGGCTCCAACCAGCTGACCCCCGCCCCCTCTAATTACACGGCTGGCTCGCGCCGTCTTCCGAGCACCATCCGTAGGTTGTCTCGGAAGCTGAGTGGGCTCCTGCGGCTGACCAGGATGACGGCGAACAGCGCGGTCACCAGGACAACCGCCCCGCCGGCCGCCACGGACCAGCGTGCGCCGAACTCGGAGCCGATCCACCCCATCAGGGGTGCGCCAAGGGCTGTTCCGCCCTGCAGGATCGCCAGGTACAGGGCCAGCACCCGTCCGCGGAACTGGGGTTCCACCGAGAGCTGGATGCTGGTGTTGCAGCTGTTCAGGAACGTGATGGACGCCAGGCCGACCGGGATCAGGACGGCGGCATAGAGCCAGAACGACGGCGACACGCTCCCGAGGAGCGTGAACGCGCCCAGGCCCAGCGCCCCGCCGAGGAGGTACCGCAGCCGCGGGCCGGCCCGGCGCGCCGCGAGCAGGGCTCCGGCCAGCGTACCCACCGCCATGATGGAGCCGAGGAGCCCGAATTCGCCGGGTCCCACCCCGAACTCGGTGGTGGTCATCAGGGCATTCGTGATGGGGAAGTTCATGCCGAAGGCGCCCAGGATGCCCACCATAAAGAGGATCAGCACCAGATCGGGCCTCCGGCGGACGTAGCGCACGCCTTCCGCCACCTGGTGCTTGCCGCGTGATCCCTGGACGGCCGGAGCCAGTCCGGAGGTCCGGATCCGGAACAGCGAGATGATGACGGCGGCAAAGCTGGCCGCATTGAGCAGGAACACCGGCCCGGTGCCCACCCAGGCGATCAGCACACCCGCGATGGCCGGCCCGGTGAGCCTTGCGGTGTTGAAGGACGCGGAGTTCAATGCCACGGCATTGGAGATATTGTCCTGCCCCACCAGCTCGGAAACGAACGCCTGGCGGGACGGCGCGTCAATGGCGCCGGCGATCCCAAGGCAGAGTGCGGCCAGGTAGGCGTGCCAGAGCTGGGCGGTGCCTGTCACCACCAGGAGTCCAAGCACCAGCCCGGTTACGCCCATGGCCACCTGCGTCCACAGCAGGATGATGCGCTTGCGGTAGCGGTCCGCCAGCACTCCGCCGTAGGGGCCGAGCAGCAGCATGGGCAGGAACTGCAGGCCGGTGGTGATGCCGAGGGCGGCGCCGGAGTGGTTGGTGAGGACGGTCAGCACCAGCCAGTCCTGCGCCACCCGCTGCATCCAGGTGCCGATATTGGACACGAGTGCCCCGCCGGCCCAGATTCGGTAGTTGCGGTTTTCCAGCGCTCGGAACATGGCGCTCATTTGCCGCTCATCTCCTGCATGATGTGCGCGGCGCGGCTCAGGACCAGCCGGTCCTCTTCGCTCAGCCCCGCGACGCGCCGGGCGAGCCAGGCGGTGCGCTGGTTGCGGGCCTCTGCCAGGACGGCCCGCCCGGCATCGGTGACGTCCACGCGGACCTGGCGGCCGTCGTCGGGATTCGCGGCCCTGGAGACAAAGCCTTGGTCGGCGAGGGCGTTGACGATGCGGGTCATGGAGGGGGCCTGCACGTGCTCCCGTTCGGCCAGTTCGCGGAGAGTAGCAGGCCCGCTTCCGTTCAGCTGGGCCAGAACCGTGTATTGCCCTGGCGTGATGACGTCGCCGGTTGCCTCCACGCGGAGGCGGCGGGATGTGCGCATCACGGCGGTGCGGAGTTCGATGGCCAGGTTGTCAGGGGTGATGGAACCTGTGGCCTGCCCGTTCTCGGTGTTGGTTGTGGTCACTGCGGCGTTGCGCCTCCTGAAAATGCTTAGCAATGCTAATTAGTCCTGCTAATAAGTATGCTGTTGCCGCGCACGAAGGGCAAGGGTTGAAGGGGTTGATGTGCATCACTGGTTACGCTGGGGCATGGACTATGTACTTCGCCAGGCCGCTCCTGAGGATGCCGAAGCCGTGGTGCTGATGCACACGCTGGCGCACGAGGAGTGCTATCCGCACCTGCTGTCTCCGGCCTTTTTCGCCGCCCGCCGTAAGGCGATTCCGGAACGGGTGACCCGCCGTCGGAAGCATCTTGATGTCCCTGACCCGCGGGTCATCGCCGTGGATGCCAATAACGAGATGGTGGGATTTGCCGACGCCGGTCCCGGACGTGACCGGGATGGCCCCGTTCCGCTGGAGTTGTATTCGATCTACCTCCTTAGCCGGGCGCAAGGCACCGGCCTGGGGGCCGCTCTGCTGGGCGCCGCGATCGGGGAGTCTCCGGCGTACCTGTGGGTGCTGGAGGAAAACCTGAGGGCGCAGGCTTTCTACCGCAGGCATGGCTTCCAGCCGGACGGCAAGCGCGGCCTGCTTCCTCCTGAGTGGGAGGCCCTGCCGGAACTGCGGATGGTCCGGCCTGGGCGGGATGCCACTTCCGCCGAGGAGGCTGGCGATGGCCGCTACCTCTGAAGCTGTCCTCCACGACGGCTCGACCATTCCCGTCACCATCACCGGTGACGGCCCCGCCATGCTGCTTCCGGTCAGGCTCGAACCCTATCCGCCGGATGACGCCGATATGATGCGGAAATGGGGCGGGGACCCGGACCTGGGACCAGCCCTGGTGGCCGGACTTTCGGGACCGAACCGGCTGGTCGTGGCGGACTACGAAGGGCATCGGATGGCCCACCCTGCCGCGCAGACCCTAACCCCGGACAACCTTGCTGCTGACCTCCTCGCCATCGCCGACGCCGGCGGGGCGGATGATTTTGGCTACTACGGTTACTCCTGGCTCGCGCTCGCCGGGCTTCAACTGGCCCTCCACACGAACCGCCTGCGGGCGCTGGTGATGGGTGGCTTCCCACCGTGGGACGGGCCCTACCGGAGCATGCTTGCGGTCACGCGCGCCGCGCATGCCGCGTCCACTCAGGCGCCTGATCCGTCCGCCGTTCGGCTTGCCGAGGCGGAGCCGGGGGACTGGGACTCAGTGACAGTGCAGACCACCGAGGCCCAAACCCGCCAGTTCGTCACCCTCTATGAGGCGCTGCAGGATTTCGACGACGTCGGTGCTGCAGTGCCGCCCGGCCTGTCCCGCCTCGCGTTCGCCGGGGCCCACGACGAGATCGACTACAGCGAGCAGTGGGGCGGGGTCCGCGTAAGTATCGCTGAGCCGCTTGCCACGCACCGTGATGCGCTGACCGCCGCTGGATGGGATGTGCAGGTCCTGCCCGGGTTGGACCACCTCAGCGCGATGCACAGTTCCGTGGTCCTGCCGATCCTGAGCGCGTGGTTGGGGAAGGTTGGGTGGGTGCGGGACGCCTAACTTTGGCCGGGGCTCCTGCCGAATAACTTTGCGCTCCGGATCTCGGTGTCCCCCACGGTACCGCAAGGATTGTCAGACCCCGTTGTCATGATTGGTTTATGGGACAGGCAGCGGTGGCGAAGGCGTTTGAGGACATCAATGCCGCTCTTGCTGTGCTCAATGCCGAGGTGGATGGCTATGGTTCGGAGGCGTTCTCGGATGCTGATCCGTTGGCAGGTGTGGCGGATGGGTGCCTGGACATTCTTGCCGGGGCGCGGGTGGTGGAGGCGGGGGTCGCGGGTTTCAAGGCGCGGGCTGCCGTGAAGTATGCGGACGCTGCCCAGGCTATCGCGCCGCCGGACGCGCCGGTGCAGGCGGTGGAAATGGCGGTCGCCGCGGAAATCGGCGCCCTCCTGGCCCTTGGTTCACGGGCAGCGGGTGCTTTCCTTGCCGCGTCCCACGCCCTGTCCAAGGAGTTGCCGCTAACACTCTCGGCCTTGCAGTCAGGGGCGATCTCCTGGCCGCATGCCTTGGTCGTGGTGGAGGAAACGGCCGGCCTTGACTCCGCCGGCGCGGCGGCACTGGAGGCGTACTTCCTGGACCCGGATGTGCCCAGGCCGCCTACGGCCGCCCCGATCGGGGAGATACCGGCGTACCGGTTCAAAGCCAAGGCCAGGAACTGGCGGGAACGCCATCACGCCGAATCCATCGAGAAACGCCACGCCAAGGGTGTGGCGGACCGGCGGGTGGAATACCGGCCGGAGCAGGACGGCATGGCGTGGCTCGCCGCCTACCTGCCCGCCGACCAGGCGTTAGCGGGCTGGAACCGGCTCACGGCCCTCGCCCGGGGGATGCAGGGACCCGACGAGCACCGCACCATGCCCCAGCTCCGGGCCGACAATCTCGCAGACGGGCTCCTGAACAGCGGGGCGGGCAGAAGCGC